>JAIFLU010000139.1 GCA_020048915.1 Bacteroidota bacterium | reverse complement strand
GACGTATTTTTTAGGATTCTCCTTAACATCTACTAATAAACTGTCTAAATTATTTAAAGTGCTTCCTAATGAATAATAAATAGAATCGTCGTTTACTAATTTCCCAATAGATCCTTGATTATTATTAAGTTTTTTCATTAAGATATTTGTTTCTGTAATTGCAATGTTGGCGTTTCGAATGGCCATTTTGAGATCGGAATGTGCAATTGAATCCGAGAAACTGGATAAGTTATTGAGGGTATTTGTAATTTGTCCGTTGCTTTGTTTTAAATTATTGGTAATGTCTTCCAGATTTTGCATGATAATGGCAACCCTCACTCGTTGGGTAACAATGAGCTGTTCTAAAGAAGCAACTCCCTTTTTAATATTATCCTGAGTTTCTGGGGTAAATGTGTTTTTAATAATGGTCATAACCGAATCGATAGATTCAATAAGGCGTTCGGATTTTTCTTTTATTGGAAGGAGCTTTTTTGTAACCAACACACTTATGTCTCCATCAAATTTCCCAACCAAAGTATCGTTTTCGTGGGAGAGGACATCTGAGCTTCCCAAAATCATGTTAACAGCTTTGGAGCCCATAAAGTCGGTACTGTATATTTCAACAATGGAATTATTTGGAATATCGAACTCTCTGTCAATAGAAATTTCCACCACAATTTTAGAAATAGTGCCATGTATGAATTTTATTTCGGAGACCTGGCCGATAGTGTACCCGTTTGCACTAACAATACTAGATTCCTGAAGGCCACCAATATTGTTGAAAACAGCATAAAACTGTTTGCTTACAGTAAATATATTCTTTCCTTTCAGGAAATTAAACCCCCATAATGAAACTGCTATTACTGCGGCTACTACAAAACCAATTTTTACTTCTTTTCGGATTTTCACGTGATTATATTTTTATAATTAATTGTTTGCGTGGAGCTTATTTGCACGAAACAACAACCTTTTCTTTTTTTTTCCTTCGTTAATAAAATAGTTCATCTCTGTCTAGAGCTCTTTCATTAAATTCATTATCAGGGCTATATAATTTGTATAAAGCAATTTAATGAAGTTGCTAAATTAATTCTTTATTTCATTTAATACTTTTTTTGCGGGAACTATTTTCCCATCTTTCAATGCAACAATAAATGCATCGGGAAAAGTATTCTTAATTGTTTTAGAGAATTCGACGATGTCGTTATAATTGGTTTTTCGGCCAACGGTATATTTATAATTATCTGTCGATTTGTGTTCTTCTATGTTTTTAATGCCTTTAAACCCCTTGGCATTTAATGGAATTTTTTTCTTCGAAGAACTTATTTGTACCATATAATATACCGGATTGTTTTCCGGTTGGACTGCAATTGGCTCCGGATTAGTAGTAAAACTGTCAGAGGTGCTTGCTGTCCCGGGATTATTACGGCTTAAAACATAAATACTTCGATTTTCGATGACATTTTTATAGTCGCGAAATGCCCTGTAGATAGACGATGCCAGATAATCCTGACCTTGAGAAGACGCTAAATACCGTTCTTCCTCCAAATTAGATAAAAAACCGGTTTCAATCAGAATACTAGGCATAGCAGTTTTCCAAAGTACCAAAAAACCTGCTTGTTTTACTCCCCGGTCGAACCGGTTTGCCTTTTCTTTAAATTGACTTTGAACATACGATGCTAAGGTCAGGCTTTGGTCGATATGTGTATTTTGCATCAGAGAAAGCATAATATATGCCTCGGGCGAATTATCAAATCCTTCGTATTTTGAAGAAAAATTATCTTCTTTCAAAATTACCGAGTTTTCGAACTTGGCAACTTCTAAATTGTCGGCTGTTTTTGTCAAACCCATTACAAATGTTTCGGCTCCAAACGGGTTTTTATTGGGATTCGAATTGCAATGGATCGAGATAAATACATCGGCCTGATTTTTGTTGGCAATCTCCGCACGTTCGTGCAGAGGAATAAATACATCGCTATCGCGGGTAAATATTACTTTAACGTCGGGCATATTGTTTTTAATGTAATCGCCCAATTTTAATGCAACTGAAAGTACAATATCTTTTTCGTAATGTTTACTGCCTTTGGCTCCGGGATCTTTTCCGCCATGGCCAGCATCTATTACAACACAATTTATTCTGTTTTTAGCTTCCGATTGGCCAATAACAACAGAAAAATTAATACAGGTTACAATAATAAATAATAGGGAAGTACGTATATTACTTGTTACTGCAAATAATTTATATGATAATCCAAACATTCGTTGCTAAAAGATTTTTGATTAGTTTTGGGGTCTTGTTTTTTTAAAACTGTCACAAAAATAGTATAAAATTGTTCAAATATTTACCATACCATATAATAGCGCTATTCATTATTAGTTTTTATTGCTCTTCGTTAAAGGGGCAGGAGGAGAATCGCCCTGATACCGCATTGATTTTGAAAGATTCCGTGAAAATCGATTCCCTTAGCCTGAAAAAGAAAGACCAGCCGTTTGATTCGAAAGTCGATTATCAGGCCGATGATTCTATTCGGTTTTCGCTTGGCTCCAAACGAATTTACATGTACAAAAATTCGAGTATTAAATATGGTAATGTCGAATTAAATTCGGAGCGGGTTGATTTCGACATGGAGAAAAATGTGGTTTTTGCGGTTGGGGTGAACGATTCGACGGGCCAATATATTGGGAAACCTCACTTTAAGCAAGGATCAGAGGAGTTCGATGCAAAAGACCTTTCGTATAATTTTAAATCAAAAAAAGGGGTAATACACGACATTGTTTCGGATCAGGATGGCGGTTTTTTACATGCCGAAAAAACGAAACGGCAGGCAAATGGGGATATCACACTGATTCATGGCAAATATACCACCTGCGATAACGAAGAACATCCTCATTTCTATCTGGCACTTTCGAAAGCAGTAATGAAACCAGGCGATCAAATTGTTTCGGGACCAGCATATATTGTGATGGAAGATATTCCTTTGCCAATTGGGATCCCTTTTGGTTTTTTCCCCAGTAAAAAAGAGAGCAATGCCTCCGGAATATTGATACCTACGTATGGGGAAGAATCCCAGCGGGGATTCTTTTTACGGGGGGGCGGCTATTATTTTGCACTCAGCGATTATTTCGATTTAAGCCTTACCAGCGAAATTTATTCGAAAGGTTCCTGGGGAATAGCTGGAGCATCGCGCTATACAAAACGGTATAAATATAACGGCGGGTTTAATTTACAATACAAACAAAACAAATTAGGGGAGGATGAGAAAAATCAGCTAAAGTCGACCGATTTTTCGATCCAGTGGAACCACTCGCAGGCAGCACAGGCAAATCCATACCAGCGGTTTTCGGCCAATGTAAACTATAGTAGTACGAAATTTGATCAAAATCACAGTTATACAGATGCAAAAAAATTGCTTAACAACCAAAAGCAGTCGAGTATTAGTTTTAGCAAAAGCTGGCCGAATAACAGCCCTGTAAACCTTTCGGTAAACCTACGCCATAGCCAGAACAGCAATACAGAAAAAGTTAGTTTGACCTTACCGTCGGTAGCTTTTAATGTGAACCGCATTTATTTATTCCGGGGAAAGAATGGAAGCAGCGGGAAATGGTACGACGATTTTGCTATCAGTTATACCTCAAGTCTCGAAAACAGGATAGAAGCGCATGAGGATTCCCTGTTTACACCTAAAACCCTTGAAAACATGGTTAGCGGCTTTAAGCATTCCATTCCGTTTGGGACAAGTTTTAAAATTTGGAAAAAGGTCAACCTGAATTTATCTCCTTCGCTGAGTTATAGTGGTATGGTTTATAACAAGTACATTGTAAGGGACGATGCCGCCAAATTTTATTACGACGAGGAGAACGATACGATGTATTTAAGCTATTCAAAAGAACGCACCCTGCAAAAACTGCAGTATGCCCATGGGTTTTCGCCATCGTTATCCCTTTCGGCACAACCTACCGTTTATGGGATGTTTAATTTTAAGAAAACTTCGAAAATTCAGGCGATAAGGCATGTATTCAAACCGTCGGCCAGTGTGAGCTTTGTTCCCAGTTTAAAAGGTCTCGCCCCCGATTATTACCGCCTATATAAAAATTCGCAGGATAAGTATGTGAAATATTCTATGTTCGAAAAAAACATTTACGGCACGCCAGCTTCAACCAATACCAAAAGTGGTTCTTTAACTTTATCGGCTTTCAATAATATAGAGATGAAGGTGAAGTCGGCTAAAGATACCGTTACAGGAACCCGAAAAATAAAAATTATTGATAATTTGAGTTTTGGAACATCGTACGATATTTTTGCCGACTCGATGGGATGGCGCCCGGTTTCGATCAGCGCAAGCACACCTATCTACAAAGAAATGACCATTAATGTGTCGGGTTCGATGGATTTATATGGGTACGAAAAGACCATTTTAAACGGACGTGAGACTTATAGCAGGGTGAACGATTTTGAATTCAAACGTACCGGAAAAATTGGGCGGCTAACCTCTTTGTCCGTTTCAACCGGATACCAATTTAAATCGAAACAGGGCGATAAAAAGGAAACCGAAAAGAACAAACCGGGGATAGTGAACGAATACGATTATTTTGATATTCCCTGGAGCTTTAGTATCGATTACGATTTCTCGTATACCCGACAATTCGATAAATCAGAATTTATTCAGTCGCTTCGTTTTAACGGCGATTTGAGCCTTACCCCAAAATGGAAAATTAATTTTACGTCGGGGTACGATTTTAAAGCGAAAGAGTTTAGCTATACCACCATTGGCATGGAGCGCGATTTACATTGCTGGGTTATGAGTTTTAACTGTTCTCCTTTTGGTACCACCAAGTTTTACAGTTTTCAGATTAATGTCAGATCGGCAATGCTGAAAGACATTAAGTACGATAAACGGAAGAGCTCATACGATTATCAATAGGTAGCGAAAAGCTTCCGGGCCATTTCAGCATGTAAACATACAACTGCGGTTATTGCCAACTCAAATTGATTTCCGGATAAAAACACATTCTCACTCGCTAAATATGGAGAGTTATCTATGGGTGATTTATATCACCCATACCGTCAAGCTATCTCACCTGTTTCCAATTGTTTGTCAGTTTAAATAAAGGTAAATTTGTTTAAAAGGCTACAAAAGCTTCATTAAACAAGTAGATTATGGTATTCAGTAACCTTAAAATTGGAAGAAAGCTTAACCTCGGATTTACTGTATTAGTCATTTTTACCTTCGTTCTGGCTGTTTTTTCGTTGTACGAAATGCGCCTGCTATGGAAGGAAACGTATAATTTATATAATCATCCGTTTCAAGTTAGTAATCATGTAAGAGAAATAAGGGCAAATTCGTTGTTGATTCGGTTAAATTTAGCTCAATTCGATCAGAATCAAGCAAAAGAATATTTATTAGATCGAAAAGGTATAATTGACAGCCTGGAAGTTGAAATCCAAAGGAGCTTTGCCGTTGTCGAAGATCGGTATTTGGGTACCAAAGACGAGGTGAGAACCGCTCAAAATACATTCTCCGAATATTTAATCCTCAAACAAAGTCTTAAGAAAGCGTTGCAAAAATCCGATTTCGAGGAGGCTAATCTTCAAATCGCAAAGGAGATAATTCCTTGTTTGGAAAAGCTCGATAATCAAATATTGGGTATTCGGATTTTTGCTATGAATAAAGCTGATACTTTTTACCTGAATTCGGTTAAAAAAAGCAATCAAGCATTTCTTATTACAATACTAATTTTTGTTTTTATAGTCCTAGTTTCAATAGTTATAGCATTTTTGATTATTCGGGCCATTACTAATCCTTTAAAAAAGCTGATGATAAACATCCAATATCTGAAAATGGGTAGTTTTTCGAAGCAAATAGATGTTGAATCGGGCGATGAACTTGGAGAACTGGCATTGTCGTTAGTCGAATTTCAAAACGATTTGGTAAATAAGGCTGGTGTTGCTCATAAAATTGCCAATGGCGAATTTAATACCCGTGTAAAACCCAATAGTGAGAACGACGAACTGGCGCATTCAATTAACCAGATTATAGAAAATTCGAGCA
Organism: Bacteroidota bacterium; assembly: GCA_020048915.1. GTDB lineage: Bacteria > Bacteroidota > Bacteroidia > Bacteroidales > JAAUTT01 > JAAUTT01. The sequence goes on along the minus strand of JAIFLU010000139.1, from coordinate 3,443 downwards.
GGGTTATCGACCAAGCCGTTATGGTTTCGAACGGAAATTTTCAAGCCGATGTTCCTATTCGTTCGGAAAATGATAAATTGGGAGTTACTGTTAATAAGATGGTTGTTAGTTTAAGGGAAATTGTACATCAGGCAAGGCTTATATCAAACGGTGATTATTCGGGTTACCTTGAGCCTCGCTCTACTAATGATGAACTGGCAATTTCTATTAATAAGATGACCCAGTCGCTGCGGGATATGTCAGAAGAAGCTGAGCGGCAAAACTGGATAAAAACCGGACTGAACGAGCTTCATAAATCCATGCACGGCGATTTGGATTTGAGCGATCTTTCAAAAAGTGTTATTACGTTTCTTTGCAGATACTTAAATGCAAAAATTGGCGCAATTTACCTCCACTCCAGAGAAGAGGATGTTTTTAAACTGATGGGCAGTTTTGCCTTTTTACATCGTAAATCGCTCAATAATATATTTAAACCGGGAGAGGGAATAATTGGCCAGGCAGCTCTTGAAAAAGAAATGATTATTGTATCGAATGTTCCGGATGATTATATTCAAATAAATTCAGCACTTGGGGAAGCAAAACCAAGCCAACTATTTGTGCTGCCATTTGTGTTTCAGGGAATAACATTGGGCGTTATTGAATTGGGGAAATTTGTGGAATTCAATAAAGGCGAAATGGAATTTTTGCACCGGTCACTCGAAAGTTTAGCAATCGGGTTTAACTCCGCTATAAATCGCTCCGAAATGAAAAAGCTCCTGAAACAAACCCAGGAACAGTCGGATTTGCTGCAACTAAAACAAAACGAGATCCTTCAGACAAACGTTGAGCTCGAAGAACAAACAAAGGCATTAAAGCGGAGCGAAGAACATTTGCAAACGCAACAGGAAGAGCTTCGTGTAATAAATGAAGAATTGGAAGGGAATTCGAAGAACCTACAGGTTCAACAAAACAAGCTGATAGAGCAAAACGATGAATTGAACAAGGCGCGTAACGAAATTGAGATGAAGGCACAGGAACTCGAACTTACCAGTAAATATAAGTCGGAGTTTTTAGCCAATATGTCGCACGAACTTCGTACGCCACTGAATAGTTTGCTGATTTTATCGCAGGATTTTATGAATAACCGGGATGGAAATCTTTCGGATGACCAGCTCGAATCGGCATCAATCATCTATAAAAGCGGAAACGATTTACTAAACCTCATAAACGAAATACTGGATCTTTCAAAAATCGAATCGGGGAAAATGGAGGTTCAAACTGCCGAAATAGAGTTAACTGAATTGGTAGGAAGCTTAGAATTGCTCTTTCGGAAACTATTTCAGGAGAAAGGAATTGCATTTGAAAGTACTATAGAAGATGGAACTCCTAAAAAAATGAGAACAGACGTAAAACGATTGGAGCAAATACTTCGGAATTTAGTATCGAATGCCTTAAAGTTTACCGAAGAAGGTAAAGTTTCGTTATTGGTTTATAGACCCGACAACCAGGTATTAAAGGATAATGAGCTGTTTTTTGAAGATGCCATTGCTTTTGATGTTATCGATACCGGAATTGGAATTGCCCACGAAATGCAGCAGAAAGTATTTGAGGCTTTTCAGCAGGCCGAAGGAGGAATATCGCGGAAGTATGGAGGAACCGGTTTGGGATTGTCTATTTCGCGGGAGCTTGGAAAACTGTTGGGAGGTAAGCTACTTTTAAAGAGCAGTAAAGGCGAAGGTTCCATTTTTACGTTATTATTACCCTGTAATTGCCTTAGCGAGCTAGTCAATAAGCCAGTAGAACCCAAAAAACCAGAACATCCCTCTCCTAAGAAAAGCATAGCAGTACCTCCGGAAAGGTTAATCCGGCCGGCAAACTATCCTGCGGATGACCGCAATAATAGCGATAACAGCAAACCTGTTCTGGTAATTATTGAAGACGATGCGTCGTTTGTAAAAGTTCTGATCGATCAGTGCCATCGTAAGGGATTTAATTGTATTGCCTCCCCATTTGGAGAAGAAGGGTTGCAACTGGTCGAAAAATATCAGCCTACAGCCATTATTTTGGATATTAATTTACCAGGAATTGATGGGTGGAAGGTCTTGGAAAGTCTCAAAAGTAATTCCAAAACGCGGCACGTTCCGGTGCATATGATGACCGCATATGAATCAAATTCCGAAGCGTACCGCAAGGGTGCGATTGGCTTTCTTACAAAACCAATTAAAGCCGAAGAACTTGAAAGTGCTTTTTCGCAAATTCAACAATTTGCCAATCGCAAGGTAAAGGAATTACTGATAGTGGAAGACGATGAAAATATGCGTCAAACAATTAAAAAGGTTATTGGTCAGGAGGGCCTACGGATTACCGTTGCGAAATCGGGGAAAGAAGCTAAAAATTTAATAGTTGAGAGTCATTTCGATTGTGTTGTCCTCGATTTGGGCTTGCCAGATATTTCGGGATTTGAATTGCTTGAAAACCTCGAAAGGGAAAACATTAAGGTACCTCCGGTAATTATTTATACTGGTCGTGAATTATCGAGCGAAGAGAATATGCAGTTACAGCATTTCACCGGTTCAATTATTGTTAAAGGGGTTAAGTCGGAAGAACGCTTGCTGGACGAATCTGCGCTTTTTCTTCACCGGGTCATCGAAAACCTTCCCGAAAGGCAAAAGCATATTATCACGAATTTATACGATAAGGATCGGGTTTTTAGAGACAAAAAAGTGCTTGTGGTAGATGATGATATGCGGAATGTTTTTGCCATTACCAAAGTGCTGGAGCAAAATAATATGGTGGTATACAAGGCCGAAAACGGAATAAAGGCGCTTGCTTTACTCGAAGAACTCCCTCTGGTAGATATTGTATTGATGGATATTATGATGCCGATAATGGATGGCTTTGAAACAATGCAGCAAATACGTAAAAATCCAAAGTTTAAGAACCTGCCTATTATTGCCCTGACAGCAAAAGCAATGCGCGAAGACCAGGCCAGATGCATAGAAGCAGGTGCCAACGATTATTTAGCCAAGCCAATTGATATTGATAAACTTTTCAACATGATGCGCGTGTGGTTGTACCAATAAATGGAATGTTATGAGCGGGAAAAGTAAAATATTGATCGTAGACGATAAAATTGAAAACCTTATAGCCCTCGAGAAAATTCTGCAAAATTTTGATGTGGAGTTTGTTAGGGCTCTTTCGGGGAACGAAGCCCTGATGAAAACATTGGATCATTCCTTTGCACTTGCATTAATTGATGTTCAAATGCCAGAAATGGATGGTTACGAAACGGTTAAACTTCTTCGCCAGGTTAGCCATACAAAGTATTTACCTGTTATTTTTGTTTCGGCTATTTATTCCGAAAACCATTATTTAATTGAAGGAATTGAAGCCGGAGCGGTCGATTTTATTACAAAACCCATCATAACCCAGCTTCTCTGCGGAAAAGTGAAAATATTTCTGGA
>JAIFLU010000240.1 GCA_020048915.1 Bacteroidota bacterium | reverse complement strand
AAGAGGATGTATACCATGCCGGAAGCCGCATCCATTTTGCAATGTGTAAACCTGCAATGCCTTCCTGATGATATCGGCCATTCTCTTATGTGGGTGAATTATTTTTGCCCCTTGAAAAGGGGCTATAGCTGCTGCTTCGAAGTAACAGTTAGCCCTCATTTCTAAGGAGGGTTGGGGAAGTAAAATAAACAATTGAAAAATTCCAGGAATATATCTTTTTAAGATTAGGGAAAATCATGGAATTATAAAACTTTTTAGCTACATAGCAAGCGTTTACATTTGTGTCGTAGCCGCCTATGGTAACTTCAAGGTTACTTCATTATTTTACAAAGATTTACTATTTTTCCCAACAATGAATTCTTTTGGAAAATGCTTTAATATTCCTTGGATTGATTGATATGGATAGAACCTTAGCCGAACGCTCTCTCAGACCTAGTTCACAAAGAAATTATTAAATAAAAAAGCCGCTTACGGTTTCCCGAAGCGGCTTTTTCTTTGCCTAAATTTAATTCTGTTTTATCAGTTTCAGGGTCTTAATTACTTGTGCCCCCTTTGATAGTTTGAGATAATAAACACCATCTTCAATTTCCTTTCCATCCCAAATAATCCAATAGCTTCCGGTATTTTTGCGGGTATTGAAAAAGGCTTTTACTTCCCGGCCGCTTACATCGTATAGCGTTAGTTCGTAATTACCTGCCGAAACAATATCTACCACAATACTGGTATTCGAATTGAATGGATTAGGATAAGCTACCATACTGGCTGCATTCTCAGCAAAATTTGGAACACCCAGGGCTCCCACTTTTAAGCTGCTGCAATACTTGTTCACCTGACTGGTAACCGGATCGGAAACTGTTAAGCACACATTATAATTGCCTGCTGCTGCGTAAGTATGACTAGGCGAAGTGGTTGTAGAATCTTTCGATCCATCGCCAAAGTCCCAAACGTATTTAGCAGGGTCGCCCGAAGAAAGACCTACAAACGAAACTGGATATCCACTGGCAGCCTTTAGTTTAACAGTGTCGAGTCCATACCCAAAACTTGCCCGTAGCGTTTGCGATGAACTTACGCTTACCAATTTCATAGTTGCACTGGTACAGCCTGTTGTTTCGTTCTTAATCACCATTTTAACATTATAGAAACCCGAAGTTGCATAGGTGTGGGTTGGATTCTCAACTTCCGAACCCGAACCGTCGCCAAATCCCCACAGATATTTATTCCCTCCTCCAAATGATTTATTGGTGAAATCAACTTTTCGGGTGGTAGTGTCTACTGTGAAAATGAAATCGGCCATACAATTGGTCAAATCTTCAGCAGCTACTTTAATGCGCCGGCATGTCGTATTTTGAACGCCATTGGCAGCATACACTGTTAAACAAATGGTATAATATCCGCCCTTCGCATAGGTATGCGATGGTTCGTTTGATGTAGAAGACCCTCCATCGCCAAAGTTCCATAAGAAGCTGAGTCCTTTACCCGTCGATTTATCAAACAGCTTAATGGTTTTATTGGCATCGTCCACCTGATAATAGAAATCAGCCTGGCAGTCAATTCCTTCGCTACCTATTAAAAGAACTTCTTCGTAATAGTCCATACATCCGTTTATCGGGTTGAAGGTATTTAAGCCCACTTTATAGTAACCTGGAGCAACGTATTTATGAATTGGGTTAGCTACATTCGAGGCGCTACCATCTCCAAATATCCAGAAGTATTTTGTTGCCGTTCCAATGGTTTTGTTCTTGAAATATGCAACATTCGTTACCGAATCAACATAATATTCAAACGCAGCACTGCAATCAATTGTCCCAACCTGGATTGGTTCAGCATAAAAATCCTTGCAGGTACCATCGGCATTGCTTGCTATAAGCGCAACACGGTATAATCCTGCATTTTCGTATGTATGGACAGGATCTTTATCAACCGAGTTTCCGCCATCGCCAAATTGCCAGTAGTATTTCGACAGATCGCCCAACGATTTATTCTGCAATGTTAATGCTTTGGCCGTCATATCTACAGTATATTCATACATGGCTTTGCATTCCACGGTACCAACCTGAACAAAATCGGCATAATAATCGGTGCATCCTTTAACTGTGTCGCGAACAGCAAGGCTGATTAAATAATACCCTGGTTTGGCATAAATATGCGCTGGATTAGGCTTATTGGAAGTATTCCCATCGCCAAACCGCCAGAACCACGATGTTACAGAGCCTTTGGAATTGTCGCTCATAAACACACTCCGGGTTTTAGGATCAACAAACAAAGAGAAGCCTGCGGTTATGGAACAAGGTTCCTGACCAACAATCAGTTCTTTGCATTTTTCGTCGAATTTACCAGTAGCCGTGCTGAATATTGAGTGGCAAACTTTAAAAATACCCGGAGTAATATAAATATGCGCAGCATCCTTCCCTTTGTAGAATTGACCATCGCCAAAGGTCCAGTAGTAGTTGCTCGGATTTCCGGTTGATTTATCGAATAGAACAACCTTGTTGCTGTCGGGGTTGATAAAATAGTTGAAATCGGCAGCAAACGATTCTATGAGAGACGAAGTATCTTTCCGTATGACAACTTCTTTGCAGATATTTGCTTTACAATTGGTAGTTGGGTCGTAAATCTGCAAACAAACCTGATATTTACCATCCGCAGCATAAACAAATTTGGTATCCGGTAAAGTATCAGACATGCCCAGGCCATTGTTCCAATTGAATTTAACGGCGTTCCCTTTTGATTCGTTGCGCAACGAAACAGTACGGTTTACAGCATCAACCAGGAATGAGAATGCAGCCTCGCAGTTTACAGCTCCAACCTGAATTTCTTTTGAAATTTCTGAAACACAATCCCCAATTGTATTTTTAGTGTAAAGGCTTACCTTATAAACACCTGGTTTGACGAACGCATGCGCTGGGTCTTTCAGGTTCGAGAAGTTACCATCGCCAAATTCCCAGAAATAGGAAGTAATATTGCCCGAAGAGTTGTTGATAAACTTAACCGTTTTACTTGCCGGATCGATCATATAATTATAATCGGCCTTGCATGCCAGTGAGCCTAACTGTATTTTTTTACAAACCTGTGCCTGACAGCCAGTAGAGTCGATAATGGTTTTGCAAACTTTGTATAAACCAGGGCCATCATAAATATTCATGGCATCCTTTTTTATACTGAATTTGCCATTCCCAAAATCCCAATAGTTTTCTTTAATACCGGGCGACGAAAGATCAACAAATGTAACAGTTTTTGCTTCGGGGTTCACAAAGAAGGAGAAATCGGCCCGGCATATTTTAGCTGCCAGGAATACTTCTTTACATTCTTGCGAAATTTTACCGGTAACCGTATCGGCAACGGTCTGACAAACCTTAAACACTCCAGGCTTATTATAAACATGATCGGGGCTTTTCAGGTTCGAGAACTTACCATCACCAAAATCCCAATGGAATTTATTCGGGTTGCCTGTCGACTTGTCGTTAAACTGAGCTTTCAAAACCTGTGGCTCCAGATTAAAGGAGAAGTCGGCATCTACAGCGGCAACATTGGTAGCAGAGCCAATAGCAATTACTTTGCAGCGATCGGCCACACAATTTTTTACAGGATCGTAAACCCTTAAACATACATTATACAAGCCTTCGCGCTGATAAATCTTTTCGGGCATAGCCGAAGAATCGGAGTTTCCATCGCCAAAGTCCCAGTTCCACTTCAGTAAAGTTGTATTAGAAATACCTTTAAATTTCACCATTTTGGTGGTTGGTTCAATAATGAATGAATAATCGACATTACATTTTACCTCGCCTATCGCAAGCTCCATACAATTTTCGGAAACACACCCCGATACTGTATCTTTAATAAAATGGCAAACCTTATAAAGACCCGGCTGGTTGTATTGATAAACAGGATTAGGAGAATTATTGTAATTGCCATCGCCAAAATTCCAGAATGGCTTGAGGTTTTTTCCGATTGAATTGTCGGTAAACACAACCTTGTTGGTGACGGGTTCGATAAAGTAAGAGAATTCTGACTTACAATTGATAACCCCTACCTGAATTTCCTTGCAGACAGACGATTGGCAGCCCGATGAATCGACAATATTCGCACATACCTTATAAACTCCAGGTTTGGCAAATTTATGCATGGGGTTTTCTTCGTACCCGAACAATCCATCGCCAAAGTTCCAATACCCGTTTTTAATGTTGCCTATCGATTGGTTTTTAAAGTTTACTTCGTTGTTTTCGTGATTGACAAAGAACGAATACTCGGCTTTACAATAACGCGAAGTGTCTATTTGCCCAACAGTAATAATATCGCATCGTTTTGCCTGGCATTTACTAATTGTATCGTACGTAACCAAACAAACATTATAAACTCCCGGTTTATTAAACTGGTGGACAGGGCTTGGCAGATTATTAACCATTCCGTCGTTAAAATCCCAGAAAAATTTATTGGCCTTCAGGGAAGTATTGTTGAATTTAACCGTATTGGTCGAATTGTTTACAATAAAGCCATAGTCGGCCTTGCAAGGCAATGTTCCAACTGCAAGTTCCATGCAAATTTGGTCGGAACATTGGGTTGTCATATCATAAACCGAGAGGCAAACTTTATAAACTCCTCCTCTGGTAAACGTATGGGATGGGTTAGATGCCGTGTCGAGCATACCATCGCCAAAGTCCCATGTCCGCTTGGTAAGATTACCAAACGAATTGTCCAGAAATTTGACTGGTATATTTGGCCAAAGCTTGGCGGTGTCTGCTTTTACAACAGCAAACTTCGCCTGAATATTGCATTGGTCAAATGCATCACCAACCTGGATGTTTTGCATATTAGTGGAAGTGCCGCATCCATTTGTTACTTTAAGATTGATATTATATCCGCCTTTATACAAAAACTGATGCATAGGATTGCGAAGAATGGACGTTCCTCCGTCGCCGAAATCCCAAACGTATTTATTAACATCGTTTTCACTGTCTCCATTGTAGTAAAATCTTACCGTATCGCCTTTGCTCACCCAGTATTTATCCAAATTGAAATAAGCGTTGGGAGTATTGAATTTACCAATGGAAACCCAGCTGTGAATGGTATCTTTTCGACCGCAGGCATTGGTTGCAATTACAAAAGCGTGATATTTACCTGTATCGGCATATGCATGATAGGCATTAGCGGCTGTTGAAACGGGAGAATTATCGCCAAAATGCCATTCGTAGCTCTTTCCTCCGGCAATTTTAAACTGAACCATATCGCCAGGGCAACCCGAACGGTCCTGAATATTTTGATCGTCCAGCATAGCAAAGCTAAAACCTGCCAGGGATTGTTTCCTTAAATCGCACCCATCAGTCAGTAATGTAAAGGTGATTATCCTTCCTTTAACCATAAATTTATAAACACCTGTTCCCTGGCATTTATCTCCGCTCATGAAAATGATGGTATCTCCTTTTGTTATATAATCCCCGCTGGTAATATGATTATTAGAACCATCCCACGAAGGTTTCTGCGCCTGAGTTATGTTATATTGGCCATTATATATTCCGGTAAGGTAGAAATTCCCCTCAGCTACTTTTCGTACCCAATCGCCTTTAGCATCGGGAGCACAGGTGCCTGTAAATGCATTTGGAGCAAATACAACACCCGGAGGATATAAAGTGCTCAGGTTGGTAACACCGGCAGGTATAACTTTGATAGAGGTAACCGGTATTCCTCCGACTTTTAGCGGCATGGCAAAAGCATTTGGGCCATTCGAATTTTGAAAATGGTTGCAGAACCAGGCAACAGCAATTCCAACGCTATCGCTTGCTACCGGGTCGAAGGGAACATAGGCAACAATCGTATCTACGCCATTGCTTATGATATTTTTAACCTTTATGCCAGCTTTTCCGGCAGGATCACTATTATTATCCATGTTTGCCGGATCAAATTTCCCCCAAAAGAAAAAGGCGGTTATTACACTATCAGTGCCAGGCCACTCATCCCATTTAACCGGTATGATTATCTTGTTATCCGAAAAGCTCGAACGCTTGCTCCAATCCTGAACGCCATCGGTTCGGGTAGTTGTGGAATTGTCAACATAATAGAACGGCACCTTGGCAGCGTCGCCCTGAACATTTATAGCTCCGGCAATTGAGTCGCTGTTACCGCAAATATTGGTCACCTTAAATTTATAATTATATACCCCTAATGCTTGGTAAATATGCGTGGCAAGGGTTTGCATTACCGTATCGGTATTTTTGGTAATATTGAGCATGTTTGTGCCATCGCCAAAAAAGATGGAATAGCGGTTTCTGGTTTTCTCGGGATCGTTTTCGTTATCGAAGAAAAATACCGGCTCACCGGGGCAGATAACCTGAGGAACTGCTTTGAGCATCGCCATTGGCTTGATAAATTTATCCACCTTAACTAGGCGCGATGTTGTATTCATTCCTCCACACTGATTATATACCTTATATGTTACAGCATAAACTCCAGGCGCTGTATAAATATGTTCTGTACTTCGCATCTTTGCTATTGTTCCATCGCCAAAACTCCAGTTATAGAGTAATGAACCATCATCGCCGATATTGCTTTCAAAAAACAACCGCGTGCCGGGGCATACCTTAAGGGTATCCATCCCCATTGGGTTGTCATTTTTATTGTTATCGTATTCGGTGCGTATATAAAAGTTTGCCTGAGGAGGCATTATATTCGGATCGAATTTAATAAAAACCGGTTGTGTTTGCGAAGTGGTATTCCCGCACCCATTGGTAACCGTAAGCTTAACCAGATATTTTCCGGTATCGGAATAGGAATTGACCGGGTTCCTCAGGTTGGAAGTACCTCCATCGCCAAATTCCCATTTATACATTCCTGCGCTATTGGCATCAAAGCGAACAGGAGAATTAGGGCAGGATGATCTTTCGTACCACCAGTTAAATCCTGCAAATGCAGGAATATTATTCTGCACATTTATTTGAACGGTATCTTTTCCGGTTTGTCCGCAAATATTGGTTGCCGTTAAAATTATGTTATACATTTTAACTGCCGAATAAGAATGGAAAGGATTAGCCTGGTCGGAAGTGGTACCATCTCCCAAATCCCAAAAATAGGATTTGTATTTCCCGTTGGTATTGAAAGAAACGGCATCGTTTAAGCACACGTTCCAATCTCCCTTGGAATAAGCAGTTACAGTAGGTTGTGCGGTAGATGTTATTACAACAAACTGTTTTATAGAATCCGAACCGCATTCGCTGTCAAATTTGACTTTTACCTGATAGGTGCCGGGATTAATATACTTATGCACGTTATTCTGGTAAGGATCGAAGAATGAATTATCACCAAAACTCCATACCACATTATTGACAGGCTCATTTATTTGAAACATAATTTCTTCACCTGGACAATATTGGGCATTATTGACTGGCATAAAAGCTTTTGGGATTCCTTTTACTTCAAAATTGCGATTGGTATACCCTTTCCCAAAGCCTAAACTATCGGCCTCCACCCGTAAATTGTAAAACCCTTTTTGAAATGTTTGGTTGCCAGGAAGGTATCCTACAAAAAACGGCGTTTGAGCATTGTTAAGAAACCATTTGAATTTAATCTTTGCAGTATCAAAAGACAGACTGCTTTTGTTTATAAACTGCACCACTGCCGGAGCACAAGTTCCATTTGTAAAGCTAAATCCAATGTCAGGGTTTTTCATCTGAGCATTTAATACAAAGGAAAGCTGACTTGTAAGCAGAAGAAAAACCAATCGTTTGATCCAAAAGTAGATTTTCTTCATAACAATAATTATTAAGTGAATAGAATATATATCTCCCAGAAAGCCATCGTGACCAATTTCAGGAAAATGAAATTGTCTTAAGTGAAAAGAACTAAAACTTAAAGTTAGTGCAACCCAAAATGTTGGTCAAGAATAATGGGCAAACATAAAACAACATAAAAGCAGGGATATGTCAGCACAAAAAAATTGACTTTGAGCTGTAAAAGGATTATATTACAAAGAGACGTTGGTTAAAATCTCTCATTTTAACCTAGATTTGTGGGAACTTAAATTCAATACATGTTTTTCTATGCCCAAAATAATTCTCCCTCTTGATTTTGTATCCATCGATCATAATAGCTATCATATTTTTATACCGTGTACAATAAATAATATAGAATGCGAAATGCTTGTCGATACAGGAGCTTCGCGAAGTGTATTCGATATGGGCTTTATTTCTGATGCTGCCTCCGATGTTAGTTTCGACGAAATTATGACAAGCGGTATTGGACCGGGAAGTATTGATGCCCGACCGGGTAAACTCGAAATGTTTTCGGTAGGCAACCGGGTTTGGACAAATGTAAATGTAATGTTTATGGATCTTAGCCACATTAACACCCTTTACAATAAAGTGAGCTCGAAAAGAATTGCAGGTCTAATTGGTGGAGATTTTTTAATGAATACCAAGGCCTGCCTTGATTATGGAAAATCCTGCATCCGGCTTTCCATTCCAGCCAAATATGTTCCAAAATTTTAAAACCTTAGCTCTATTTTTTAAACCGGAAACCCGTTTTTCAAATTTAAAGATTGAAATTATTGCAGATTGAAATAAATTCGAATTGGTATTGCATAAAAAATGGTCTGCATTCCAATAGGACACAGACCATTTTCATTATCATAACTTGCAATTAATTACATGGTTTGTCTTTAAAATCCGTTCCCCAACACCCCAACTTAACAGGAGTAGAAGTAACATCACTTATACTTCCTTCTTTTGTGGTACTGCTCCATTCAATTTTGAAAGTTTTACCGCTGTTGGCTGGAGTGCCGGCATCACTGATTATTTTTATGGAGAAATATTTATCGAGCGTGCCAGTTACCTGACCAAATTCAATAAATCCTTCCTTATTGGCATCTCCGCTTATTATATTGGTATAGCGAAGTGTTCCCAAATTATCGCTTTCTTTGGTCCAGGTGATTTTAATGACTTCTCCTAGTTCAGGGCTATATATCTTCCACCATCCAGCTTTCTGATCCATTTGAGATTCACCATCAAACCATTTAAATTTTGTAGTTGGATCGCTTACTTTCGAAATGTTCATAGTCCATAAAACCTTGTCTTCCGACAGTTTTCCGGTTAGCTCGGCCTGATATTCGACCAAATAGGTGAATTTAAACGACCAAACCCAAACCTTGTTCACATTATCGTAAGTTGTTGGCTTGGTATTTATTGCTTTCTCAAATGCAACAACAGGGAGTGCCGTATGCAGATAAGCAGCAATTGACCAAATCCCTACTGTTACCGATGCCTGAGTGTAATACACATAATCGTATAGCAGGGCCGATTTACTTTTTTTCACAAACGAAGTATCCATTTTCATGGAAGTCAGCGGCGGCAAAGCAGGCTCCGAAGAAGCATCTTCTTTACCGCATCCGTTGGAGGCCAGAATAAGCACGACCATCATTCCGGCAATTAAAATGTTTTTAATTTTCACCATACTTCATTGATTTAAGTTGAATAATTTGCTTCAT
>JAIFLU010000266.1 GCA_020048915.1 Bacteroidota bacterium | reverse complement strand
AAAACCTTTCTTTATGGATAAAATGTACGCCCCTAGGGGCGGGGAATTGAACCTATAGAGATTAACTTATACGATAAATATCAAATCTTATTTGGGATATTAGGTACTGCTTTTTTATTAAAGATGTGTACACCATAATTATCAAAACTTGCATTTTGAGAAAGTTTTGATAAAAAGACCTCATAGGTAGGTGTGGAGAATTTGTGCATAAGATGTTAAAAAGCTTAATTGCTTAACAGCGTATATACCCTTCCATCAGAAGATCGACCATATTTTTGCTTTATCCTCTTACACCGCCCCCTAACAACCTGTTTTAATTTGTAGATATTAAAAATAATACCGATTTTTATTTGAAGAATTATGGATATATAAATGTTTGGACACAATTATAAAAATTAAAATAAATGGCTATTTACAATATTGATAATGGATTAGATTATATAAAAGAGATTTCATTTAAATATGAAAAGGAAATTCAAACATTGCTTGAATGCAATCTAAAAACTCTATTAAATTTAGAATTCATTAGGACTGAATATGCTCTAAATAATTTCAGAATTGATTCTCTGGCTTTCGATACAGAAAATAAATCATTTATAATTATTGAATACAAAAGAGATAAGAATTTTAGTGTAATAGACCAAGGTTACGCCTATCTCTCTTTAATGCTAAACAACAAAGCAGACTTTATTCTTGAATTTAATGAAAGTCAACAATCTACATTAAAACGAACTGATGTGGACTGGTCTCAATCAAAAGTAATCTTTATATCTCCAATGTTTACAAATTATCAGAAAGAGGCTATTAATTTCAGGGATTTACCGATTGAATTATGGGAAATAAAGAAATTTGAAAACAATACTATTTCTTTCGAACAGATACAAAAAACTTCAGCAAAAGAAAGCATTAAGACAATCTCTGGAAATAACGAAACTGTTGAAATCGTAAGTAAAGAAGTAAAAGTTTACATAGAACAAGATCATCTTCAAAAGGTTGATTTTGAAACAAGAGAATTATATGAATCTGTAAAAGAGCGCATAATTGGATTAGCAGACAATGTAACGACTCAACCTAAAAAACAGACAATAGGTTTTAAAATCGACAACAATATATTTTGTGATTTAGTATTACAAGGAAAAGGACTTAAAATCTATTTAAATTTAAAAAGTGGTGATTTACAAGACCAAAAGCAAATTGCAAGAGATGTATCAAATGTTGGTCATTGGGGAAATGGTGCATATGAAATTAAACTAAGTGACTTAGATGATATTGATTACATTATCAGTCTATTAAAACAAGCATTGAGAAAGAATAAAGAATAACAGAACCCAACATCAAATAAATTTTATTGAGGCGAAAGTTCAGATTGAAATTGGCTTGCATCTAATCAGGTTCTGCGCATAGCGGAAGGTAATCGTTCGTAATCCCCAACGTTTCATATTGTATTCCAAGCAAACATAAAAAAAGACCATCGTAACATACATATCGTGAGTGATTTCGTTATCTTTGTATAAAAGCTGAAAAATGAAAGGAATGATAAAAATAGAATATCCGGAATCCTTAGCCAATATATTAAGATTGAACGGAAAGGATTTTGAATCGGAGATGAAAACCAGTTCGTTAGTGAAACTTTTTGAATTAGGTAAAGTTTCATCTGGTGTTGCTGCAAGAGTTTTAGGTTTATCGAGAGTTGATTTTTTGGAATTGCTTGCAAAATATAATGTATCAGTTTTTGGGGCTTACGATATAAATGATTTAAACGAAGATATTGCAAATGCCTAAAGTCGTTTCAAATACCACACCGATAATATCCTTATTAAAACTAAATCGACTTGAATTATTAAAGCAACTTTATACACAGATTTATATTCCTATAGCAGTTTATAGCGAGATTGAAGCAGGGAAGGCCAAAGGGTTTTACAAAGATTTATCAAAAATTGACCGGATAAAGATTGTTGAAATTCAAGATAAACAGGCTGTTAAATACTTTTTAGACCTTGATTCAGGAGAAGCAGAGGCGATTGTTTTAGCAACAGAATTAAACGCTGATTTGATTATTCTTGATGAGAAACTTGGTCGATTCCATGCGAAACATGCTGATTTAAAAGTCACAGGAACAATCGGGATTTTACTCAAAGCAAAAACAAACGGATTGATTTACGAACTGAAACCTTTGTTGAATGAATTGACAAGAAAGGGTGTTTGGATTAGTGAGAAAATTAAAAGAGAAATTTTAATAAAAACAGGAGAGATATAATTACGTTTGCTAAAAGCAGTTTAAAATATAGGGGAGTATCGGTTATGCTATAGTTGTAACTCGCAGCAAGTGAAGCGTATCTTAATAGTGAATCGCTCCGAATTCCCCAATTTCTCACATTGCCATCGTTTCGAAGTAATTTAAAAGAACAAAACCACCTGATTTTATAACCATAAATGCAATTAAAATGGAAACAAAAATTGTTTTGGATTTTATTCAGGCAATTAACTGCGATGATATTGATAAAATGTGCGATTTAATGGCAACTGATCACGTATTTATTGATTCGCAGGATAACAGAACAATCGGGAAAGAAACTATGAGACAAGCCTGGATTGGATATTTTACCTTATTTCCGGATTATAAAATTGAGATATCCCAAACAATCGAAAAAGGCTCTTTTATTTGTATCCTTGGTTATGCCAGCGCTACTTATAAGAACTTGAAAAACAAGGAGAATAGTAATTATTGGAGAATTCCTGCCGCCTGGACAGCGATTATTAAAGATAACCAAATTAAGCAATGGCAGGTTTATGCAAATAATATCTTAGTCGCAGATATTATCAATAGAAACAAATAAACCATCATGCTACAAAATAATATAAAACAACAGGGCGAAGTGGAATATTTTGTATCAACCGTCTGAATAGCCTGATTTCCAAACCTCCAACAATTCCATACCTTAAAACGTCAGGGGAAAGCCAGGGAAAAACGCGCTTTCGAAGTTTATCGGGCATCTAAAAAGAAAATAAATTATAAAAAAACCAACCTAAACCGCACTTGGTTTGTTGTTTATTGAAAGCTTTACTATTAAGTATACTTTTTTATTCTTTCCTTTTCTATATGGAAAGATTAGAAAAAAATTACCATGTTGCTTTAAAAAAAACTAACTTAGATAAACTAATAGTACAAAAGGATATAAGTTTACTCAAATCTGAAATTGCAAATAAAAATTTTATGAAACCTAAAAAGGCCAACAAGACAGAAAATTTCGATTACGATTTAGGTAAAACAATCCTCGGTTTCCCAATAGTAGGAATTGGAGCTTCTGCCGGTGGGCTTGAGGCATTGCAGGAATTCTTTAAAAATATGGTACCCGAACCGGATGCGGCATTCGTAATTATTCAACACTTGTCGCCCGATTATAAGAGCTTTATGAATGAATTGCTTTCTCGCTTTACCTCAATTAAAATTGAGGTTGTAACGGATGGAATGGCTTTAAAGGCTAATCATATCTATCTGATACCACCCAAAATGAATATGACCATTTTTCATGGCGTATTATACTTAAATGAGGTAGGAGCTAACCGGACATTAAATTTGCCTATCGATATTTTCTTCCGTTCACTGGCCAAAGATCAGGAGAAAAATGCAGTAGGGATAATACTTTCGGGTGCCGGTAGCGATGGAACATTAGGAATTAAAGCTATTAAGGAATTGGGGGGCATGACCATGGCACAAGACGAGAAATCGGCCAAGTTTGAGAGTATGCCTCACAGCTCCATTTCTACCGGTATGGTCGATATCATAATGCCTCCCAAACAATTGGCCGAGGAATTAATTAATTATATAAAACATCCTTTTGTAAAAGAAAACCGGAAAATTGAGTCAATTTTAGCCAGCGAACAAAGCCAACTATCAAAAGTTATTGCCATTCTGAACGATACAAAAAATGTCGATTTCTCGTGTTATAAGGAAAATACGATTATCCGCCGATTAGAGAAAAGAATAAGCATTAACCGTTTCGAAAAGATTGAAGATTACATAAAATTTTTGATCAATAACAGCAAAGAAATAAATATACTTTTTAATGAGCTGTTAATTGGCGTAACCCGCTTCTTTCGGGACGAAACAGCATATAATACCTTAAAAAGTCAGGTTATTTCAAACCTGGTTGAATCGTTTGTGGCAAAAAAAGAAATTCGAATTTGGGTGGCCGCATGTTCAACCGGTGAGGAAGCCTATTCGCTGGCCATTCTGTTTAAAGAGTGCATGGCCGAATGTAAAATCAATAGAGAGGTAAAAATATTTGCTACCGATTTGGATACAAATTCTTTAGAATATGCAGCAGCAGGGTTTTACCCCGATAATATTGTTTCGGATGTCTCACCCGAAAGGCTGGCAAAATATTTTACCAAAAAAGAAAGCGGATACCAGATCAATGATAATATTCGCGGTATGATTGTTTTTGCGAAGCAAAATATTATTAGCGACCCTCCCTTTTCGAAACTAGACCTTATTTCATGCCGAAATTTCCTAATTTATGTGAATACCGATGTTCAACAAAAAATATTTACATTATTTAATATCTCGCTCAACGAAAACGGGTATTTGTTCCTTGGTTCCAGCGAATCGCTGGGAAACATGGCCGAAGGGTTTAAAACAATAGAAAATAAGTCGAAAATTTTTCAAAAACAATTTAATTACACTCCCCCCATTCAATCTGGGTTACGGCAATCTTCTAAATTTAAAAACTACCCCGAAATATTGCATGCAAATTCGCTACTTAAAACGCAAAAGGGTAAAAGTCGCTTTTTAGAAATATTGTTCGACCAAATAATGGGCGATTACTTACCACCATCGGTTGTTATTGACGAGAACTACGACATATTGCATACCATAAACAATGTGAATGACTATTTAAGCATTCCATCAGGTCAAATTACCATAAACCTGCTTAAAATGCTTTCTAAAGAGAATTCAATTTTTGTAAGTAGTCTTATTCGCCGAGCTGCAAAAAGCAACGAAGAACTTGTTATAGAAAATATTGAATCGAAAAACATCGGTAAGCAATTAAGCCTGTCGTGCAAGAAAATTAGCGACAAATTAAATGGCAGTATCTACTATTTAATCTCTTTTAACGAAAAAGATTTAGTTACTGGCTCGAAAAAACCTGCCAAGACCGGAAAGCTTAATGTCCAACTGCATTATAACGAACGTATTGAAGAATTGGAAAAGGAGTTGCAGTTAAAAAGCGAAAACCTCCAGGCTACCGTTGAAGAGCTTGAAACAAGTAATGAAGAATTGCAATCGTCAAACGAAGAGTTAATAGCATCGAACGAAGAGTTACAAAGCACCAACGAAGAATTGCAATCGGTGAATGAAGAATTATATACCGTAAACTCCGAACATATTCGCAAAATTGAAGAACTCACCGAATTAACTTCCGATGTCGAAAACCTGTTGAAAAATACGCTAATTGGTACGTTGTATCTCGATCAACACTTGATCATCCGGAAGGTTAACGATGTAGCAAGCAAACTTACCAATATTATATCGTCCGATGTTGGACGCCCATTAAAGCATTTATCGTTAAACAACTTTGACAAAAGTTTAATTGGCGAAATCGAATGTGTTTCGGATAATTTGCAGCCTCTGGAGCGCGAAATATTAGACAATATGGGCAATTGGTACTTAATGCGCATTATCCCATACCGCACAGTCGAAAATGCGGTAGAAGGCATTATTGTGACATTTGTAAATATCACCCAACTAAAGAAGGCTGAAGAATTAAAGCGCGCAAGCGAGGCTCGATACCGGTCGTATATTGAAGTGACGGGTCAAATTGGTTGGGTTACTAATGCTGATGGAGAAATTGTAGAAGATGTACCTTCATTAAGAAAATATACCGGCCAGTCTTACGATGAGGTTAAAGGTACCGGATGGACGAAAACCCTTCATCCCGATGACCTAGATAGAACCCTGCAGGCATGGAATAACGCGGTACTCAAAAAAAGCCCCTATGAAATTGAATATCGAATGCTAAGGCACGACGGTGTTTACCGTTATCTGCTGGCACGCGGTTTTCCAATATTAAGAGCAGACAAAAGTATAATAGAATGGGTTGGAACCTGTATCGATATCACCGAACGTAAATTGGTTGAAGAACAACTAATCAGGAGCGAAAAAGAGTTAAAAAGAGCTCAGCAAATTACCCATATTGGCAGTTGGTATCTGAATCTGGCAACAAATGAAGTGGTGTGGACAGAAGAACTTTATAAAATGTATGGCTTTGACCCAGCTCTTCCTCCCCCTCCCTATACCGAACATCAGAAGTTGTTTACCTCCGAAAGTTGGGAGATCTTGTCTGCTTCGTTAGCAAACACAAAAGCTACAGGAATTCCTTATGAACTTGAGCTGAAAACAAAAAAGAGAGATGGCAGCAACGGATGGATCTGGGTGCGGGGCGAAACAGAAATTGATAAAGAAGGAAAAACGATTGGTCTTTGGGGTGCTGCCCAGGATATTACCGAGCGTAAACGATTGGAGAGTGCGCTCGAGATAGGCGATATATCGTGGTGGGAATGGAATTATGAACAAAATACGGTTAAAACCGGGGCTGCAAAGTATAACATGCTCGGATATACCAAAAATGAAATTGGCAATGGCTTTGAAGCATGGACAAAATATATCCATCCGGAAGATTATCCAAATGCAATGCTTGCTATGAAACAACATCTGGAAGGTAAAAGTGAAAGCTATTTTGTTGAATACCGGATAAAACATAAAAAAGGCCATTACCTATGGTATAGAGATAAAGGCGGAATTATAACCCGAACCGAAAAAGGCAAACCAAAAATACTTGTAGGCATTGTGATGAATATAACTAGTGAGAAGATGAATCGCACCTGACCTAAAGCTTTCCTAAAAAGAGGAAAATTTAAGTGGAGCCATTTAACCACTAAAATAAAATGATTCACAAATAACAAAATTGATTTTTTTTGACTAACATAAAAATATACTGGGAGTTATGGAGGATAAGTCAAAACTACTTAGAGAGAATGCCAAAGATGAGCTAAGGAAAGGAAAGAAGATAGACACTTCATTATACGAAACAGATCTAAAAGTATTGGTGGAAGAATTGTCGATTTATCAAATCGAGCTGGAACATCAGAATCAGGAACTTATTCAATCACAGGAACAAATTCAGCAAAGCAAAGACCGATATTTGGACTTGTTCGACAATGCACCCATAGGTTACTTAATTGTTGATTTGAACGGAATTATAAAAGACATAAACCAAACTGCCTGTGTGCTATTAGAAAACAGTAAAACCGAGTTTGTAAACAATAAAATTACCAAAATAATCCATCCCGATTTTCAGGACATATATTACATTTATTTTCGCACATTAATCAACCAAAAGCATCATCAAACCTGCGACATTAAACTTCAAAAATCGAACAATACCTTTTTTTATGCACGAATACAAGGCATTCGCCAGTCTCATTTATTAGCAAACGAACCGGAGTTTCGCCTTGCAATAATTGACGTGACCATTCAAAAAGAAATGGAACTGAAACTTTTAATAGCGAAAGAAAAAGCAGAAGAACACGACAAGTTAAAATCGGCATTTCTGGCAAATATGAGCCACGAAATTCGAACACCTATGAACGGAATAATTGGTTTTGCTGATTTGCTGAAGAATCCCGATTTAAGCGAAGAAAGTCGCAGCGACTATATTGAAATCATTGAAAAGAGCAGTACCCGATTATTAGACTTAATAAATGAGCTGATTGATATTTCGAAAATTGAATCGGGGCAGATGCAAATTAAATTAACATCCACAAATGTATTTGATGTTTTCGATGATGTGATTTCGTTCCTTACCCTCGAAGCCAAAAGTAAAAACATTGTACTTGAATTAGTAAACAATAAACTAACTAACCCATTTTTTATTGAAACAGATAAAGAAAAACTATATGCTGTATTATTGAATTTAGTAAAGAATTCTATAAAATATACGAAGCAAGGCCGAATTAAATTCGGTTGTTACCAAGCCGAAAATATGCTTAAATTTTATGTGCGCGATACCGGTATTGGCATTCCCGAAGATAAATTCAACCTGGTATTTCAACGATTTCGCCAGGTCGAAGAAACAGGTTACCACGAAGGCACAGGGTTAGGGTTAAGTATTGTTATGGGGTTAATAAAATTACTTGGAGGTAAAGTTGGCTTTGCTTCAAAGGTCAATAAGGGTTCACTGTTTTATTTTACATTGCCTTATAAAATAATGCCAACAGATTCTTCGGTTATATCAACAGATTTTAAGAAGATTAAACTTGACTTATCAAACAAGAGGATAATTATTGCCGAAGATGATTATGGTTCATATTATTACCTGGTCGAATTATTAAAGGAAACCCATGCAGAAGTTCAGTATGCCGAAAACGGAATTCAATTACTGGAAATGTTGGAGACGAATATTCCCGATTTAATTTTGTTAGATATTAATATGCCATTAAAGAATGGATATGAATGCCTAAGTGAAATTAATAAAAATAAAAATAACATTCGTGCAAAGATAATTGCCATAACAGGTTATGCAATGAACGAGGAAAAGCTCTATTTGTATAAATTGGGGTGTGATGGGTATATTTCTAAACCCTATATAAAATATGATTTATTTAAAGAAATAGGTAGAGTTATGAATGGTATTTTATTATTAAAGTAGTTTAGTATTATGCTATTTGAATACAGTACTAAAATGTCCAGCAGCTAGTTCGCTGAATTCATTTCTACTATTTTCACAATTACCTCAACAGCTTTTTCCATCGATTTTACGGGGACAAATTCGAACCGACTGTGGAAATTATGGCCTCCGGCAAACAAGTTAGGACAAGGCAGCCCCATATACGATAAACGGGCTCCATCCGTTCCTCCCCGAATGGGAATTATTTTGGTTTCTACTCCGCATTTTACCATCGCATTGCGGGCAAGTTCAATAATATGAAACTTGGGAGCTATCTTTTCTTTCATGTTATAATACTGATCGACCATGCTCAGCGTCGCTGTATGAAGGCCATATTTCAAATTAAGGGAATCTGCAATCTTGACCATCAGCTCCTTCTTTTGATTGAAAAGATTCAAATTGTGATCGCGGATTATATAACTCATCGTGGTTGTTTCAACCGTTCCTGCCATTGCCGTAAGGTGAAAAAAGCCTTCATAATTTTCGGTACGCTCCGGAACTTCATCGACTGGAAGCATGCTATTCAGCTCCATGGCAATTTGAAGTGAATTCTTCATTTGGTTTTTTGCGGTTCCCGGATGTACATTTAATCCCTGTACGATTATTTTAGCCTTGGCAGCGTTAAAATTTTCGTATTCCAACTCACCCAATGGTCCTCCATCCAGTGTATAGGCAAAATCGGCCCCAAACTTCGCCACATCAAACTTATCGGCTCCCCGTCCTATTTCCTCATCAGGGGTAAATGCGATACGCACAGGGCCATGTTTAATCTCCGGATGTGTTATAAGGGTTATAAGGTATTCCATAGCGGTTATAATTTCGGCAATACCGGATTTATCATCGGCGCCAAGAAGCGTGGTTCCATCAGTAGTTATTAATGTTTGTCCGATATAATTTTGAAGATCGGGGAATTCCTTTGCAGAAAGGTAAATATTCTCCTTTTTATTTAACAGGATATCAGCACCGGTATGCAAAACTAGTTGCGGACTGACACCTTCGGCTGTATAATCGGGCGAAGTATCCAAATGTGCCAGGAAACCAATAACCGGAACCGTTATTGTGCTATTAGAAGGTAGTGTCGCCATTATATATCCGTTTTCGTCCATCGAAATATCCTGCAGGCCAATTTCCTTCATTTCCTCAACCAACATATTGCCTAAAACCTTTTGTCCAAGTGTTGAAGGACATGTCAGCGAATTTTCATCCGACTGGGTATTTATTTTAGCGTAACGAATAAAGCGTTCTACCAGTTTTTCCATGGTTATTATTTAGAGTATTTTAAATAATTATTAAACTATAGCAAATGGCCACAACCATCCATTAAACCTAGGTTTAAATAACTAAATTACAAAACCGCAAGCAAATTATTATTTAAATCAGCAAAATATCCAACTTTAAATTATGCTCTAAATGAAGGGCCTCTCTGTATGCGACGGGAAATTTAACCCATAGGGATTACCCCAAACAATGTTTATTTGAAACCCCTCATGATCCGAAACATCGAATCGATGAAAATTGCAAGCCGACATGAAGGTTTCAAATAAAACTTGGATGCACAAAACCACCTTATATAGCATGGGGAGAAGTCCAAGTATTGCGACCTTCAATTTTTTTTGTCGTTCAGTGATAATTTCCGCTAATTTTGACAATCCTATAATTATTTAATAATTATGAAAGCAGCAGTATTAACAGAGTACAATAAGGTAGAATGGCTGGACGTAGAAAAGCCAAAATGCAAACCCGGAGAGGTATTGGTTAAGGTGAATTATGGTTGCATTTGTGGCAGCGATCAGCATATACATAAAGGTGAATTTCATCCACGCACCAGTACACCCATGATCATGGGACATGAGTTTGGCGGTGTTGTAGCAGAGGTGGGAGAAGGTGTTTCGGGATGGGACATTGGCGATAAAGTAGCCCCCGATCCTATCTATTGGTGTGGACATTGTCCAGCATGCCTCAAGGGGCATTATCCGGCCTGCACCTCTTTAAAACTCATAGGTATTGATTCTAACGGTGGTTTCACGCAATATATCTCCCTGCCTCCGTCAATGCTATATAAAGTACCGGCTCATATACCCGACGAGCATGTTGCCCTGGCGGAGGTATTGAGTATTGGATGCCACGCTAAAAATCGCGCCGGTCTTAAAAAGGACGACACCGTGGTGATTTGGGGCTCCGGTAAAGTTGGTCTTTGTATTTTAGAAGCTGTACGCACGGTTACTGATAATACCGTATTTATGATCGATATTTTGGAGCCTCGTTTAGCTGTTGGACTGAAATATTACGATAACATAGTTGCAATTAATGCCTTGAAAGAAAATCCGGTAGAGCGAATAAAGAAAGAAACCGAGGGAAAGGGTGTAGATGTTGCTTTTGAAGCAGTTGGCCATGCCCATGAGTTTGAAGGCGGAATAAACCCGGTTCGGGGTTGTATCCAGAGTATTGTAGGTGGTGGAACAGTTTGCGTTTTAGGTTTAGGCAACGATCCCGCTCCCATTGTCTTTAAAGAATTAATTTGGAAAGAAGCGCGAATTGTAACTTCCAGGGTTAGTCACGGGGAATTTGCCGAAGTAATTGATCACCTGAAAAACGGACGACTAAAACCTGATGCACTTATTTCGAGAAAGATGCACGGATCACAAACGCAACAGGCCTTCGAAATACTTGAAAACGATCCTGAAAACAATATAAAAATTCTTCTCGATTTCAGATAGTAAGTGTTGGGAAATATACGCATAAGCAAGTAGTTGTATTTTGAAAGAGTGAAGCT
>JAIFLU010000107.1 GCA_020048915.1 Bacteroidota bacterium | reverse complement strand
CAATCCTTCTTTGATAGGATAGTCGCTAAATAAATTTGAAATTACGGTATCAGAGAGGGTATCTTTCATAATAGCACATTTATAAATTAATACTATTAATTTAATAAAGGGTAAAGATACTATAATTATATTTTTATTAAGTATAATTAATCTTTATTTAGGGGGTAATAATATATTTATATTTATTTATTAAAACTAACCTGTTTAAATAAAGGATTACGATTAAAAATTGATTGAAATGAAATTTCTAACCGTGTTTTGTAAATTTTGGTTTCTTTTTATATCGTTTATACCCAAAATTTTTGAGATAAAAAAAAGGCTGCGTATATAAGACCTTTTGGTCAAATTACACAGCCTCAAGAAAATTGTCATTTTCAAGATACAGGAAATTATCCTGTACTCGTGCTTTAAGGCTTTCTGCCTTAAATTAAACCCAATACTTAATATTTTTGAATGTGGAGATAATACCAATGAGGAAAAATAGTCTGCTGTGCGGCTAGTTGTAAATGTTAAGTTTGAATAATTATTAACTATTTGTAAACCTAAAAAATTTCTTAGGCACCACACAGCAGGAATATCTTATGGCATAAAAATACAGGTTCAGAAATTGGTAAACCACAGAGAGTTTTCCATTGGTCGATTTGAATTTCCTGTTGGAAGTGTTTCCAGCAAAAAGTTATAGAATCAGGTAATCTAGGTTCAATTGATGTGATTTGACCGCTCCATCACCGGAAGACTGTCAACATAATTTGAAAAAGATAAAATCAAAGATCATTTACCCAGTAATGGGGCTTATATGGATAAATTTTTATTTATCAACTTCTGAGGTATTGGTTATAAACAATTGAAGATTATTCTTAGTATTGCAAAAAAGAATCATAAAACTGCTAACATGAAAACGAAATTCAATCTTCTTATCTCTTTAATCATTCTGATTTTTAATGGAAGTCTTTGGGGGCAGTCCCCTGCTTCACTCCCTTATCAAAACACCCAATTACCTGTTGATGTAAGAGTTGAAGATCTGGTATCGCAGATGACCCTTCAGGAAAAAGTATTGCAGCTTTTTAATGAGGCTCCGGCGATTGATCGTTTAGGTGTTCCCGCCTATAACTGGTGGAATGAATGCCTTCATGGAGTTGCCAGAGCGGGCAAAGCTACGGTATTTCCACAGGCTATTGGTATGGCCGCCACCTTTGATAAGGATTTAATGTTTCGTATTGGGAATGCAATCTCGGACGAAGCAAGAGCAAAACATCATAATTTTGTTCGTAACAATGCCCGGTCCATCTATATGGGATTGACTTTCTGGACCCCGAACATCAATATTTTTCGCGATCCACGCTGGGGACGCGGACAGGAAACCTATGGCGAAGATCCATACCTTACAGGAAGGATGGCTGTTAACTTTATCAAAGGACTTCAGGGAAACGACCCTAATTACCTGAAAGTAATTGCCACAGCTAAACATTATGCTGTTCACAGCGGGCCGGAGTTCACGCGTCATACCGATAATATTTTTGTAAATGACCGCGATTTGTACGATACCTACCTGCCGGCATTTAAAGCAACAATTCAGGAAGCAAATGTACAATCCATTATGTGTGCCTATAACCGCTTTCGGGACAAACCGTGCTGTGGCTCCGACATACTATTGAACAATATCCTAAGGAATCAACTCGGTTTTAATGGTTATATCGTATCGGACTGCGGTGCTATAACCGATTTTTACCGGAAAGAAAGTCATAATATGGTAAAAAGGCCATCTCAGGCCTTGGGATGGTCCCTTTCAACCGGAACAGACCTCAATTGTGAGGAAAACAAAGCATTTGTGGAAGATCACCTCGAAGAAGCTATCCGCATTGGAATGGTAAATGAAAAAGATATTAATATTTCAGTTAAACGTTTGTTCAAAGCCCGCTTTATGCTTGGAATGTTTGACCCGGAGGAAAAAGTAGCTTATTCGAAGATTCCCATGTCGGTTGTAGGGTCGCAGGAACATCTGAAATTATCGCAGGAAGCTGCTGAAAAATCGTTGGTCTTATTAAAAAACTCCGGTATTCTTCCGCTTAAAAATGTAAAAAAGATAGCACTCATTGGCCCAAACGCAAATAATCCTGCAATACTCATTGGTAATTATAACGGCGATCCAATCAACCCAATTTCTCCTCTGAAAGGATTACAGGAAAGACTGGGAAGCCAAAATGTAATCTATACACCCGGGTGTCCAATTGTTCCGGGAGTTTACACCGATTTTCAGATAGTGAATGAAAAGAATCTATTTCATTCGGAAAATGGAAAACTGATAAAAGGTCTGAAGGCCGAATATTTTCAGGACAAAGATTTGATTGGCACCCCAAAAATTGTCAGAATCGATAAAACCATTGATTTTTATTGGGAGAAATCACCTATTAATCAGTTGGTCGATGAATCATTCGGAGTCCGCTGGACTGGTTTTCTGGTTCCTGAAAAATCGGGCAATTATATGTTCTCCGGAAATGTTCAGCTTAAAATAGACGGCAAACCAGTTTTAGATAATGAAATCAAGCTTGAAAAGGGCAAAGAATATAAATTGGAGGCAGTTTTAAAAGTGGCGGCATTCTGGTGGTCAAGCAATCACCAGCAGCAGTTTGCAAGTCTGAGCTGGGTGGAATCTTCGCGGGATTACCGCAAAGAAGCGCTGGATGCTGCAAAAAAAGCTGATGTTATTGTATTTTGCGGAGGCATTTCTGCAAATCTTGAAGGGGAAGAAATGAAAATTGAAACCGATGGTTTTGCGCATGGCGACCGCACACACATTAACCTTCCGAAAATTCAGGAAGATTTATTAAAAGACTTGTATAAAACAGGAAAGCCAATTGTGTATGTAAACTTTAGTGGTAGCGCGGTTGCCATGAACTGGCAAAACGAAAACCTACCTGCTATTGTACAGGCATTCTATCCGGGCGAAACTACCGGTGCGGCATTAACCCGGTTATTATTTGGAGATTATAATCCTTCGGGCCGCTTACCCGTAACTTTTTACAAATCGGAAAAAGACATTCCCGATTTTAGCAACTACGATATGCAGGGCCGCACGTACCGCTATTTCAAAGGAACTCCGCTTTATCCCTTTGGCTATGGATTAAGCTACACTTCGTTTGAATACAAAAATTTGCAAGTCCCGGAAACTACCACTACACAAGCTCCGGTAAATGTTTCAGTAGATTTAAAAAACACCGGGACAGTTGATGGGGAAGAAGTGGTGCAACTGTATCTTTCGAATAAAACAGCCACATCAGTGGTGCCAATCAATGCATTAAAGGGATTTCAAAGGGTTTATCTGAAGAAGGGAGAACAAAAGACCGTTACATTTACCTTAAATCCTGAAGACTTTTCGATTACCAATGCCGATGCTATCCAAACGGTTGAACCCGGAACATTCGAAATTGTTATTGGAGGCGCTTCAACAGGGAAAAATTCGTTAACAAAAACGATTAAGCTTTTTGGAAGTGTGACGGCTTTAAAATAGATAAAGAAGAGTTGAGTTGGTAATAAAATGTGTTAGAAAAATTTATGCATAAGCATTACAAAATTATATTGATGTTAGGATTAGCAACTTTTTTGAGTTGTAAAAACAATCAAACATCTACTGAAATGACAAATTTGACAGAATATAAAAAAACTAAATTTATAACTACTTTAGAAAGCCAGGTTAGTGATTCCAAAAACTCAGTTTATTGTGTGACTCTTCTTTATGCGTGGGATAAGATACGAAAAGTAATAAATGCGCCTCTTAAGATTGAATCCAAATTACAAGATTTGACTATATTAAATAACTCAAAATCTTATCTTAATGCCTTGAAACCTGATGAATATTCGGCAACTGGAGAAATAGAAGGAGATTTAGTAAGGGCAAAGGCTGTATTTAAAAAATCATTACCCTATGAGACTGCACTTAAAAGCTTTACGAACCATTTAATTTTTAATAATGTAAAAGTTGCTTCATTTGGAATTGAGGGTACAGAATATATTTTTTCAAATATCATCACAATTCTATATTATGAGAATGATGATAACTTTGTTATTAAGCTACAACCAAAAGATAAACTCCATGAAATAATATTGTACAAGTCTGAAGGAAAATTCAAAACAATGCTAGAAATAATAGCCAAAATAAATTATTATATAGAAATAGGGAAAATCGAAGTGAAAAATGATAACTTGAATTGGAAATATTATTTGGATACCCAAGATATAGTTGTCATTCCAAAATTAAAATTTGATATTCAATCAAATTATTCGGAATTAGAAGGAAATAGATTTATGAGTAATAAAAAAACTTATCAGATAGAAACAGTTTGGCAAAGAACTAAGTTTACTTTGGATGAAAAAGGAGCTGAAATTCAAAGTGAAGTTGATATAGCTGCAGCATTTGATGATTTAGCTAAACCGAAAAGATTGGTCTTTGATAAACCATTTTTCTTGATGATGAAAAGAGTAAATAATAAAAATCCTTATTTAGGTTTATGGATTACAAATTCAGAATTTATGGTAAGAGAATAAAAAAATGAAAATTGAGACGTTGTCGTAAGTCTAGTCGAAGGTCTGTCTAAAACCAAATACAAATCAACCATTTATCTTACCAACATATTTATTATCTGTAGCTTATAATCGACATCTGAAACTTAGTTTTAATAAAAACGGACTCTATATAATTACTTGTTAAATATAAATAGTTCGTTTTTATTAAAATCCTTCTTAAATAAAGTTGGTTCGATATAGAAAACTTTATTAATAAATGAATTTATGTTAAATTTTTACTTTATCCTTTAGGCTATAAGCTTTAAGTTTCAGGAAAGCAATCAGGCGAAGCCTTAAAGCTCTCATTCCTTAGCGACGGCGCGCCGGTCAAGGGGAGTCGAGGAACGAGACGGACCGCGTTCGCGCCGTCAAAGAGTTTTTGGGTTACTTTTTTGCTCTCAAAAAAGTGACAATAGACTTTTAAGCAAGATTTAATGATAGTCCAAACTATCATTTTTGCCGACCTGCTGTTTTTTGCTTTACTAGGATCTGAAATTAATTAAAAGCATTACCATTTGCCAACAAATAAGCTTCAGCCTCGGTGTTCCATAAGCCATTATACTTTTTACACAATTCATTCAGTTTCGCATAGTGAATATTCGTTTTTCCCTTTGCGGCAAAATCATCAATTGCGGTTAAAGGCATTTCTATATGGTTATACATGAGTTTTTTTCCACCCGGAATATTGGGAAGGTTTAACGTAGTTTCAATGATGGCATTTATTCCACCAATGTGGGTAACCAGACCGGCCGGATCGAGACCTTTGTTCATCATATCCAGTGCTTCTTTCATATCGTCGGTATTTCCTCCGCTGGTGCCAACCACATGCGTGTAGGCGTAATGTACATTATAAAAATTAATAGGCGCCTTAAAGTCAGGATTCGATGGTCCGGCAAAAAAATTCAGGCAACCATCAAACCCCAAAATACTATCGGCAATTTCGATAACAGGCGCTACGGGAGCAAAAACAAATACATCATCGTAACCGACTCCTCCGGTGATATCCTTTAAAGCCTCAGCAACATTAAGCATTTGCGAGGTATTGATATAACGCAGATCAATCCCTTTTGATTTGGCATACGCTGCCGGGTAAAGACTTTCTGCCCGGTCGAGGCGTTTTTGGTCGATATCGGTAACCACCATTAACGATGGTTTGCGATCGTCCCTGCGTAAAACATAATTAATAGCAGCCAATCCCATGGGGCCAACCCCTGCTAAAATTGCCATTTTACCTCCGTCTACAATTTCAGTTTTATGAATATACGATCCGGGAGTGATATGATAGTTGGCATGCATAGCGCCAATAACGCACGACAGCGGTTCGGAAAGAGAAGCCGGATAAAACCCCGAACCATTATAGGGCAGTAAACAGCCCATTTCCATCACTTCATTGGGTATGATTACATACGTTGCATCCCCACCAATAAACCGGTAGGAATAACCGGGAGCTCCTAAAACACCTACCGGACCATCCTTATAATTCAAAGCAGGTTGAATGGAGAATTTATCGCCTGCCTTAAACTGGTTTTTCCATTTCGAACCTACTTCAACCAATTCTCCGGCAAATTCATGGCCAATCATTACCGGGTTGGATGCAATATCGTTTGGCACGCGCTTGTGGTCTTCTGCCTGGACAGAAGCTTTATAGGACGACATGCAAATGCTGTCGCAAACTACTTTTGCGAGAATTTCATTATTCCCAATGGCTGGTAATTCAAATTCTTCCAAACGAAGATCCTTTTTCCCATACAACCGCACCGCTCTTGTTTTCATAAGTAATGTATTTTTAGTTTCTTTTTTAATGCTTGAGTCCAATCTCAAAAGTCTTTTACCCCCTAATCCCCCAATTGGGGGACTTTAAAATTCAATGATTTTCAGATGGTTCCCTGGAGGGGTAAGGGGTAAAACAGATGAAAATCATTGAATTTTGACTTTATCGGACTTAACGCATGCTCAATTATCTTGAATTACTCAAATAGTAAATTGAATGGAAATTTCATCCTGCTAATTCAACATGATCTGCCCACCGGTTACTGGTAATGCCTGCCCGGTTTCATATTCCTGCTCAATCAGATAATAAACAGCCTTTAACACATCTTTGGCCGTGCATCCCCGTTGCATCGGCACCTGATTCATATAAAATGCTTTCACATCGTCCACCGTTTTTGCGCCGGGAACCTTCCCAGCTTTCAGATACTGTACAAATAAGCCACTTGTAGGGTCAGACCAAAGCGGCCCTTCATAGAAATTTCCCGGACAAATGGAATTCACTTTCACGCGATTGGGAGCAAGTTCGAGAGCAAAACTCTGGGTTAAACCAATGCCGCCAAATTTTCCTCCCGCATACGCAAAGTTCTTTTTGCTTCCGCTCAATCCCGATTTAGAGTTTATCTGAATGATATCTGCATAATTAGCAGGATTATATTTATTCTGCAGCTTCATCACCTTTGAAGCCACTTTGGTACAATAGAAATAAGCATTGTAATTTATTTTTGTCACTAAATCGAACGATTCGGGCGACATTTCATCTAATCCACCCGCCCTCAATATCCCGGCATTGCTGACAAAGACATCTAAGCCGCCAAACTCACATACCGTTCTATAAATAAGGTTTTCGAGGGCTGCCATATTTGACACATCGGTTTGAACAAAAACTGCTTTATTGCTTCCTTTTATCGAGTTGAACGATTCGGCAGTGCTTATCCCTTCCGCTTCTTTCAGATCGGCTATAACAATATTAGCCCCTTCCTCTTTCATTCCGCGAGCAATTCCTTCGCCAAATCCTTGCGCAGCGCCGGTTACAATCACAATTTTATTATCCAGCCGACCTTTATTTGCTCCGCCAGCCACCTTACGGCGATAGTTTTCCACCTCCCAGGTATCGATAAACTGAATTTGGGCAGGAGTCATAAAATGCTGGCCTCCGAAGGATTCGCTCAGGGCAGAAATTTTCATCATATCCTCAAAAACATCCAGAATAATATCCGTTTGCGACGAATTGTCGCCAATAGCGACCATACCCAGGTTTTTTATCAATACAACTTTTGGCGGATAACCCGTTGCACCGATAAATTTCAGATATTCCTTTTTGAATTGATTGATAATTGTTTCAGGAGAATCAACCTGATCGAGAAACAGGTAATTCGATTTACAATAAACGATAATATCGGGGGTGAATGGTTTACTTATTTTTTCAAAAGCTTCTTTGCTTTCTGTAAAGCGCGAAATTAAACTATTGTTGCGGATTTTAAGCGTTTTCAGTTCGCTGCCTGATACGAGCATACGTAATGCAGGCAAAATTTCAGTTACTATCGTATCAACAGGCTTTTCAACAACAACTAATTTTGGAGAAATGGCCGATTCAATTTTTTGAAGAACATCGTCATAAATTTTCGTTATCTCAGCAGTAGTATCGGCGCTTACAAATATACCGTGGTTCTGAAGCAAAATTAGTTGTGGTTCACTACCTTTATCCCTCCTGAATTGGTTTACCTGCGCTTCCACTTCCTTAAAAAGTATATATCCCGGGTCGATATACGGGATAAAAAGCGCCTGATTGCCAAACAACCGTCTGGATTCCAGTTCGGCCAGATTGCCACACATAACTCCGTTTACTGCAGTTGGATGAAGATGTACAACAAACCTGCAATTGATGAGGTTATGCAGGGAAGTCTCAACGGAAGGCCTTCTGTCTTTTGTAATGCTGGCCTCTGTCAAATCGTCCTTTACCTGACTTTCGCGGACAAAAGGATCGTTGCTGTATGACTTTTCGGAAATTAACCGGAGTTTTTTGCGATCGAGCACTGCAAATCCTTCTTCGGTAATAGTCGAAAGAGCGGAACCACTAGCTTTAACCCAGATTTTATCTTGATTCTTATATGAGGTATTTCCACCACCGGCAATTACAAATTCGTTTTGCCGACCATAAAACCTGGATATATCTATTAATTCCTGAATTTCCTTCTCCATGGGAAGTTGTGTTTATATTTATAATTACTTTGGCGCTGATGCGCTTTTGTAGCGCGTGCCAGCTTTAGCTAAATAATCTATTACTTCTTTTGAACAGCAAACTGAATTAAAGCATTGCCTAAAATTTCAAAGTCTTTTCGGTTTGCAGTATCAGGCATTCCCGAAACATCGACATATCCCTTTCCTTCGGTTGCCTGCAGATATTGATGTGCAGCTAAAACACTTGCTCCTTTATAATTGATTTCCATTAATAATTTAGACAGCGGCTGTGAATTTCGCGCAAATAGCGCGATTGGCTCCATTGCCGGAGTATTGTGCTCGGTGCCAAAAGTAACTACAAATCCCTGATCGTAAAAATACCCGGCATAATCCTCCAGCACTTCAATTGAATTGCGGGTAGTAATAAATTCGACCGAATAAATCCCTCTTTTTCGTAAGGTAGTCGCAACTGATTCTTTGGTTTTTTCAAAATCGGTAAACTTACCATTTGCATCATCTGCCAATAAAGGATAGGTAGGTATTCCACCGGCATGCAAAATTATCTTGCAAACCATGTCCATATCTAAAAACCCGGCAGGATCTTCCGGGACAAAGGCTGCACCACCCGCTTTGAGCAAGTTTCCGCGGATTTCGTTTTCGATGGCGGCATTGTTTTCGATATCCGATTTTAACGATTTCCCTCCGAACAACACTTCCCAAAAAACTTTTTGAGCAGAAACTGCAGGAAATGCGTGAACAATTTTTTCGCGTATTGCTTTTGCCAAATGTCGTTCGCGAACATTTCCCCTGGTAAGATTCGCTTCAATTTCGGAATAGGAAATTGAAAAACCGGCACCTATCAATGTAAGCAAATCATTTACCTTAACGCACATGCGCGCTGCATGGCGGTTCGATTCCTGTTGCACACTTTTAAGCTGCGAAGCAAAGGGTTCCGTCAGCTTTTGAGGAAAAGCCAGACCTTTACCACTCAAATACGTTCTTCCGGGATTATTCGGATCGTTTACGCGAATACCAGCAGCCTGATCTTCCCTATTCAAACTAATCATCTCAATATTGAATAATGGAAAAAGGCTTTTAACGGCGCACAAATCAGCCCATTCGGCATATCCATCGGTGGTATTAAAATCGTTAATGCCCACCACCGAAACATTTTCGGAAACAGCCAAATCGAGCGCTTGCTTAATACTTTCGAAAGCGCTAAAGGAGAATGGTGTATGCAAATGTGCATTCACCATTGGAATTTTATCCGGAACTAAGGCGCTGCCCAGAAGCACTTGCTTTGAGGGTAATTTTTCCCAAATATTCATGAGAATTTATATAAGTTAAATATTTCTAAACTATATGAGGCTGTCTAAAAATGTCTAAAATCGAGCGTAGTTAGAAACTACGCTCAGCGCTTCGACTTAATATTCAGTGCGATGCGCTTGGCGTAGTCTCCAGACTACGCCGATAAAATGACTTTTTAGACAGACTCTTTCTCTTAAACTCCAGCTTTAGACCTTCTAATCTGCTCCAGGTTGGTATAATTTTGTTCTGGAATATATCCTTCCAACGGAACGATTTTTTCGTGAATCGCATCCAGAAACCAACTTGTTTGCGGAAAGAAAGCATCTTCCAATTCATAAGCCGGTGTGATCCAGTTGCGCGAACCAAGCACTACCGGAGGGGCATCGAGGTAATCGAACGCCAGTTCGCCAATATTCCGGGCGAGTTCGTTGAGATAAGATCCCCTGGAATTTGCATCGCTGGCAAGGATAATACGACCCGTTTTTTGAACCGACTCAATCACAATATCGTAATTAAAAGGTACCAACGAGCGTGCATCAATCACTTCAGCAGACATGCCATATTTCTCTTCCAGTATTTTTGCAGCTTCCAACGCACGATATAAGGTTGCGCCGATGGTCAGGATGGTGATATCTTTTCCTTCTTTTTTAATATCGGGTTCACCAAAAGGTATTTCGTAATAACCGGCAGGAACGCCTCCTTTATGGAATTGTTCGCCAATATCGTATACCCGCTGACTTTCGAAATATATAACCGGATCGGTACCTTGTAAAGCAGTATTCATTAATCCTTTTGCATCGTAAGGAGTAACCGGGAAAACAACTTTCAATCCGGGAATATGCGCCACCAACGAAGTCCAGTCCTGCGAATGCTGTGCCCCATATTTGGAACCTACCGAAACCCTTAATACAACTGGCATGGTGAGCACATTTCCGCTCATGGCCTGCCATTTGGGCAATTGGTTAAACACCTCGTCGCCGCAGCGGCCCAGAAAGTCGCAATACATAATTTCGGGAATAACCCTACCGCCGCACATAGCATACCCAATGGCTGTGCCAACAATGGAAGCCTCGGAAATTGGAGAATTAAACAACCGATTATAGGGCAGCGCTTCGGTGAGTCCACGATAAACGGCAAATGCTCCTCCCCAGTCGCGATTTTCCTCTCCATACGCTACGAGGGTTGGATCTTTGTAATACCGGTCGATAATGGCTTCGAAAATACCATCGCGAAGCTGATATTGCTTCATCTTTGAGAAAGGCTTGCCTTCGCTGTCATAAGCAAAGCGCTCTTTTTTGGCTAACTGCACCACCCTAGGATTCTCTTCCATTGGATGGTTTACTTCGGGTGTACCGGCTTCCATGGCATCCATCGATCTGTTCGAGAACATCATGCCGCCAATTTGCTCGGGATTTGTTTTGGTATCCATGCGGGGAGAAACGTTCTCGTCGATGGCCAGTTTTAAGATTTCAACCGTAAGATTTTTTATGTCTGCCCAAATTGTTTCCAGGTCCGTTTCTTTGACAATACCTGCTTTTACCAGTTGTTTGCCGTAGGATGTAATGCAATCGTGTTCCTGCCAGGCATCCATTTCCTCTTTCGAGCGGTACGAGGATGCATCGGAAGGCGAGTGACCTGAAAACCTGTAAGTCAACACTTCTAAAAGTACAGGGCCTTTTTTATCTTCAATAATTTTACGCTTGCGTTTGTAGGCATCAATTACAGCCAGTGGATTATAACCATCTACCCGCTCTGCGTGCATTTGTTCGGGATTTACTCCGGCACCAATACGGGCAGCCATGCCATATCCCATGGTTTCGCCGGCCGTTTGGCCTCCCATACCATATTGGTTGTTCATAATGTTGAAAATGACCGGCAGTCCACCTTTCATATCTCCTGTCCAAAGGGAATTAAACTGATCCATGGCCGCAAACGAAATGCCTTCCCAAACCGGGCCGCAAGCCATGGAAGCGTCGCCAATATTTGCCACAACCATTCCTTTTTTGCGGTTTATTTTTTTGAATAACGCAGCACCCACAGCTATATCGCCACTTCCACCCACAATAGCATTATTGGGATAAACCCCAAATGGGGTAAAAAATGCGTGCATACTACCACCCAAGCCTTTGTTAAAACCGGTTTCGCGGGCAAATATTTCTGCCAGTGTACCATAAATAAGAAAGCGACGACCTAGTTCTTTGGGTGATCCTTTGAAATTTTTCTTTACGGCATTTACAACAGTTCCTTCGAAAAAATTATCCATGATTTTCATCAGGAGTGCATCGTCGAGTTTGCTGATAGCGCTGAGACCCTTTGCCAGAATTTCGCCGTGGCTGCGGTGGGAGCCAAAAATAAAGTCGTCGACAGTTAACGTATAAGCCATACCCACAGCTGAGGCTTCCTGACCAATTGATAAATGCGCCGGTCCTGGATGATCGTAAGGAACTCCACTATATTCGCCGGTAGTTTTAATAAGGTTCAACATGGTTTCGAACTCGCGTATAACCACCATATCGTGATAAATTTTCACCAACTCCTCTTTCGAAAAGTTTACCAATTCTTCGGAAATTGATTTATTGTAAGTATTTACCGGAATTGGATTAAAGGTTATCTCACCGGATTTTCGGACCACATTGGGATCAATAAATAGTTCTTTTGGCATGATATATAAATTTTCTATTGTATCGTTTAGAATGCAAAAACTGTTTCTTTAAATATTTCGGATACCGTTGGATGCGGGAAAACCACTTCCTCGAGTTCTTTTAATGTTAATTCAGCCTCAATAGCCATGCAGGCTCCATAGATTAATTCGCTCGAAGGATTGCCTATCATATGAACTCCCAGCACTTCGCCATATTTTGAACCAATCAATACTTTGCACTGACCATTTCCGCCTTCGTTCTCAGCAAGAAACCGGCCTGCAAAACTCATGGGTAGTTTGGCAATTTTATAATCGATTTTTTTGGCTTTGGCAACCTCTTCGGTTAATCCTACTCCTGAAATCTCCGGATTGGTATAAACAACTCCCGGAATAGCATTATACCGCATGGTATCGGCCCTGCCGGTTAAATTATTTACTACCACTTCTCCTTCGCGACTCGCAGTATGCGCCAACAGCGAAAAACCTGTCACATCGCCGGCAGCAAAAACATTAGGGATATTGGTACGCATTTTCTCATCGGTTTTTATTCCTCCGCGAAATAATTCCACACCAAGGTTTTCAAGTCCAAATCCACTTGTAACAGGTCTGCGGCCTACGCTAACCAATATTTTATCGGCTTTAACCGAGTCCTTTACTTCGTTTTTTTCAAATATTACTTCGTTACCCTTCACCTCAGTTACTTTCGACGAAAGGTGAAAGACCACCCCTTTTTTGGTATAATGCTGACGTAACATGGCACTTTGTTCCACATCCATCCCGGTAAGGATTTCGTCCAGCATTTCCACAATAGTAACCTTCGTATTTAAGCTGCTGAAGAAACTGGCGAATTCCATCCCAATTACCCCTCCCCCAATGATAACGAGCGATTCGGGTTTTTCTTTCAGGGTAAGAATTTCGCGGTTGGTAAGAACAATTTCGCCGAGTGTTCCCAACCCCGGAATGGTTGGAACAAAAGCTTCGGAACCTGTACAAATCAATAAATTAGCTGCGATAAAACTTTTATCATCCACCGAAATTTCTATCCCTTCGGAAGTCCTCTTTTGAATGATCGCCAGACCTTGAACTACTTCCACATGATGAGTTTTCATGGCTGAACTAACAACGGCCACCAGCTTTTTTACCACTTTTTGTTTGCGTTCCATCATTTTTGTAAAATCGAACGAAACATCCGGGGCATTTACCCCATATTTTGAACCGCCTACAGCATTATCGTAAAGCTTAGCACTGTAAAGAAGCGTTTTTGTAGGAATGCACCCTTCGTTGAGGCAAACCCCTCCCAATTCTTTCTTTTCGAAGAGGACGACTTTTAAGCCCTTCGCTCCTGCCCTTTCGGCTGCAACATACCCGGCTGGTCCTCCGCCAATGATTGCCAAATTGTACATATCGTATCTGTTTTAAGAAAAATCAACTTCAAGGTTTTCAATCTCGATGGCAATCTGTTTCAGGAAACGGGTTGCTTCTCCCCCGTCGAGTGCTCGATGGTCGTATGTAAGGCTAAGTCCCAAATAAGGAACAAAGGCATATACCCCATCGCCCAAATCTTTCGGACGGGGAACAATCGTATTCACTCCCAATATAGCGGTTTGCGGAAGGTTAATAACCGGTGTAAA
This sequence comes from Bacteroidota bacterium, assembly GCA_020048915.1. Taxonomy (GTDB): domain Bacteria; phylum Bacteroidota; class Bacteroidia; order Bacteroidales; family JAAUTT01; genus JAAUTT01. Next base: position 13,379 of record JAIFLU010000107.1, on the reverse strand, counting down.
CATCTCGACTCCATAATTCCCAAGGTTAGAAATAGTAAAAGTAGCAGCATCCGAAGCCAATAGTTCGGGCGAAATATTTCCCTTACGGCAAGCTCCAGCCAAGTCCTTAAATTGATTGGCCAATCCGGTCACCGATAAATCACCGGCATTTTTAACCACCGGAACCATCAAACCTCTGTCGGTATCTACTGCAAGTCCAAGATGTATTTTAGAGAAATAACGCAGGCTATCTCCCAAAAAGTGCGAGTTTACCTGTGGAAATTTCCGCAATGCCCTGATGGTGGCAAAGCAAATCAAATCGTTTAAGGTAATATTGGTTGGGAAACCATTTGCCACAGCCGCTTTCGCTTTATTGCGAAGGGCAAGAATGCGTCGTGCATCAGCTCCCAGGTGGTGGGTTAATTGTGCTGAATTTTGCAAGGAAGCATGCATTGCTTTTGCAATGAGCTTTCGCATATGGGTGAGAGGCTTATCTTCAAATTCGCTCGCATTTATGGAAGAAGTGCTAAAATCACGACTCGTGATTGAACCTGCTAATCCTGTTCCTTTATCAGGGGGAAGTTGAGCTTCTTCCGCTGCAATTTTCTTTGCTAAAGGCGTTAATTTCGCGCCACCTTCCATAACAGCAACTACGTCGCGCTCAATAATTCGGCCATTCGGGCCTGAGCCAATAATTCCTTTTATATCGATCCCTTCAATTAATGCTAAATTTCGCGCCCGGGGAGATATTCCGGTAAATTTTACATCGGTTTTTGGTAATTCGGCTTTGACCGCTACTTTTTCAGCGACTTCGCTACTTTTTATTTCGGTTGCTTCTTTAGCCAAAATTTCCACCTGAGGTTTCGAAGCTCCGCCTGGAGAAAATTCATGCGAAGTTTCACCGGCATTGCCAATAACACAAACATTGGTTAAAACAGGAACTTCGTCGCCCGAATTAAAGAAAATTTCCAGAAGGATCCCCGAATCTTTGGCTTCTTCTTCGAAAGACGCTTTATCTGTTTCGTAAGAAAATAAAATATCGCCCGGGGAAATTGAATCTCCCACTTTCTTATACCATTCAGTGATTATACAACTTTCAACTGATTGCCCCTGCTTGGGCATAATAACCGCTTTCGCCATATTTAAAAATTTCCCCAAACTTATTTATTTCTACTTGTAAATACAAGTTAATTTAAATAAATCTTTTTAAATCATTTATTATTTACTGTATATTAAACAATTACATTTTCAACATGTAAACACATGTTGAAATAATATTCCAGTTAAAAAGAAAATAATCTTGTTGATTTTCAAATTCAAGGTCGCCTGATCTCAGATAAACAAATCGGGGGATTTTCTATGAATCCAGCTTTGCCTGCAACAAATCAATGAATTTTGAGACGTGCAAACCATCAGCCAACCCATGATGAACATTGATAGAAAGAGGCATTTTCAGGTTATTATTTTCGGTAAAGAGCTTTCCTACTGAGATTTTAGGAACACTGTCTTTATACGAAAAGCTGCGGGCATGTGTTAAGCCGGTAAATTTTATCCAGGGAAGAGATGAGAAGTGAATTGTATCCAGCCTACTGGTATGCTCATTGATTTGTAACCCCTCGCTCATTTTAATCCGGTTTATTTCCTTGCTTGCCTCTGCAATAAACTTGTTTAAATCGGAATAAAAATTAAAAAATGAAAAAGCAAAGGTTCCGTCTTCCCTTCCAACAGTTGGCGAAACATGAATGGTATCGTAGCAAATTACTTTGCCATCGATAATACGGTATTTAAATTCTTCGCTTTCATTTACTGCCAAAAGAATTTTATGTAAAGAATAAAGAAAATACGAAACACCCAATTCTTTAGATCTTTTGAACGCATTGGTACAATCAACATCTACCACGAGTCCAAAAAACGGTTCTTCGAACTGGCTGAAAAAATGGAAATGTTCCCGCCGGTTCCATGCCTGTATATCTATTTCTTTAAACATAATTAAAAATGGTTTCTAACTCCAAAATATCCTGCACACTTCTAAATTTGGTGTGTTCAATAGGTTCATCGACATGTTCGTGCACCCAGGTGGTATGGTAAGGAATATGAATAGCATATCCGCCCAACTCCAAAACCGGAAGAATGTCAGATTTTAAAGAATTGCCAATCATCACAAAATTAGGAGCGTTAATATCCAAATGGTGCAACATGCCGGAATATTCCTTCACGGTTTTGTCGCTCATTATTTCTACATGATGAAAATATTTCCCCAGCCCCGATTTTCGCAATTTCCTCTCCTGATCCAGTAAATCGCCTTTGGTCGCCACAATTAACTTATAGCTTTGCGACAGGTTTTGAAGTACCTTTTCTACATTATCTAATAGAACTACCGGTTCGTTCAGTAATGATTTTCCAAGTTTGATAATCTCCTCTACCAGTGTAGCCGGAATCTTATGTTTACTCACTGAATAAGCTGTTTCGATCATGCAAAGCATAAAACCCTTTACTCCGTATCCATAAATTTCGAGGTTTTGCATTTCAATCCGAAAAAGCTCTTTATTGACCGTTTCCTCATCAGCAAAAGATTTCAAAATAGTGCAGAATTTTTTTTCGGTATCGCGAAAAAGTGGCTCGTTTACCCATAAGGTATCGTCGGCATCGAACCCAATAATTTTAATGTTATTTCTCATAAAAAGGGACAACCAAAACCGGAACTTTCGATTTCCGGATCACTCCGGGAGATGAACTTCCTAAAAACAATTTATATAAAAACCCATGGTCGGCATAACCAATAATAATTAAATCGGCATTAAGTTTTACCGATTCATCCACTATTGTATCAATGGTAGGCCCCTGAATAAGCATACATTCGGTATTAATGCCTTTATCCTTCAGGTCATTTCCATATTGCTGCAATTTCCTGTGTTCTTCCCTTAACTCTTTCGCCCTGTTTGAGTCAATGTATTTAAGGTCTTCGTTGTTACCTGCAAAATCGGGATTTGGTGCTGCAATATGAACTATCCATACTTTCGAATTAAATTTCTCCGCCAGCTCTTTCGCTTTGTCAATTTGCAAATCTGCTAATTCGTCGAAATTGATACAAACAAGAATGTTTTTCATGAGTGTAAGTATTATAGCTCTGACTTAATTAAAATCCTAATTCAAATATAAGGCTTAAATACAAGTTATTCAAAGCAAAAGGTCGTTAAAACTGCACTTTATTTCCCCCAAAAGCACTTTTTTTAACCTATCATGATATGATTTAAGTCACAAGTCCTTATTTTTGCCATTCGTTTTTTAAATTGAAAATAGTAATAATTAATAAATAAAACGGATGAAAGCATATGTATTTCCCGGTCAGGGCGCTCAGTTTGTTGGGATGGGAAAAGATTTGTACGATAATTCCCCCCTCGCAAAAGAACTCTTCGAGAAAGCAAACCAAATACTTGGTTTCAGAATAACCGACCTGATCTTTGCCGGTACTGATGAAGACCTGAAGCAAACCAAGGTAACCCAGCCTGCAATTTTTCTGCACTCGGTAATCCTTGCAAAAGTGCTTGGTGCAAGTTTCAAGCCCGATATGGTTGCAGGCCACTCGCTGGGTGAGTTTTCGGCATTGGTTGCCAATGGCGCCTTATCGTTCGAAGACGGCTTAGTATTGGTTTCGAAACGTGCGTTGGCGATGCAAAAGGCTTGTGAGGCGCGTCCGTCGACCATGGCCGCAGTTCTGGGCCTCGATGATGCCATAGTGGAGGAAGTGTGTGCTTCGATTGACGAAGTAGTTGTTCCTGCTAATTATAACTGTCCCGGCCAATTGGTAATTTCGGGAAGTAACGAAGGAATTGATCTTGCCTGCGAAAAACTAAAGGAAAAAGGAGCAAAACGTGCGTTAAAACTTCCTGTTGGGGGCGCATTTCACTCTCCCTTAATGGAACCAGCCCGCGTTGAACTTGAAAAAGCCATAAACGAAACAAAATTCAGCAAGCCTGTTTGCCCGGTTTACCAGAATGTAAACGCCAAACCTCAGACTGATCCCGAAGTTATTAAGAAAAATCTGATCGACCAGCTTACCGCTCCAGTACGCTGGACACAAACTTCGAGAAATATGGTAGCCGATGGTGCCAAAGAATTTGTTGAAGTTGGTCCGGGAAAAGTATTGCAGGGATTAATAAAAAAAGTAGACGCAACCGTAGTGGCAGAGAGCGCTGTAGTAACTTTTTAATTTACCGGTATCATTTTTTCTTTCGTTAATTCAGTATTTTTTCTTTATTTAGCAAAATCTTGTCATCGTAACCCGGTGACAAGATTTTTAAAACACCTCCTTTTTAAGGATAATTTTTCTTCCAGATGGAAATGATGAATTTCACCATGCGAATGAACAACCTGATGTGGACCATGCGAACCTGTATGCGAACATCTACGATGTATTATTTGGTGAAATTTCCAGCCTGTTTCTAAATTATAAATCAAATGAAATAAATAATTTATACCGGCGGCTGGGAATCCAGTTCTCCGGCAGCTAAAATTGTGCTTAACGTTTAAAATTGTGTATTATGAAAGTATTAAAGTTCGGGGGGTCCTCGGTTGGAAGTCCTGATCGGATCCGATTGGTCAAACAAATTGTAGAATCACAGCACGAAAGCTGCATAGTTGTAGTTTCTGCCTTTCAGGGCATTACAGACCAATTAATCCGAATGTCGCGAATGGCCGTTGAACGCGATGATACTTTCAGAAACGAACTCGCTCAAGTTGAATTGCGGCACCTATCGGCAGTGCGCGAATTAATCGATCCCCGCACCCAAAGTTCTATTCTGGCTCAGGTAAAACTTCTGACAAACGAACTCGAAGATATCCTCAACGGTGTGTATCTTTTAAAAGACCTTACGCCAAAAACCAGCGATTTTATTCTGAGTTTCGGCGAGCACCTTTCGGCCTATATTATTTCTCATGTTATTCAGGCTGGAAAATTTCACGATGCGCGTTCGTTTATCCGCACCAACTCCAATTATGGGTCGGCCCGCGTTGATTTTGACCTGACCGACGATTTAATCAGCCGGCATTTTTCGATACTCGACCATACTCCGGTTATTCCAGGTTTTATTGCCCTAAATGAAGGGGAAGAGACTACTACCCTTGGCCGTGGAGGATCGGATTACACTGCAGCTATTGTTGCGTCTGCCCTGAATGCCACCGTACTCGAGATCTGGACCGATGTGGATGGTTTTATGACTGCCGATCCGCGTAAGGTTCCCAAAGCATATGCGATCGATACACTAAGTTATGCCGAAGCAATTGAACTTTCGCACTTTGGGGCAAAAGTGGTTTACACCCCTACCATTCACCCGGTTTATAAGAAAAATATCCCGGTAGCGATTAAAAATACCTTCAACCCCGAAGCCAAAGGCACGCTCATTGGCAATAACCTCGAAAGCGATATCAGCGCTCCCATCAAAGGAATTTCCTCGATCGACGATATTTCGATGATCAGTATCCAGGGCGCTGGAATGGTGGGGGTTTCGGGAATCTCCATGCGGGTTTTCAGAGCGCTGGCCAAAAGCAAATCGAATGTGGTGCTGATTACCCAGGCATCGTCCGAATACTCCATTAGCGTGGCTGTGAGCCCAACCGATGCAATTCGGGCTAAAGAAGCTATTGAAGAAGAATTTCAAACAGAAATAAATTTACGGAACGAAATAAAGGTTTCGCTCGAAGACGACCTCTCTATTATTGCCATTGTGGGCGAACGCATGAAGAATACTCCCGGTATTTCGTCGGGGTTATTTACTTCCTTATCCCGAAACGGGGTGAGTGTTATTGCTACAGCGCAAGGTTCGTCCGAATTAAACATTTCGGTGGTCATCCGAAAAATTAGTCTCCGGAAAGCACTTAATGCCATTCACGAAGGCTTCTTCCTCTCCCACTTCAAAGAGCTTCACCTGTTCCTTATTGGGATTGGAAATGTGGGTAAGAGCCTGCTGAAACAGATACAAAATCAGCAGACTATGCTGATGAACGACCACCGGTTAAAAGTAAATGTGACCGGAATTGCCAATTCACGGAAAATGCTTATCAATGCGGATAGTATCGATCTTGATAAATTCAGAGAAGAGCTCGATACCAAGGGTGCTCCTTACGCTGTCGACGACTTTGTGGTTCAAATGGCGAAGTTAAACCTGCGCAACAGTGTTCTCATCGACTGTACCGGCAACGAAACGGTGGCATCGATCTACCACAAAGTATTCGACTATTATATTTCGGTGGTTACCGCCAATAAAATTGCCTGTTCCTCCGAATACCAGGTGTATAGTCATCTGAAAAATAAAGCCAAAAAGAAAGGCGTACGCTTTATGTTCGAAACCAATGTGGGAGCAGGATTGCCGATTATTAATACCATAAACGACTTAATCCGCAGCGGCGATAAAATCATTAAAATTGAAGCGGTACTTTCAGGAACATTGAATTTTATTTTCAACACCATCAGCGAAGAAATTCCACTCAGCACAGCCATCAGGCTTTCGAAAGAAAAAGGATTTTCTGAGCCCGATCCGCGTATCGACCTCAGCGGCACCGACGTTGTAAGGAAACTTTTGATCCTTGCCCGCGAATCGGGTTACACAACTGAACGCGACGAGGTGAAAATTAACACCTTTCTTCCAGACGAATGCTTCGAAGGATCGCTGGACGATTTCTGGGAAAACGTAAAAAAATACGATGCTGAATTCGAAAGCAAACGTAAACAGCTCGAAAAAGAAAACAAAAAATGGCGCTTTGTCGCCTGCCTGGATAATGGAAAGCCTTCTATCGAACTGCAGGTTGTTGCTTCGGACCATCCGTTTTACCACCTCGAAGGAAGTAATAATATTATTACCCTAACAACCGAGCGGTATTATGAACAGCCAATGATTATCAAAGGCTATGGCGCAGGTGCAGAAGTAACGGCGGCAGGTGTTTTTGCAGATGTGATACGGGTGGCGAATGTGTAGGAGGAAGTAGTAAGTATTTAGTAGTAAGTATTTAGTAGTAAGTCGTAAGATGGAAGTTGCGGGTTACGGGTTGCGGGTTAAAATGCCAGACTGTCATTCTGAGCCTAGTCGAATGAATGATGAGAGGTTAAAATATGGTTGCAGGTCACGGGTTAAGGGTTACGAGATACGGGGTGCGGGGTACGGGTTACGAGTTGCGAGGTAAAAAAAGGTTGCAAGTTATAAGTTACAAGGTTGGAAATGCAGGTTACTAGATGAGAGATACGGATTAGGAGTTGAGAGCTAAAAAGGTTGCACGTCGGGAATTAGTGCATACGTTTTATCTTCCGTCTTCGGTCTTCCGTCTTCGGTCTTCCGTCTTCGGTCTTCCGTCTTCGGTCTTCGGTCTTCAAACTAAAACTAAAAAATGATAAACGCAGTAATATTCGACATGGATGGAGTAATTATCGATTCGGAGCCTTTGTGGAAAGAAGCTCAGAAAGCGGTATTTACATCGATTGGAGTGAAATATGATGATGAGCTGGCCGAAAATACTGTTGGAATCGGATCGCACGACACCATCGATTTCTGGTTCCGCCAGCAACCCTGGGAAGGAATCAGCTATAAGGAAATTGAAGCCCAAATTTTTGCCCGCATGCTTGTTTTGATTGAAACGAAAGGTAAAATCAATCCCGGTATACCGGAGTTTATTCAATTCTTTCGGAACAAAGGACTGAAAATTGGCCTGGCCTCCGGATCGCCCCTGATTCTTATCCATAAAGTGCTTGATCATTTAAAATTAAAAGATAATTTTGACCTGTTTTATTCTGCAGATGAAGAAGAACATGGGAAACCGCATCCGGCAGTATTTTTATCGGCAGCCCGGAAACTTGGAGTAGAGCCCCTTAGTTGCATTGTGGTGGAAGATTCGTTTAACGGACTTTTAGCTGCAAAATCGGCCCGGATGAAAGCAATTGCTTATCTTCCCAACGGCGGGTTTCAAAACACACGGTTCGATTTCGCCGACTTAAAACTGGCATCGTTTAACGACTTTAAAGAATCAGATTTTATATACCTCCAAAACCTAAAGTAAGTTATGAGTGAATGGGTAAAAATTTTTTCGCCGGCAACGGTTTCGAATGTAGGTCCAGGATTTGACGTGCTGGGTTTTGCGATTGATCAACCGGGCGACGAACTAACGGTGAGAAAAAATAATACGGGCAAGTTTCATATCGTGAACGAAACGGAAATTTCACTCCCTTTAGATCCTGAAAAAAATGTTGCCAGCGTGGCTGTAAAAGCAATGCTCGATGCCTTAAATGTTCAGCAAGGATTTGATATTGTTTTTACCCGAAAAATTTACCCTGGCAGTGGTATAGGATCTAGTGCTGCCAGCTCCGTAGGTGCTGTATTTGGTGCAAACGAATTATTAGGACAACCTTTTTTGCGCAAAGACATGGTACGTTTTGCCATGGAAGGCGAACGACTGGCCTGCGGATCGGCCCATGCCGACAATACCGCTCCTGCCATGATGGGAGGATTTACATTGGTTCAAAGCTATAACCCGCTTACAATTTGCCCTATTCCCAGTCCAAGTAATTTATTTTGTACCGTCGTGCATCCCGAAATCGAAGTAAAGACCGCCGATGCCCGAAAAATATTGAAAAAAGATATTACCCTCCGGGCCGCAATCACTCAATGGGGAAACCTTGCCGGATTAATTGCAGGCCTGATGCAAAACGATTTTACATTAATTGCCTCTTCGCTTAAAGATGTTATTGTTGAGCCTGTTCGTTCCATCCTCATCCCCAAATTTAATGATGTTCAAAAAGCTGCGCTCGATGCGGGTGCATTGGGATGTTCCATTTCCGGTTCTGGCCCATCCATTTTTGCGTTATCGAATCAGCAGGAAATTGCCGACAAAATCGCTAAGTTAATGCAGGAGATATTCCTCTCGGTAAATATTGGCAGCAAGGTGTTTGTTTCGCAGGTAAATCCGGTTGGAGTGAGGGTGATGGAGAGGGGGTGATGGGTTACGGGTTACGGGATACCGGGTACGGGTTACGGGGTACGGGTTACGGGGTATGGGTTACGATCCACGATAGCTATCGGGAGCGGGGTATGGGGTACGGGGTACGGGTTACATGATACAAAATAAAGGGTTACATGGTGCAGGGTTGCGGGTTGCGGGATGCGAGATAAGAAATACAGGTTAAAAGGTGCGATCGCGATAGATGTCGGGAGCAGGATACAAAATACAGGAGTGCGGGTTATGGGTTACGAGACGGGAATTAGTAACTAGGTTTTTTTCTTCCGTCTTCCGTCTTCCGTCTTCCGTCTTCGGTCTAAATAAAAATTAAACATCAACATATAAATTGTCATGAAATTTTGCAGTACCAATAATACAAACATCGAAGTAGGGTTAAAAGAGGCCGTGCTAAAAGGCTTGGCTGACGATAACGGATTGTACATGCCGGTTACTATGCCGCGGCTTTCGAACGATATCCTGGGAAATTTACCCCAGCTTTCGTTTCACGACCTTGCTTTTGCTATTGCCCAGCCATTTGTTAACGACGATATGAGCGACGTTATACTTCGAAATTTGGTAGAGGAAGCATTCAACTTTGAGGTTCCCCTGGTGCAGGTGGAAGACAGTATATACTCCCTGGAGCTATTCCACGGTCCTACCCTGGCGTTCAAAGATTTTGGCGCCCGGTTTATGGCCCGTATTTTAGGATATTTTACAAAAGGCCTGGACAAAGAAATCCATGTATTGGTAGCCACATCGGGCGATACCGGCAGCGCCGTTGCCAACGGCTTTCTGGATGTTCCGGGAATTAAAGTACATGTACTTTACCCCAGCGGATTGGTAAGTACCATTCAGGAAAAACAATTTACCACGCTCGGTAAAAATATTACTGCTATTGAAGTAGCCGGCACTTTTGACGACTGTCAGCGTCTTGTAAAACAAGCATTTCTCGATTCCGATTTACGGAACAACCTAATTCTAACCTCGGCAAATTCGATAAACCTGGGAAGATTAATTCCCCAATCGTTTTATTATGCCTTTGCATATGCTCAAGCGTCGAAAATAAATCCCGACGTGGTTTTTTCGGTACCCAGCGGCAATTTCGGTAACCTTACGGCCGGATTAATTGCCAAAGCCATGGGAATTCCTATTCACCACTTTTTAGCAGCCACGAATGTGAACGATATTGTCCCCTCCTACCTCGATACTGCCCGTTTCGAGCCGCGCGATTCGGTCGCCACCATCTCGAACGCCATGGATGTAGGGAACCCCAGTAATTTTGTCCGGATTCAGCATCTCTACAATAACTCCCATGCAGCCATCTCGAACGATATAACCGGTTATCGCTATACCGATGCGGCCGTAAAACAGGTAATGAAAGACGTATACGCTTCAAAAGGCTACCTGCTCGACCCGCATGGCGCGATTGGTTATCTGGCATTAAAGGAATATCAGAAGAAAAATTCCAGTTTGGGAATATTCCTCGAAACAGCTCACCCGGCGAAGTTTCTCGATACGGTGGAAGAAATTATTGGAGCCAAGGTAGAGATCCCTCAAAAACTGCAGAAATTTATTGCCGGGGAAACCAAATCCATTCCTCTATCGAATAGCTTTAACGATTTTAAAAAGTATTTGGAGAGATTAGTTTAGTTGGTTACTAGCCCGAATTACGAATCTACTCCAAAAAGTCCAAAATTCACTGATTTTCACCTGTTTTTCCGTCTGCCCCAATCAGGGAACCATCTGAAAATCATTGAATTTAAAAGTCCCTCTTTGGGAGATTAGAAAGTAAAAGACTTCTCGAAGACTCAAATATTTATTCTGAAAAACGTGACGCTTAAAGCTCAAATTGATCGTTTCTTACTATTAATTTGAAATTATAAATTCATTAACCTTTTTGGCGAAAAGTTTTTTATTTCTTTATCACTAAAAATGGAACCAGTTGTGAGTTCGAGTTGTTCCATCTATGCAAAAAGCAATTGGTATTGTATTCTTTGCCTTGCTTCTGTATTTTTTGTTCCTCCTGCTAAAGTGAAAATATTTTACCAATTCTCATCCCTTTAAATCAAAAATATCTATATTAATTAGGTTAAAATTGATTAGTATTTAATCAATCTGACACCAGGGTCATTTAATATGGAATAAAGGGGGTATGGATAAGCTTACCATAAGGAAAATTGAACATCGGGGAGAGATACGTATTGCGTGTATTTTTGACCGATTTTCGTATGCAGAGGCTGTGGTTAGGCAAATATCCGGCAGGCTATGGAGCCAAACATGCCGTTGCTGGCACATACCATACAGTCCGGAAGCTTGGCAAACTCTTCAAAAACTATGCAAGGATACTCTTGAAATATGCATAGAAGCTACTACAGTATCCAAAGGCAATTCCAACCAACCAAATAACACCAATGAAAACCAGTTTGTGCAAAAAGAATCCAACTCCAGCCCTAGTTCCGCTGCATTAAACCCTATTCCTGTAATATTGCCCTCTTCCAATCAAAAGAACCTGGTGAATTACAAAGCCATGCTGGAGATTAAAAAATACTCGCAGGCAACCATCCATGCTTATCTTCCCTTTTTTGAAAACTACGTAAAGCATTTTGAAAGTGAAGGAAAATCAATTGATGCTATTCAACACAACGATATATTCGAGTATATTTTTTGTAATACCCGCAATTTGAGCCAAACACAAACGAAACAGCTTGTATGCGCCATAAAATTTTATTATGAAAAAATATTAGGGCGCGAAAAACTGTATTTTAGCCTTGGTGGCTTACACGACATCAAACCACTTGCAATTTTATTCGACTATGCCGAAATACAGGAACTTGCCGGGCCAAATATTCATAATAGTGGCCATAGGCTTTGTCTTTGGCTGGTTTTTCACCTGGGGATAAGGGCCGATGATATTGTTGAGTTACCAAAATACTTAGGGGAATGTTTACAAAAATATCCCCAATTTAGTGAGAACAATAAGGCTATGCTGCAAATGCTGATGATGGCAGAAAATTACCAGCAACAAACAAACAACAATATATTTCTGTTCGAAAAAAATGGAAGGCCATTTGAAGTGGGCGAAATGCGGCAATTTATTTGGTGGCTGGTAGCCAGATACAAGCTTGATGCAATATACCAAAAACAATTTCGCAATATGGTGGCGCAAACCAGCATGGAAAAAACAACCTGCGAGCAATACGAGCGCCACTTTATGGCATTTGTGAAAGCAATGGAATACAAAAATCCTGCGTATATAAGAGGAGATCAAATTCGATTTTTTTTGCACACTTATGGCAAGGGAAGGGCAGCCGACTCGCAGAATGCTATGATTACCGCACTGAGGTTTTATTACAAGCATTGCCTTAAGCGCGATTTTTTGCCCAGCGAAATGCCACGGGCACGCATTCCATCCCTAAAACCGCAGGTGTTAAGCCTCGAAGAAATAGCCGCCATTATCAATGCCATCGACAACGAAAAGCAACGAAACCTGATTTGCCTTATTTATTCAGCGGGTCTAAGGCGCAGTGAGGCTCAGAATTTAAAACTGTCGGATATTGATTATTCCCGTGGAGTGTTATATATTAAAGCAGCAAAGGGCAAGAAAGACAGGTTTACACTCCTTAGCCCATCTTTAGCAAACACTTTAAAAAGCTATTTAGAACAATATAAGCCTCGCCGTTATGTTTTTGAAGGTGAAAAACCAGGTATGCCATATAGTTATACTAGCATGGACAGAGCATTAAAACAAGCGGTGGCCAGGGCAGGAATCCGAAAAAGGGTAAACTTACATTTGCTGCGCCATAGTTTTGCCACCCATGTACTTGAAGACGGTTACGATACCCGGTATTTACAGCAGCTGTTGGGACACAACAGTATAAAAACCACCCAGCAATATACACACCTCACCAACGAATCGGTATTAAAAGTGCGCAGCCCATTCGATAAATTAAACCTGACAAAGAATAAAAACAGGCCACCGCCTTAATGTTTATTTGCATTTACCAATTGATATGAATTATAAGCACGATAACTATTTTAAAATGGGCTACCAGTGGTTAAAAACACTTTGGGGAGAGGTATATCCATATGCAACAAAAACTCATTTAATCTTTAAATATTGGGTGTTCAATTTTTTATTTTGCTCAAAAAAAGTAAATTTGGGAATCAATACCGATGAATTTAGAAGCAACAAAGCCAAACAATAATAGCAATGTACACCAATAACCAAAAATATAGAAAATTTATATTTCTCAGTTATTTCGACACATACAAGGTGCTACTCCCCAGTCGATATAATAGCAATATAAACCACAGCAGTGCATATTGAGATGTTGTACGTAATGCTAAAAAAGCATAACACACTATATTACAGCCAAATACCTGACAATGGCTTCCTTAAATTTTTAATTGAAAAATTTGAT
>JAIFLU010000311.1 GCA_020048915.1 Bacteroidota bacterium | reverse complement strand
CCGCAAATGACGGAAATGGTAATACCGAAAACACTACTTTCACCATTACCTTAAAGGATGTTTCAAAACCTGCATTAACTGCTGTTGCTGAACAAACTAGGGCAACAAACATCGGATGTACTTATGTTACCGCCGGCACTGAGTTTGACCTTACAGCTTCTTCTGATAATTGTGGTATCACAAATACAACATATCAACTTTCCGGTGTCACTACAATTGCTGAGACCAGCGGTACATCTCTTGCTGGTATTGTTTTTAATAAGGGTGAGACTACAGTTGTGTGGAAAGTATATGATTTTGCAGGAAATTTTGAATCAATTAGCATCAAGGTCATTGTAAATGATAACGAAAAACCAGTTATCATTGGTTGTACAAGTGATATCAATGTAAACACCGAGGCTGGCCGCTTAACCTGCGACCAGATTGCTTCCTGGACAGAACCTACAGCCACAGACAACTGCGATGGGGCAATGACCTATACAGATAGGAACTACGCGCCGGGTGCAACATTTCCAGTTGGGACAACAATTGTTACATATAAGTTTAAAGATTCCTCGAACAATGAGAGCACTTGTAGCTTTAAAATTATTGTTTCGGATAATACTGTTCCGGTCATCACCGGATCGATAGCTCCATCAACTGTTGAGGGATGCATCGCCACCGATGCTCCTGCGGCAGCAACAACGACTGCCAAATTGGAAGCTTTGGGACTTACGATTACCGATGCCTGTACTCCTGATGATAACTTGTTAATCACCAGTAATGATGTATCCGCAGGAACTTGTCCTGTTTTAGTAACCCGAACTTATACAGTAACTGATTCTAATGGAAATGCATCTACAGCCACCCAGATAATTACCATTAGCGATGATACTAATCCAACCTTCACCGTACCTGCTGATATTATTATTTGTAGAGATTCTGATTGTTCCAATAATATCTTACCAATTATTACAGGTGATGTTACTGATGAAAATGATAATTGTTATACTGGATTAAATGCTATTTTTTCAGATGACAATTCTAATTTAACCTCCTGCGATATCTATGGTTTTATTACCCGTACCTGGACTTTGACAGATGGTTGCGCGAATATTACTTCGAAAAACCAAATTATTTGGGTGGAGCCAGTGGTAACGATTACTTCACCGAATGATACGATATGCAGTGGCACAGCAACCAATATTGCTCCATCTAGCAATCAAACTGCGAAAAATGGGATCCGCTACACCTGGACGGTGGCTGACAACCCCGATGTAACCGGCGAAGCTGCAAGTGTTGGTAACGGAAATAACATTGGAACTCCTATTTCGCAAACTCTGGTAAACACCAGCAACACCGCACAGCTCGTACGATATATCCTTACTCCTCATGCTATAGCTGCCAACGGAACTAACAGCTGTGCTTTTGCAAGTATTACGGTCGATATTTGGGTGGAACCTGTGGTTACGATTCTGGCTAATAATGACACGCTTTGTAACAAGACATCAACAAATATTTTAGTCTCCAGCCCAAATACAACAACAAACGGTATACATTATACCTGGACTGCATCCTTCCCTCCTGAAATTACAGGAGCCTCCTCAAACCTTGCAGGGGTGAACATTGGTTCTTCAATTAATCAGTTATTGGAAAACACTTCTTTAAATGTTCAATTGGTAGAGTATACTATTACACCCTGGACAATAGATATTCTTGGTAATAAAAAATGTTCCGGTACACAAAAGTCAGTATTTGTATATGTGAATCCCACTCCACAAATAATGGTTGCTGAAGCTAACCGCGATTCTATTTGCTATTCCGAGGGAACGACTTTGAATATTACCACGCCCAATACTTCCGTTATTGGTACAGTAAAATACCATCTGGAAACGACTTATAATGCCGGGACAATACTTGGAGTTGCCCCAAATGGCTCTTTCAATATTTCCAACCTTATTCAAAATCTTGTAAATACTACCAATGTTATTCAGGAAATAACTTATAAGCTTACTCCATTTATTGAAAATTCAAAGATGGGAATTGATTGCGAAAATGGGACTTCAAAATACATCACTTTTACTATTGCGCCGGAGTTAAAATTTAATTTAAAACCTAAAGAATTTATTGGCGGAAAAAATATTCGTTGTTTTGGTGAATCAAATGGAAGCATTAAAGCAATTAATATTAAAGGAGGGTTTGAAGGACTGGGTTACTCAATATTATGGAAAACAGGAGAAACGATAGATTCAATTTACAATAAGAAGACTGGAATTTATTCTGTAACAATTAAAGATAAATTGAATTGTAAAAATGCAGATACCATAGCACTCATCCAACCTGCCAAACTTACCCATACTAAAATAGTTACGGGCGTACAATGCAACGGAGGAAATAACGGAGCTGTAAACATTACAGTTGCCGGAGGAGCTGAAACATATCCCTATCGCTTCCATTGGTGGGGACACGGTAGCGATTGGTACACCGAAGATATTTCTAGTCTTTATTCTGGATACTATAACTTACAAATTGCAGATACCAATGGATGTATAGATGGTGAAACCGATATTCTGGTCAAATCCCCTGTTCCATTTAGTTGGGGTCATAACAAATCAAAGTATGGCGACTATAATATAAGTTGCACTGGAGCAAATGACGGTATCCTCAATCCTACTTTCTTTAATATTATTAAAGGTTATCAATGGACAGGGCCTAATGGGTTTACAGATACTGTTCGGATGATTAAAAACCTCAAACCCGGAATATACACACTAACTGTACGCGATAATAACGGATGTTTTACTACAGGAGATGCGGATACAATATTTGAGCCCACGCCATTGGTTCTTACGCCGGATATCTTTACTTACCCCAGTGGATACAATGTTGAATGCTATAAGGGGAAAAATGGGAAAGTAATAGCCAATTTAACAGGTGGACACCAAAACTACGAATACATTTGGAGCACCTCTAATGGTACAGGCATTGATCCCGGGGAAAAAACCCAGGAAACCCTTGGATCTGGCAGCTATATTATAAATATTAAGGACAAATACCAATATTATTTCAATAATCAACCGAAAGATTCTTTCTGCTCGGTAATAGGGACAGTTACCTTAACTGAACCACCGGCATTACAACTCGATACAGCTATTCATCGCTTTAATGGCTACGAGATTGATTGTCATTCGAGTAACACCGGATCTATCAATACAACAATTTCAGGAGGATTTGGTACATACAGCTACAAATGGGGCACTTCAGATGGAGCAGGTATAATACAAGATTCAGCCGACCAGAAAAATCTTACTTCCGGGACATATAACCTCACCGTAACCTATGGTGGAGTATGTCCGGTTAATTATAGTATCAGGCTCCATGAACCTTCTCCTGTAAATTTAGATTCTGTGCTTACACCTGTTAGCTGTTATGGACTTTCTAACGGAACAATCTCCATTAATCCTTCCGGTGGGGTTAGCCAAAATATACAACCATATACTTATTTATGGTCAACTTTAAATGGGGCCGGAATAATACCAGCTCAAAAAGATCAGGCAAACCTTAAAACAGGAGACTATCAGTTAAAATTAACTGATGGGAATAATTGTGATTTTAACTGGAATCTGAAAATCACACAACCCGATTCTATAAAAATTACAACAAAAGCAGAGGATATTAATTGTAGTGGGGCTGGCAACGGTAAAATTAAAGCAACCGTATCGGGTGGTACTCCGGAGTATAACTATAAATGGTCGGATAGTTCTACCCTGGATTCAATCATCAATATTACTATTGGAGATTATGCGCTTACAGTAACCGATAAAAATAATTGTGAAAAAACTATAATTACAAATGTAAAAGCTCCCAATCCGCTGAAAATTGACAGCACTATAAAGGATGTACAATGCAATGGGTTTAATAACGGTGAAATTTCAATAATAATACATGGCGGTAGACGACCTTACCACTATTCCTGGTCTACTGGAGATAGCGATTCTATAATAACAGATTTATCTTCGGGCACCTACAGAGTATCTGTAACTGACTATGGTGGATGTGTTGGAAATGGCACCTATACAATAAAAGAGCCTCTGCCATTAGGTATTTCTTCTACAAAAAAGGATATTCTATGCCATGGTGATGCAACCGGGGAAATACATCTTACACCAACAGGTGGAACTAGCCCTTATGATTATACCTGGTCGAACAACGCAATTAAAGGAAAAGATGCTACCATGCTTAAAGCTGGGAGTTATGAAATAGTTGTTCAGGACGCTAATCTTTGCCCTTCGAATACGATAGTAAATATTTCAGAACCCTCCGCTATAGCGGTTAATACTGAAATGGTCCAACCCTTTTGTCCGGACACTGAGGATGGCAAAATTGAGATAGCGGTGAGCGGAGGAAATGAAGATTTTACTTACAACTGGAGTAATGATAATAGTTCCCCGATAATTGAAAATGTACGCTCAGGGATATACTTTGTTACCATAACAGATGGCAACGATTGTGAAAGAAAAGATACCATAGCTTTAGAACCTCTTAATCAATGGTGTATTGATATTCCAACCGCATTTTCACCCAACGACGATGGCTCTAATGATACATGGGAAATCTTGGGAGGAACTCCGGATAACCAAATTAAAGTGAGCGATTTATACCCTGAAGCTGTTATTGAAATTTTTAACCGGTGGGGAATTTTAATCTATAAATCACAACCTGGCTATCCGGAACCATTAAAGGCAATAAATTGCCAATCGATTCGTATTATTATGTATTCGATTTGAGGAATGGTTCAAAACCAATGACGGGTAATGTAACAATAATACGGTAACCCTCGTATTCCCAGGACAAAAGCCAGAACGAGTTGAAAAGTAAAATTAAAAAGCTGTTTTTAATAAAATATTTACTGATTATTATGGGGAGTACTGTTGCTCAACAATTGCCCCTGTATAGCCAGTATATGATGAACGGCTTCTTAATAAATCCTGCCATTGCAGGGAGTGATGGATACACCACAGCCACACTCACTTCCCGGGATCACTGGGCAGGACTGGCAAACTCTCCAAAAACATATGCACTAAGTGTCCAATCGCGAATCCTTCGAAGTAACTACAAAATTCGCGGAAACGCCGTGTCTCCGTCCAAATCGCTTTCCCGAAGGAGTGGAAGAGTTGGGCTCGGTGCCTACCTCTATAAGGATCGAAATGGATTGATAGATCGAACAGGTGGGCAATTTACTTATGCCTATCACTTATTTCTGAGGAACAAGCAACTATCTTTTGGCTTGGCAGCTTCTGCATTCCAGATAAAGATTGACCAGGCGCAATTGCAGTTTCGTGATTCGGAACCATTATTAGCCGAAGGGTTTAATAATCTGGTTTTTGTCCCGGATTTTACCTTTGGTGCGCAATTACTAACATATAAAGGCTTTTTAGGCGTATCGGCTGCTCAGCTTTTTCAAACCCGAATTAAAGTAGGGGATAAAAACCTTGATTACCGAATGAAGCGTCATTATTACATAATGGGTGGATATCGCTTAGATGTAAAAAACGATTTTGAAATTGAGCCTTCCTTTCTGTTACGAGGAACGGAACTTGGAATTATCCAAGCCGACATCAATCTAAAATGCTACTATAAAGAATTTTATTGGGCAGGTATAACCTATCGCACCCAATCATCTATTGGTTTACTAATAGGAGGTAAAGCCAACCGCTTTTATTTCGGATATGCATTCGATTACAATTTGTCGAGCATCCAAAAATATTCGTTTGGTTCGCATGAACTCAATATCGCTATTAAATTTGGGGACAGTTCCCGACGTTACCGCTGGATGATACGGTATTGAGAGTATTATAAATCAGTAAGTTTAGCGATAAATTCAGGATATAACAATTCTTCCCGGCATAATTTCTCCCAACGCAACCTTGCCTCAACACGTATTTGGGAATAATCAGTCCGTGAAATCAAATCCTTTATTTTTTGGGCGAGTTCCTGAGGAGATATAGATGGTTGCACCAAATAACCTATCTCATCATTTACTATTTCGGAAGTACCTCCTACGTTAGTTGCAATTACAGGTATTCCAAAGGAAATTGCTTCCATAACCGATACCGGAATGCCCTCACTGCTACTTATATTCAGGAATACATCAACTGAGTTGGATTTATAAAAACTAATAAGTTCGTTATATGAAAGTTGTCCCTTAAAATCAATTGTAACACTATCAGGTAAATTACTTGTTATAGAAAGGATTTTATCCTTTAAGGAACCTTCCCCAAGATGGGTCCATTTAACCGGAATGCGCAAATAGCGAAGGCTATTGGCAATAATATCAAGCTGTTTCAATGCTATTATATTGGAGCACGAAACCAGATTAATATATGCAGTTTTAGAAAAGGGGCCGATTCCATAGTCCTTGGTGCCTAAACGTGAAATATATGTTTCACATTTTGCCGTTGGATAATGCGATAAGAAATATTTTTTACCCATTTCGGAAATAAAAACTGCTAAGTCCATTCTTGTAACCTGAAGTTTTCGAAAGGGAATATAATTGTGGTTACGCTCTTCATACAGATCAGACCCATGAAACCGAACCACAATTTTTGACCTCAAATCTTTAGGTAAAAACGGTATTATTTGGCTCCACCGAATTCCCCAATAAAAGTATATTACATCGTAGTTATTGAGCCTGGTCAAAAAATTAAGTCTATGAAAAAATGCCAAAATTGCTCTGAGTAATAAAAAGGATGTAATCCAGTTTCGAATTTTTGAAACGGACTTCCAAACGCTTTCATCTTTAAGGTCACCAAAAAGAGGAAACAGAAAAAAACTATTGAAAATTCCTTTCTTTATTAACTCACGCTTATTTTTTATGGAATTAAATAAGGGTGTAATTAATTCAATATTATTGGGAATTGTTCTATGATTAGTTGAGTTATTAGTTTCTAAAGGGAACAAGGCAACCTTATCGAACGATTTTGCTAGAAATAACAACTCATTTTCAAAGAAGGCCTCCGATGTTCCAAAAGGGAATTTATCGGTAAATATGAGGATGGACTTATTTTTTTCTTTCATTTGTCAATACAAAACAATGCAAGTATAGGCAATACTAATTATAATCCCTAAAGACAAACTAATAACTGTTACTTTGGGTCAAAATTACAATTTACACTTCACAAAAAATTCCATGATAAGGAATAGTATGAATTTTTTACATTTGTCGCTTCAATCCTTCTATAATTGAATCGGAAAAACAATAATATTTTAGTTATTACAGATGGCTCCTGGGATCATGCCAGTAGCAGAACAAGGGCATTGCTCTACTTTAACTATTTTAAACTACAATTAAATCTTAGTATAAAGTGGATTCCCCGAATTCCTCAAAAGAAACAAACAGGCCTTTATAAATGGTTTATTTTCCCCTTATTAAAGCGATTTCTTTTTTGCAAATTGTTTTTTTATATCCTATTGTTTCAATTCGATGTAGTATTTGTACAACGTTATTTCTTATCGGCATTTCTACTAAGAATTCTGAAAAAGAAGCGATCAAAAATTATTTATGATTTTGACGATGCTATATACCTTGACAAACCCGGAGAGCATAAAAATACGGACAAAACCACAAGAATGGTAAATGCTGCCGATCAAATTATCATATCCTCCGCTGAACTTGCTCCTTTTTGTAGGTCATCAGGAAATGAAAAAATTGAAATAATAACCACGCCCGTTGAACCAGAAAAATTTAAAATCCACACACCACATTTGAACCAACCAATTGTAATTGGGTGGATAGGTTCTTCGTATACAACCCCATATTTAAAATTAATTGAATCGGCTTTACAGGAAATTAAACGAAATTTCGATATTAAATTACTTTTGATTGGCGCAGACCCAACTTATAGAATTGCTGGAGTGCCTATAGAAGTTGTTTCCTGGAACCTTGCAAAAGAGGCAGAACACATGGATATGATGGACATTGGAATTATGCCTTTGACTTCCGATGGATACTCCAAAGGGAAAGGTGGTTACAAACTCTTTCAATATATGGCCGCTGGAATTCCAGTAGTGGCAAGCCCGGTAGGTATTAATTCCGAAATTGTAATCGAAAATCAGAATGGCTTTCTTGCTGAAAGGAGCGAAGATTGGATAAAATCGGTAACATATTTGATTGAAAATTCAGCGGAAAGGGAAAGAATGGGTAAAATTGGTCGTCGATATGTAGAAGAAAAATATAGTCGGGAAGTTAATTTTAAGCTCCTTTACAAAATAATAAAATCGATTTAAAATGACTGAACAAGAATATTTAGAACTGATAAAGAATAAAACGAAAATAGTAATTGAGTTAGGCTGTGGTCCGAGTAAGCAGGCTGATACCATTGGTATTGATGCTTTTCAACTTCCGGGAGTCGATATTGTAACAAATCTCGAAAATGGCTTGCCTTTTATTCCGGACAATTCGGTAGATGAAATTTCGTCCGTTCATTTTCTTGAACACATAAACAATATTGAGTTCCTTATTAAGGAAATTCATAGGGTTTTGAAACCAACCGGTATTCATAAAGCAATTGTCCCTCACTTTTCAAATCCTCATTATTACTCCGATTTGACGCATAAAAAATTCTTCGGCCTTTATACCTTCGACTATTATGCTACGGATTCGACAAAGCTAAAAAGAACCGTTCCAGGATTTTACAACTCCTTTAAATTCAATATAACCAGCAGAAAATTAGTTTTTAAGTCTCAATTTTTTGTCCGGCATATGATAAAAAGGGGGTTCATTCTCCTTTTTAACATCAATAATTTCACAAAAGAATATTACGAAGAGTGCTTAAGCGGAGTATTTCCATGTAGTGAAATTCACTTCGAAATGACTCCTCAAAAGTAACCTTAACTAAAATATAGAAGCAAAGCAACTACATGCTTGATAAAATAAAGAGTCTGGGAAAGCAGACAGCCGTTTACGGATTTGGAAGTATCTTAAATAAAATGTTAGGGTTTATTCTGATACCCATTTACCAAACGCATATTCCAATTGGTGATTTCGGTTATCTGGTATATTTTGAGACGATCATCCTTTTTTTATCCTCCCTGTTAAATTATGGTATTGGCCCGGCACATCAACGATTTTTCTATATAGAGCGGGAAAAGAACACCTATGGTGTTTATCTTTTTAACAATTTTTTTGGATGTTTTATACTTGCTTTAGCATCGATTTTACCCATGTTAATTTTTTCGGGGACTGTATCGGAGGTAATAACCGGTAGTAAACTGCAATCTGGGAATTTCCAAATTACGCTTTGGATCGTTTTAATAGAAATACTTTATGTAATTCCATTTCAGTATTTACAATACGAGAAGAAGCCTGTCCAGTATCTTTTATTTAATGTTTTCAAATTGGCCATCACTTTTTCGATCACCATTTATTTTGTGGTAAGTCTTTCAATGGGCTTTCAGGGCATGCTCCTAGCCCGGTTAATTGGAGGCTTGGCAGCTTTACTAATTGGCGTTTTATTTATAATTATCCCACAAAGCAAATTCAGGATTGATATTGAATCCTTAAAACAGTCCCTTCGGTTTGGATTCCCCTATGTGGTTTCGACCATAGGGTATACCTTGTTTACCATTACCGACAGGTTTATGCTTAATTGGTTAAGCACTCCTGAAGAATTAGGAAAATATGGATTTGGGTTCCGGATTGCAAATTTTATTAACTTGATATTTGTTCAAACAATAGGCTTGAGTTATTTCCCTTCGATAATGGACAACGAAAAAAAAGCCAACAACATCCGGTATTACAGAAAAATGCTCACATATTATTGCTTTTTGCTAGCTTTCCTCATTCTTGGTTTTTTATTCTTTTATAAGGATATACTTTGGGTTGTTGGAAAACAAATAGACTATTGGGATGGCTTGAAAGTAGTGCCAGTTTTATCGCTTAGCTTTATGATAATGGGAATGAACTACTTTGTTGGGGTGGGATTATTTTTAAATAATAAAACAAAAGAATATATTTTACCTTCCTTTTCGGCAGTTTGCGTTAATATAATAATGAATCTCTTTCTGATTCCCCGTTATGGAATAATGGGTGCCGCCTATTCAGTTGTTGCTGCACAAGTTATTTACATATCTTTTGTTTCAATTCTATCGGCGAAATATATGAAAGTAAATTTCGAGTGGGGAAAAATTATGCTGATCTATTTAATTGGAATAGCAATTTTTCTGGCGACAGAGTTATTCCCTATTTCCAATTTAGGATTATCGTGGCTACTTAAAATAATCCTATTGGGCATTTTCCCAATCATTCTGCTAAAATTAAATTTCTTTGAACAAATAGAAATTGATAAACTGAAGGCAGGGGTTTATAAAGTTGGCCAGCGGTTTAAGTTAGTCAAGTGACCAATTTAACCTGTTTATTTATCAGTCACCTCCACTACAAATCCCCCATGCTTCCTTACATTTAAACATTGCCCGGAATCGAATAATAAATATTGCCCTTTTATACCGGTGAGAATGCCGGAAATTGAGGTTTTCTTTTCGAGGTCGACACTCTCGGGCTTGATGGGATAAGTTAATACCGGATAATGAACCTCAACAATCTCATTTTCTTCCAAAACATAAGGAGACAGGCTATCGCTCAGGCTGGCAGCTGCATGTTGCTTTTCGTAAATCAAATCTCTCGATGGATCTATCACATTTTTAAGCATATTGCGCCAGTTGGTTTTATCGGGCATCACTTTTTTTAGTTCCATTTCTATTAAACCGGCCAAATAACGGTTGGGCGTTTTTGCCAGTTTGATGGCTTTCCATGCCCCCTGGTCCATCCAACGGGTTGGAATTTGTGATTTTCGCGTAACACCAACTTTTACATCGCTCGAAAGCGCTAAATAAACAAAATGATCCTGAAGGCAATGCTCCGCAGCCCAAACCATGTCGCGGGCTATTCCCTCGTGAGCGCGACAAAGCTGCGGATTTAAAACACAATCTTCTGTTTCGGGAATAGATATAAAGCAGGGATAACAATAGCCTTGCCCAAAAGATTTTTTTGTGGTTTTTCCGCAGTGCAAACATTGAATTTTGTTTGTCCATTGGATGGTTAAGGATTTACCAATAAATTGGTTCATACCCAATTTTTCTGTTCCAATGGGTAAAAAATACTCTACCGGATCTCCAAACCGGGTTTCCATTTTATCGATAATTCCTGTCATAGCTCGTTTTTATTAGGTGAACCAAAATAAACCTTTTGGACAACATAAAAAATATTTTAAAAATAATACTACTATGTTTTGCATAGTACTGTTTTTTTTATTTATCTTTGTATAGTCATTTAGTAAGTATAACATAATACTATAAACATGAAAAAAGTAATTATTATTCATATCAACGGCATACTGTTTCATATGGAGGACGATGCCTATTCGACTATGCGTGAACGAATTTTCAAACAGGGAAAACAAGGCGACAAACAACTTGAAGCAACCCTAGCCGAAAGATTCTTGCAACTTCTAGCAGCAAATAAGCAAGTAATAACGCTTACCGATGTTCAGCAAATTCTTTCGGAATTGGGCATAAAAGCCACTTACGAATCTGCTTCCAGTCAGCGAAATTCTAATCAATCAACTTACAACCGGCTTTACCGAAGCAACCACAATAAAATGATTGGCGGGGTATGCGGTGGGTTTGCCGAATATTGGGACATGGATCCTGTAATTTTACGACTTCTTTTTGTTGTCCTTTTCTTTGGATTTGGAGTAGGACTGTTACTGTATATCCTCATGTGGATTATAATCCCAATTAAATAGTGTCGGCAAGAAAACACCAATTTCTTTGTAACGCTCGGCAAAAAAATGCTCATTTACAAAAAGTAAACTCCGTTTTTTCTGCCTTTGCAAGCCCAGAACCTGGTGTTTTCTTATCCAACACTGGGTTTTCTAACAAGCTCTAAATAAACAATTAAACCAGATCGTTATGACCATGAATTCCGATAATGCAAAAGCACAAATGCGGAAAGGGGTATTGGAATATTGCATTTTACTTATTCTTTCGGACAATGACGCTTATGCTTCCGATATCATCAACCAATTAAAAAAAGGCGAGATGATAGTAGTAGAAGGAACATTGTACCCCCTTTTAACCCGTCAAAAAAATGCAGGATTGTTAAGCTACCGCTGGGAGGAATCGCTTCAGGGCCCCCCCCGGAAATACTATTCCATTACCGAAACCGGTAAAAATTTCTTGAACGAACTCAACCTTGCCTGGAACGAACTGGTTGACTCTGTAAACACCTTCCGTAAATCCTACTCAACCCAATAAGACCGCAGCCATGAAAAAAACTGTAATTATAAATATTAGTGGAATTGTTTTTCATATAGACGAAGATGCGTATGAAAAGCTTCAAAGATACCTCGATTCGCTCGGCCATTATTTCGGCAAAACCGATGAGGGGATGGAAATTGTTACCGACATTGAGTCGCGAATAGCAGAATTACTTCAACCTAAGGTAACAGAAAATAAGCAATCGGTAGCTATTGAAGATATCGACGAAATTTTGGCAATTTTAGGAACACCCGAAGATATTGCCGCTTCCGACAGCGCCAATTATGAGGAAACTTCGTCTCCAAGAACCGAAGGCGCTTCCACACGTTCTTCCAGAAGGTTATACCGTGATGTAGAGAATTCAGCAATTGGAGGTGTTTGTAGTGGCTTTGCTGCTTACTTTGACGTCGATCCTATCTTTTTCCGTATACTATTCATAGCACTGATTTTTGCAGGCGGAATTTCGTTCATCCTCTATCCTATTCTATGGATTGCTGTGCCTGCCGCACGAACTTCGGGTCAGAAACTCGAAATGCGCGGCAAAGATATAACCCTCAGCAATATTGAAAAAACCGTACGCGAAGAATTCAGCCACATCAAAAAAAATATGGATAAACCCGATTCTTTCTGGAGCAGGATTATGGGATTCTTTAATGAACTTTTTATGTTTATGGGAACCTTGCTAAGAGGTATTTTTGGACTTCTTCGCTATTTACTCGGAATGATTCTGATACTTATGGCCATCTCATTTATAATAGGAATAATTGGTGCCTTGTACTTTAAAAATTTTTCGATCCATGGAAATTTTAATGAACACTTTACTTCAGTGCAGGATTTTCTTTACAATATTGTGAGCCCCATAAATGCCGATACGCTAATATTCCTGCTATTTGTAGTTCTCATACTTCCAATTATCGGAATGATTTATAGCGGGTTAAAGCTTCTCATACGATTTAAAGCAAACGACCGCTGGGTAGTCCTCACACTTGCAATATTTTGGATAGCATCGGTTATCGCATTCACTGTGCTGATTTTTAACGAAGTGAAAAATTTCAATTCCGAAAACAGTACTAAAGAAATTATTAACCTTGCATCTCCTTCAAAAGGTGTTTTCTACCTGAATGCGCCAGCTGTTGATGAAGACGCTGAAGATTTCATTTCCCATTTTAATGAATCCCGCTTGTTTATCCCTTTAAAGTACTCTAATAAAGAAGAATTTGCAGGGATAACGCAGATCGACATTGAAAAAACTACCTCGCTTACCCCCGAACTTCAGATAATAAGGGAAGCCCGAGGAGATAGTCGTTCGGAAGCATTGGAATCGGCCAAAAAAATTAAGGTTAATTATTCCCAAAAAGATACTCTATTAACTATTGATCCCTTTTTTCGGGTATCAAATGATGAGCGTTGGAAGTTTTATAATACAAAAATAATTATCCGCTTACCGGTTGGCGTAAAGATATTCCTCAACGAAAATACCAGGCGTCTCCTCCATAATGTTAAAAATAGGGACGATTACTGGGACGATAATATGGTAAACAAAACCTGGATTATGACCGAAAACGGACTGGAACTGGTCGGATCCAGCGACATTGAAATTCGCACTGTTCAACCTTGCGGAAACAGAGTACTAAATCTACAGATCCGCGATCGTTATTCGATAAGTCAAAATAAGCTTTACGAACATAACGATGACCACTACGGACCATTAAAAATAGATGGGGAAAAAATCAATTATGGTACTATCAAATTTGATGTCCGAAAAAGCGATTCTGATAAAATTTATGTGGAACTGATTAAATCCGCTGCCGGAAATAACAGCAATCAGGCAAATGCCTATTCAAGAGCCATTGAATATACTTTTGACCAAAACGACTCGGTATTATGGCTCGATCCAATTTTCCGCTTTCCTGAAAATAACCGTTGGAACGACCAGAAGTTAAAGGTAATATTGCGGGTTCCTATTCGATATCACATTTATTTTAGTAAAGAAATGGAACCATTGCTTCGTGATTTTGCTGATGACAGAAACAGATGGGCAGGCGATTTCATCAACAACACCTGGGAAATGGCTAACGAAGGCCTGGTAAAAATTGAAGAACAAAATATGCAATAGTAGCATAAACAAAAAAATGATTACACCTTAACAATGATTCAGATACATGATGGTCTCCAATTAAACAAGCAGTTTGCATATTTAGGTTGCTCCTGCTGTTTAATTTTGGAGAATAAAAAAATGATGGGAAGGTTGTTGTATTAAAAAAATTTATATTTTTGCACCTCGATTTGAGATTGTCCTATGGTGTAGTGGTAGCACAGCAGATTTTGGTTCTGTTAGCCTAGGTTCGAGTCCTGGTGGGACAACAAAGACACAATGCAACCCTTTCAAATACAAGCTATTTGAAAGGGTTTTTTGTTTCAGGAAAAAAGTTCCTGATCCCTAATTGACCTGTTTTCGATTCGTTGTAAAGCAAAAAAATCTACCAACAAAGCACAACCTGAATCTAAAAAGAAAATAATATGTTTATTCCTATGAACCATAACCAATCCATTTAGTTTAATGAAGAATAGTCTCCTCACAATTTATGTCCAAAAAAAGTATGCGGAAAATATTGGTACTGTTTGCTCATCCCCGTTTTGAACATTCTGTAGTCAACAATGCCATGGTTGTTATGGAAAAACAGCTATCATTTATCACTTTTCAGGATTTATATGAAAGCTATCCTGATTTCAATATCGATGTAAAACGCGAACAGGAATTACTTTTGGCGCATGATGTGATTATTTGGCAGCATCCTTTTTACTGGTATAGTTGCCCTCCTTTACTCAAACAATGGATTGATCTTGTATTGGAATTCAATTGGGCCTATGGACCAAACGGAGACGCCCTAAAAGAAAAATACATCCTGAATGTGGTTACTACAGGGGGGGCCCGAGAAGCTTATCAAACCGATGGGCGAAACAGGTTTACAATCAACCAGATGCTTGCGCCATTTGACCAAACAGCCACGCTTTGCAAAATGGTATACCTCCCACCTTTTGCAGTACAGGGAACACATCGGCTTCAACCCAATGAACTTGCTATAAAGGTAGAGGAATACAAAGCACTGCTAAATTTTTTATCAATCGAAACGTCACCACTTAAAACGTTACTCCACCTGGAAATAATCAACGATCACTTTATTCAACCTAAATAATAAATATCATGGGAAACGGTTTTCTAATTCAGGCCATGGTTTACCTAAGTGCAGCAATCATTTGTGTGCCTGTGGCCAAAAAATTAGGAATGGGTTCGGTACTGGGTTATTTGATTGCAGGTATAGTAGTGGGGCCATTTCTATTAGGGTTTATTGGCGAAGAAGGCGAAGATATTATGCATTTTGCCGAATTTGGAGTGGTTATGATGCTTTTTCTAATAGGACTTGAGCTGGAACCAAAAAAACTATGGAAAATCCGTAAGCTTATCCTCGGAACAGGCCTATCTCAAGTACTTGTAACCACATTTGCAGTATTTGCGATTAGCCTCGTTTTGGGAATGAATTGGCAGGCATCGCTCGCAATAGGCATGTCATTAGCCATGTCGTCAACAGCCATTGTTTTGCAGTCGATGAAAGAAAAAAACCTGATGCAGAGTAGTGCTGGTAGGAGCTCCTTTGCTATTTTGCTTTTTCAGGATATCGCTGTTATTCCAATCCTGGCAATTCTTCCCCTTCTGGCTATCCACACAATTAACGCAGATGCCGCTGTCAGTCACTCAATATTAGATGGACTACCCGGATGGTTACAAACTCTGGCGTTGCTTGGTGCAATTACAAGTATTATAGTGGCAGGTCGTTTTGGCATATCCCCCCTATTACGAATTGTTGCAAAATCGAGAATACGGGAGCTATTTACGGCCTCGGCTTTACTAATAGTGACCGGAATAGCTTTTTTGATGGGTATGGTTGGATTGAGCCCGGCACTTGGAACCTTTTTGGCAGGAGTAATCCTAGCCAACAGCGAATTCCGTCACGAGTTGGAATCGGATATCGAACCCTTCAAAGGATTATTGCTTGGTTTATTTTTTATGGCTGTAGGTGCTTCAATTAATTTTCAGCTAATAGCGGAAAAACCATTCGTAATTGCAACACTTACCCT
Organism: Bacteroidota bacterium; assembly: GCA_020048915.1. GTDB lineage: Bacteria > Bacteroidota > Bacteroidia > Bacteroidales > JAAUTT01 > JAAUTT01. Next base: position 15,768 of record JAIFLU010000311.1, on the reverse strand, counting down.
GGGAATTATCCTGCTAAAAGCATCGATTATTTTCACTATCGGTCGTTTTTCGAAGTTATCGCACGACCAAAATATGATTATGTCGATAAGCCTGTCACAAGTTGGAGAATTTGCCTTTGTAACAATTTCGTTTATTGGACAACTAGACATCCTAAACCGTGAAGATACGGAACTAATGATGGCAGTTACAGCAATGAGTATGTCTATTACACCTGTTTTGATCCTGCTAAATGAAAAATACGTGCTTCCCCACCTGGGAACTAAAAAAATCGACGAACGTCCTGCCGATGCGATAGATGAAAAGAATAAGATTATCATTGCCGGTTTTTCACATTTTGGAAGCACGCTTGGACGCTTTTTACGCGCTAATGGAGTAAATGCAACGATTCTAGATCATGATTCGGATCGGGTTGATCTTCTCCGAAAGATGGGATTTAAGGTTTTTTATGGGGATGCAACACGTGTTGATTTACTCGAATCGGCAGGAGCCAGAGAGGCCAATATTCTAATATCTGCTATCGACTCCCATGAGACAAACCTGGTTTTGGTAGAAACTATTCAAAAACACTTTCCCAACCTTCAACTTATGGTGCGAACCAAGAACAGGTTCGATGCCTACGAACTAATGAACAAAGAGGTAAAGCATATTTACAGGGAACATCTCGAATCGTCGGTTCGAATGGGAGTAGATGTATTGAAAAAACTAGGTTTCAGGTCGTACACAGTACAACGGGCAGCTCAGCATTTTATCGGGTACGACGAGGCGGCAATGCAGGAACTCCATAAACTCTGGCACGATACTAATCTTTATATTTCAGCGGCACGGAAACAAATTGAAATACAGGAAGAATTGCTTAATAACGACTTTGCCCAAAAGCCATCATTTAACGATCATGCCTGGGACAGCGATGAAATGAAACGGGTTTTCGCCGGAAAATAGAGATATCCGTACTAATTGATTGTTTATAAAGAGTCGGTCACTTTAGAAATAAAAATTTCATATAATTTAATGTACGATACCTGAATTTCAATGAAATTGATTTTCAGTTGGGTTTAACAATTTCTACAACGACTTTTGTCAGCATCGTCTTTACTGTAAAATATTATAATAATGGAAATGTCCTAAAGAAAATTATTTTACCCAAAAAATAAACGACTCCAATGGACCAATAGTTACCCTTCCCCTTCCCAGTCTATTTTTTATTTGGAATGTGGCTTTTTTTATTTGGTAAAGCTGATCGGTTATTGATATCTCTCCTTCCGCTATCCCCCATTCGGTAATTAGGTTTGTTGGAATTTCCAGATCAAAGCCAAAGGTATCGCTGCTATGAAAGTTCATAACGATTAACAATTTTTCTGAGTTTGAATACCGGACAAACGAAAATACATGATTATTATAATACGGTGTATGCCTAAGGTTGTGACTGTGAATTTCCTGATACTTCCCCATTAAAGCGCTGCTTTGGATCGTAAAATTTAAAAGACGTTGGTAAAAATCCCTTAATTCCCTTTCTTCGGGCAGTAGCTGTCCTCCGTCAAATTGCTTGTTATTAAGCCACCGCTGATGGTTAGGAACCCCAATATAATCGAAGATGGACGTGCGGCTGCTGGAGCCAAAACCAGCATTTTCAGCAGCAGGTTCGCCCACTTCCTGTCCAAAATAAATCATGGTTGGCGAAGTACTTATTGTTGCAGATAAAACCATGGCAGGTTTTCCCTTTGCTGCGCTTCCAGCAAATTCGGGGCTAGCAATTCGCTGTTCGTCGTGGTTTTCCAGAAAGTGCAGCATTTGATGCTCAATATCAGCTAATCGATTTTGAATTACCGAGATGCTGTCGGTAGTTCCATGCCCACGCATGATGCCTTTCAGAGTATCGTATAACTCCACTTTATCGTAGAGGTAATCCATTTTCCCAAGGTTAATATAACTTCGATACTGGTCTGGGTTATAAACTTCGGCTAATAAAAAGGCATTGGGATTAATCATTTTTATGGCAGAGTTCATAAAACTCCAGAATTCGACAGGCACCAGCTCGGCCATATCGTACCGAAATCCATCAACTCCCATGTTGGTCCAATAAAGCGCAATATCCCTGAATTTAATCCAGGTATCAGGTACATTTTTTCCTTCCCAAAAGGAATAGTGTTCTTTGTAATCCTTCCTATCGAATCCATCGGGTAATTCATCAAAGTCTTTACTACCATCCGGACGAATACCATAGTTTAACTTCACTGTCTCATACCAATCATAAAAATGAGGTTGAGATAAACGCGAACCGTTTCCGGTCCATTTTGCTGGAGACTCTATAAATTTCGTGCCCGAAAGTGAATGCTTTTCTCCTCCAAGGGGTTTATAATCATGCAGCCATTCGGGAACCTGAAAGCTTTCTCCAGGATTATAGTAAAAATTATTATTTTTATCGTAAGTCACTGTTTTGTCATCGCCAGTGCCAAAATCCTGCACCCCATTGGGATTGGTAAGTCCTTTATAATGCCGAGCCACATGGTTTGGGACAATATCTATAATTAGTTTCAACCCATTAGCATGGGTGCGCTTAATAAGCGCTTTGAATTCGTTCAGCCGTTTTGCAGGATTCTCTGCCAAATCGGGATTCACATTGTAATAATCCTTTACAGCATAAGGAGAACCGGCACGACCCTTTACCACATCGGGATGGTCGTTACTGATACCATAGGATGTGTAATCGTTAATAACTGCGTGATGCGGAACACCCGTATACCAAATATGGGTAACCCCCAGGTTCTTGATTCCCTGCAGGGCTTTATTGTTGAAATCGCTGAATTTGCCCACACCATTTTCTTTAATGGTACCCCAGGATTTGTTAGTAGTATTTGTATTCCCAAATAATCGGGTAAAAACCTGGTAAACAACAATTTTTTGCGACTTCGATGTGAGAATTTTTTCGGAGGAAGAGCAGCCAAAAACAGACCTCCAAGCTTTCACAACAAAATCAAATACAGTAATCTTCATGAAATAACAATTTACCAATATTTACACTAGCTCTTTAGTTGAAAAGTTTTCCCTATTTCGAAATATCAATCCCCTCAACATAATTAATCAGTAAGTTAGTTATTTTAGGAAACATAGAATCCTATTGGCAGCAAATTTTCAGCGTTCAGCTAAAAGTTGAAATACGAGGTCAATACTTTAAAGCCAGCACGCAATTCAAAATGATACCCGATGATATCAAAATGCAGTGTAACCAGAAAATATTATTGCTTATCGTATCGTTCTTTTGCCAATAACAGCGCATTATAAGCATTAACAATACCCCCACATTTCGAAAGCTCTTTAAACATTGTTTTCTTCCTCTTTGGTACTTCCAAATCAGGTATTAAAACCTTTTTTGGTTTGGTTACTTTGTAGGAACTCTCCATTAAGAGTTGAATTACTTCGCTGGGGGTTAACTGGGGATAATATGATAATACTAGCGCAGCAATACCTGTTACAACTGGGGCAGAAACACTGGTGCCACTTGGCATACTGTATGAGTTGCACGAATCGAGTGTTACGAGTTCAACTCCGGGGGCAAATATATCCACATGTTTTGCGCCATAGTTTGAAAATATGGCTGGCAACTTTTTATCTAACGTCTGATCTGAAGCCCCAACATTAAGCCAGTTAGAAGGTTCGGTGCCATCCAAATACCGATCGCTGGGATACGTTTCTAAAACATCAATATTAAAACCATAATTGCCAGCAGCATGAATTAATAAAACTTTATGCTCTTCTGCATATTTTACAGCCATATCTACAAAACTCTTTTGAGGGGAAACCTGCTTGCCAAAACTCATATTGATGATATCGGCTCCATTATCCACCGCATACATAATTGCTAACGCAACATCTTTATCCCTTTCGTCTCCGCTTGGGGTTGTTCGGATTGCCATAATCTTAACATCCCTGGCTATTCCATTTATGCCAATATTATTGTTCCTAACTCCGGCAATAATACCGGATACCGAAGTACCGTGAGAGGATCGGGGACCTTTAACATCGTTATTCCCATAATTTCGGTCCTGCATATTCGCAGGATCATCTCCCACAATATTCCGGGGATTAAATCCGGTATTCAGAAAATAATCGAGGTACTCGCTGTTTAATTTTTTAAAACTCGTTAACTGCTCTTCCTTAAAACCCATGGAATAACGTTTGGACAAAAAATCTTTGGCGCCAAGAATCCTATTATCATTCGATTTTACTTTCTCCAAATCCGACTTTGATTTCACGTCGATTCCAGTATTTTTCAGAATAATTGATTTGGCTTCGAGGTACACTTTTTCAAATCGCTCAATATTCTTATTCTCCGTTTGTCTTTTCTGCAGTTCTTTATCGTACAAACTCTTTGCCTTAGTATAATTAACATCGTTCACATTCTGCTGCTTCACAATTCGGGTATATTCAAAATTTTCAAACAGTACATTTTGGTTATCTTTATTTCCTATAAAATTCCAACCATTTATATCGTCGATATACCCATTTTTATCATCATCAATATTATTAGCAGGAATTTCGTCCTGATTCACCCAAATAACGCCGGCCAGATCCTCGTGATAAATGTCTACACCTCCATCAATGACGGCGACAATAACTGTCTTCTTTGGTGTTCTGTTTTGCAGGATAGAATTGTAAGCTTTGTCCACACTGGTTCCTATAACCTTGTCGAGATTCAGGTCTTTGTTATACCAATTCAGATTTTTCGGATCAAAACTTTTCACATCCTTTTCCTGACCGGCAATAATTCCGGTTATCCATAAAGAGATAAATAATGCACAAATTTTCTTCATACGTTTTTTCTGAGATTTAATTTTCCTTAAAATATTAAGCTGCAGATAGTAAGTTTATATTGTAGGTCATTCTATTCTTTCCTGTTGACCTGATTCCATCGAGGGGCTAAATTTATTAAAATGAATTTAATAATGAATAGATTTTTGAACTAATAAAACATTCGTGGCAGCGGCTAAAAGTCCAGGTGCAATCGATTAAATCGGTAAACATATGAAATAATAAGCCTATTGCTACAAGCCTCACTTTTTTAAAAAATACTGCAACTATGTAAATTCCAATCGCCCAGAAAGAATGCAGTGGATGATAACCGATACTGCATCGGGATGGGTCAAAAATAGGAGTGGCGAAAATATGGTCAATATCCACTAATAATGTTAAAAGGATTATTAATCCGGTAACTCTCCAATTGCTTCTGAAAAAAAACCAGGCTATTATGAAAGGAAAAACCAAATGCAAAGAATAATGGACAATGGGCTGAAAGTTCATCCGTGATTTTTTTGATTGCGGTGTATGTATCAAACACAAAACATCCTATATTCCGGAATGTTATTCGTGCAATGAAATAACAACATTTCCGGTCTTCTGACAAGTTTCGACATATCGGGTGGCCTCCACAATTTGCTCCAACGGATAGGTTCTGTCAATAACAGCTTTATATTTGCCCGCCTCAATTAGCTCCTTAAAAAAGAGGATATCTTCTTTATTGTCTTTAGGTATAGGAAACAACACTTTTTTACCCCCGAAAATTGGCGTTAACAGCGCCAAAAAGATATTCTGCCATAAAAACCCCAATTCTGAGGAAAGGTAGATCCCTCCGGGCTTAAGCACTTTTTTACACCGAAAAAATGAACTTTTGCCAACGGAATCAAAAACGACATCATAGAGTTGTCCGTTTTTTGTAAAATCTTCCTTCGTGAAATCGATTACTTTATCAGCACCCAACGATTTCACCAATTCAAAATTCCGGGTATTGCAAACTGCGGTGATTTCGGCACCATAATATTTAGCAAGTTGCAAACCGGCAGTACCAATTGATCCGGAAGCCCCATTGATAAGAATTTTTGGCGTGTTTTTAAAATCAATTTTTCGAATGTAAGTCAATGCCAGAAATGCTCCGTAGCAAACGGCAGCGGCTTCTTCAAAAGACGTGTTGCCCGGTTTGGGGGCAATGGAACCATTTTCGGGAATGCAAATGTATTCGGCATGGGCTCCAAAATTATAGGTGCTTAGTCCAAAAACAGGATCGCCTGGTTTAAATATTTTAACAGCAGAGCCAACTGCCTCAACTACGCCGGCAAGCTCACTCCCCAGAATTTTATTTTTGGGTTTAAATAAACCTCCAACTAACCGAACAATAAAATATTCGGGTTTTCGAAATCCACAATCGGTTCGATTTACTGTTGTTGCATGTATTTTAATGAGTACCTCATTATCTTTGGGTATTGGTTTTTCAACTTCCCGGAGGTGTAGCACATCAGGTGAACCATATATCGTATTTACAATTGCTTTCATGGGGGTTTTTATGAATTCGATTTAATGTGTTTTAATTAGCAAAATAGAAATGTCAGTGAAATCATATAGTATTTTAAGGAAATAATCAGCGAAAGTCAAGTTGGGTTTTAGTTTTTTAATTCAAATTTAAGAATATCTGATATTTCTTTTGCTCTGTTAACGATCATAAAATGTCCACCGCCCTTAATGCTAATAAAGTTCTTAATCCTATTAACTGGGAAAATCCTATCCTTATCTCCATGTATATGAACAATGTTGGTATTTGTAGAATTTCCTTTCCAGCTCATAATCTCTTCAATTGCCCATTTCATAAAGAATCTATCAGTATCCTTAATTATTTGTTTCAATAATTCAGACTCCGATCTATTCGTAACCCCAAAATAATAGTCCCCGGTTAATCTATTTGACCATTTTAAAAATCGTGATGGCGCAAGTTTATGCAATTTCAATTTTCTAACTAAACTTAATTGCCAATTATATTCCTTTGCTGACTTTATACTCGATAAAATAATGACTTTTTTTGTTTCAATAATTTTTGAAATTTCTTGCGCAACAATCCCACCAAAGGAAACGCCAACTAAAATTATTTCCTTCGACAAATCAATTTGTGCTATTAATCGCTTGCAATAATCTTGGAGTTTTTCGTGTTTTGCAGGAGTTTCCCATTTTATATACTTATACTCCAGTTGGCCAAGGTCTAAATACTTAAAAACTCGCTCGTCTGCACCTAATCCGCTTATATAGTAAATCATTTAAATCTTTTTTGTTGGTGAAAATCATTTTATAGAATTGAATAAATTGCTGGTAACATGACCTGAAAGGTTAACGAGTTACGCTAATTTTCCAAGATAAGAACTTTGATATGAGTTTTCTGACCATAGCTATTGTTATTTTAATGAATCGCCCTCCCAATTTTTTGGGTTATTCATAATATATTCAGATATTTTCAAATACGATTGTTCATTTCTAATTATATGTTCGTAATAATTTCGTTGCCATAATTTACCTTCGAAACGTTGCCAACCAAATTGTTTAACACCCCGGATGTATTCATTGGTGGTCATTGTTTTAAACCAATCCATTGCATCGCCAATGGTTGCGATATATTTTTTATTATTGATGTCGTATTTTTTTCGGTTGGTGCGTCCATTGGTGCGTCGGTTATTGGTGAAACAATCGGAATATTTTCGATTATACAATGAAAATGGTTTGGCATAACAATCATTTCGTGGCAACGTTTATCGGGATATTTGTTTTCCAATTCGTAATACCATTTATCAACCATAACACCGGCATCATTCAAATTCATTATCCCGTTTTCAATTGCCCCATACAAACACGCTCTATGGTGGCAACATATTGTTATAAAATACAATCCTGCCTGCGAATAATCGTACCCTTTGAGGTGGATACTGCGGCGATGATGTTTGAAAGGATTAAAGGCCATTATTTCTGGAACTGCGGATTTTTCAGAACAGTTTTTCATTTCTAAAAGTATGCGATTTTACATTCTTTTCCAAAAAGGATATTTTGAATACTGTAATTTGCAAGTTAGAATTGCGAAGAGGTCTAATTCGTTTTTAAATTAAAGCTATGCGCATTTATGCAACATTATATATTTCAGCGTATTGATTTCCAATACTACTATTCTAGCCGGTAAGAACTCCAAGAGCAATTGCTAAGCCGTTTTAGCTGCAATAGAATGATATACCAGGTCAAATAATCACACGGAAGTTAACTGAAAATCCCCCAAATTAAATCCCTGAAACCTTGCGAAAGGTTTTCTGCGAAAAATAATTGGGCATATTTTCGTCGGTATTTATAATAATGCCTCCCAAAATGTAAATGGGAAATTTACTTAGCAGACTGGGATGATGCTGTATAAGGGCAAGTATTTCCTTTTCGATTTCGGAATAAACAAAATGCGTTGTTTTAAGGATGGGAACATCGGCATTTCGAATTTCCTCGGCATTAGGCAACAAGCGTAAAGCCAGAAATTCGGGCTGAAACTCTGAGTAATCGTTTGGGTCAATATGATGGATAGAAGTGGATAACAAATGTTCTTGTACCATCATTAATGCCCCGCAGGTATTAGTATGGCGGTGCTGCCCCACGCGCTTTATTTTACCTATTTCGCCCGAACGCGAAAAACCAATGTGGGGGCCAAAAATTATCAGTGCTGCGCCGCCATCGGGAATATGGTCGGAGAATGCAGTAAGTCCTATCTCACCGACAAACGGATACCCTGCTAGTCCTCCCATGATAAAAGTTCCCTGTGGTGCCGGGAGGTTCATTTTGGTAGGCTGATGGTTTAGCTCATCAAAACAAAAGGAGGTGGCAACAATAATACTGTTCATCTCAATGCCTTCGCGACCGGCAATTTCAAGAACCGCATTATGCGCTTTTTCGGACATGGTGGAGAATTCGTCGAAATATTGTTGTAAAATTTTTTGCATGAAACTAAGGTTAATGGTAAAAAAACAGTTCGCGATCCAGACGTCAGGTTCTTTCCTATCCGGTCGATCCCATGGCATTGGCCACGGCATTAATGGTTTTAAGTAATAATATATTTTGTTGCTCTGCTAATTTAGGAGATATTGAATCCTTTTCGCTCCGCCATTGCCGAAGCGTATTTACCTGAACCCGGTGCATAAGATCCAGTGCAACAGCCCTCAGGCGGGTAGAATAGTAATGGTTTTTACGACGCTGTTCAAAGGGCTTTTCGAGCAATTCCCCCAGCATTGACAGAGTAAGATGGTATTCCGAAAGAATAAGGGGCAAAATGTCGTTCCGTGTTTGTTCATCGTCTACCAGGGAAGCATATAACTCAATAATAGCTGGATCGGTTGCCGCAAGGCCCGAATCGACATTTGTAAGCAGGTAACGAACGAGGGGATGTGAAGGTAACAATTGCTTTAACAACGCATATTTGTCGGGCTGTTGCTCCTTAAGGACTTTGAGTGTGCTTCCAACTCCATACCAACTGGTAAGGTTTACACGACTTTGGGTCCAGCTGAATACCCAAGGTATAGCTCGCAAGTCGGCCAAAGTATGCTGGTTGTTACGCCGCGAAGGACGCGAACCTATTTTGCTGCTTTCGATGGCATCGATAGGGGTTGCATTCTCAAAAAAACGAATAAAACTAGGATGCCTGGTAAGTGCAGTATACGCCTTAAAGCTTTCGCCGGCCATGTAACCCATCAGCTCAAATAGTTGTGGGTTATTTGCATCCCCTCTTATCAAAGTATTACGCAAGGTACCCGAAGTCAGTAATTCGATATTATAGGCAGCATTCACTTTGTTAGCATATTTTCGCTCAATTGTCTCGCCCTGTTCGGTTAGACGTAATTTTCCGAATAAGGATTCTGAGGGAAGACTGCGCAGAAACCAGTGCATAGGACCAGCTCCTCTGCTGATGCTCCCTCCCTTGCCATGAAAAAATCGCACGTCGGTGTTGTACTTTCGCCCAACTTCAGCGAGTTTATACTGAGCTTCGTAAAGACTCCATTGGCTCGACAAAATCCCTCCATCTTTATTGCTATCGCTATATCCAATCATAACTTCGGCAACAGGGCGTTTATATCCTTTCACCTTCATCTGCAACCGGAGCGTGTTTTGTGTAACCGGATGTGCTAAAAACTCATCCAAAATTGCCGGACCACGCTGCAAATCTTCGATTGTTTCAAATAATGGAACTATTGGAATCAGGCAAGCAGGCCCCTGCGGTGTTTTTTTATATAATCCTACCTCGCGTGCCAACAAGTAAAGGGTAAAGAGGTCTTCGGTTTTACGTGTCATACTGACAATAAGGGGACCGAGGGCATACGAGCCATATTTATTTATGTGATCGGATAATATACCCAGATAAGCCAAAACATTGCTTGTTTCGGGAGTATTTCCCGAAAAAGAATGTGTAAACGGCCGGTAGAAATTGAGTTCCCGGAGCAAAAATTTTTTATCGAGCGATCCATCTGAATTTAAAGAATAGCTGGTACAATCCACATCCTCCAGCAGGCCTAAAAATGCTTGCTGATAATATGCACTATTCTGGCGGATATCCAAATGCGCCAGGTGGAAACCAAAATTATGAACAAAACGCAGCGTTTTTAATACTTCGTTTCGGGCAAGCATTGGAGCTCCCCAGATATTAAGTGCATGCATCAATATTTCGAGGTCGCTAAGCAATTGTGCCGAATGGGTATAATTCCACGATCCATCGGTGAGTAAGCTGTTACCCGAAAATACATCTTTTTTAATCGGTAGTTTTTCAATAAGCAAAAGAACATACTGCTTAAACGGTTCGCGAGACGTTGATTGAAACCAATCGTAATCAGAAATATCAGGTATTTGCTGAACCAAAATTGCAACGTGTTCTTTAAAATTTTGTTCAAGAGAACTGTCGGGAGTATAAATACTTAAACTGTCGGCCAATAAAAGTAAACGTCGACGAACCAACCGCAGGGCTTCCGTTCGTAATTTTTTCAACGTAAGAAGTGTTATTTCGGAGGTAACCAGGGGATGGCCATCGCGGTCGCCTCCAACCCATGTACCCAGACTTATTTTAGGCAGGTTCCGGAAATTCTGCAGCATCTGGGGTTGAAACCCTGCATCGTTCCATGCCTGCACCAATTGTTTGTCGTGAAGTTCGAATACCTCCGGAAACACATTGGTAAGATAGTGTAAGATATTCTCCAGTTCGGTTTCAACTTTGGGCTTTTCGAGGTAAATATCGTCGATAAACCATAGCTTTGTAAGAATTTCTTTTATTTCGGAACGGATACGTTTTCGCTCAATGGTAGTATACATGCTATTCTCAAGCATGACTAACAATAAATAAAGTTCGCGGTAATATTTAAGAACTACTGTGCGCTTGGCTTCTGTAGGATGTGCTGTGAGTACAGGTTCAACTTCGAGTTGGGAAAGGCATGAAACAATTTCCTCCTGTGAAAAACCCGAAGTTTTTAATTCGGAAAACGTATATGCCCAGCTCCCATTAACACTTTGCATCCCTTGCAATTGTTGCTTATTACGACGGCTTTGTACAGCCCAGTTCACTTCGCACAAATTAAGCAACTGAAAACAAACAGAATACAAATGAATTGCTTTTTGTTCATGTTCAGGCAATGGAGAAGAAACTTCACGATTTATCCAGGGAATGTAAGGAATTAAATCACGGTCATTGTTTTCTTCCAGAATTTCTGTTAAACATTCTAATAAAAAATTTAGGTCGGCGTATGGCTTGCCTATGATTTGTATGTTTTCTTCAAGAATTGGGTGCATTTAATTACTTTTTTTATTATTAACACATTCGGAGGGTCGAATGTTGCTGGCTAACTCAAAATTCGGGAACACCTTCAAAGGTACAAAATTCTATGCCAAATTGTTAATTATTCAAGGATAACCCTCCCTTAAACCATACTCCTTAAAATGGAATTAGTATATTTAACCCTCCAAATTGCATGTAAATTGCTATTCTGATGAAAATTTATGCTGTAATACTTATCACGGTTGCCCTTATTTTAGAATCGTGTAACTCTCATCCCAATAAATTAGCAGAACGGTGGGTATTGGGAAAAGGGCCAAGTGATTCACCTTCAACAATTCATTCACAAATTAATAGTCTTGGCCTGGATTATAGAGTATTGATTTACGATTTTACCCAAAGCCCTTTAAGCGGATCTTTTATTCAGCTAAAATCGTTTGGGAAATATAACCTACGCATAAGCACTATCTATTCCGAAGGAAGATGGAAACGAACGAACGACAGCACATTAATTCTGGTCGCAACTACAGCCGATACTATTCCAATCCGAGTAATGAATTGTGATGGAGATACCTTGAAAATAAAATTCCTAACGGGCCACAACTTTTCGAATTACCTAAATTATCTATCGAACGATATTACACTCACGTTTGTTTCGGATACCATTTGGTACGTTAAAACAAAAAATCCCTACAGCTTTAAATATAATAGATGGGCTGTAAAGGCAAAACAGAAGCTTACAGAAACAGAAATCCGCCATAAGCTTTTAAATTATATCGATTATTTGTTGGCCATATTAAAAGATCCCCGGGATAATTCAAAATACCTCGATAAAATTACAAATCCAATAACCATTGCTGCAAATGGGATTTCAATAAAAGGTATTAAAGAAGTGGACCCGGAATGGCAAAACCTGTTTTACGATAAGGAAGGCTTCGAAACCGCTTATCACATCTTACAAAATACATTTCTATGTGATGTCCGGATTATGGAAACAAGAGATTTTGTAGCCCTGGATGTGGATATCCTAAAGCAAATAAGGGAGATTATTAAACGTAAGAAAAAATGTGAATAAAGAATTTATGCCTACCATTGACGACTTCGTGATAAATGTTTGGAAAATTCTATCAGCATCGAAGCTCTTAATTTCCAAATTAATCGATCGAATTCTCTCCGAAAAATAAAAATGGTCCGATGGAGGAATCTAAAATAACTTCGCCGCCAATATCACTTTTTACGGCATCTAAAAATTCACGGTTATTCGATAATAAAATCCGGTTATTGAATTTATAATACTGATTTCCGTTTTTATTGGAGGTATTATCTTCTAAAATAAAATAGTTCTTTTGAATACTATTTATTACGGCATTGTACTCAACCACCGCATTATCAGCTTCACTTACCATAACTATTTATGTTAAAATTAGGATATAAAGGTAAGTTACCAATCCTGAAGTTTAGGTTAAGCCAATATTAAGTAAATGTGAATTTATTATTTATGTGCAGAACAATAGAACTAATTATAATCAAAGAGGCTATGCAAAAAGTCAGTTAATTATCGCATTTCGACTCCGCTCAATGTGACAATTAACTGACTTTCAAAGGTCAATTGGAGCGATGCCGAAGCCTTATCCCGCTTTTTACATAGCCTCTGCTAAGTTATAAAACTAAATTATTCCGAAATTTCCAGAACACTGCTATTTAGCGCCCAAGGGGCAGAAACCTGTAACCCAACTTTCATCAAATAGTCGCCGGTAAACGTTTTTCCGCTATCGCGGAAAGCTTTGAATGCACCGGGGAAATCATTGATTTCGTCAACCTTATAGGTTTTATTGGGGTCTAGTCCTTGCAAGCGAACGTTGTTAAACGATTATCCAAACCGTGTATTTAAGGTGTACGAAAACAATATCGCATTGCTTTTCGAAGAATTTACATACATGAGTACCGCCCGGTTTTCGTCATACGGAGAAACCAAACGGAATAAATCGCCATGCCAAATCACGTCCCTAATGCGGTTGTAATTTTTGACAGCATCCTGTGTAAATTTTAATTCATTGGCAGTTAAGCCGGACACGTGGATATCGTAACCCATTTTTCCCATCATAGCTACATCGGTGCGGAATTTTAACGGTTGTTTTCCCCACGAGGTAATATGGTTGCATACTGAAATTGCCGGGAAGAAGTTCGAATATCCCCACTGTATATAAACTCGTTCAACCGGATCGGTATTATCACTTGCCCAAAACTCAGTAAAATAGCGTAAAGCGCCATAATCGACCCGTCCACCGCCGCCGGAACAAAGCATCATTGGCAGGTGGGGATATTTTGCGCGAATCCTGTCGAGCACTTTATATAAACTTTTTACATAGTCAACATAAAGATGTGATTGCTGATTTTTTAGGAAAACCGAATAGCCATTTGTTATCATACTATTACAATCCCATTTAAAAAAAGCTATTCCGGGGTTTTTGGTCAGCATATCGTCTACAAGCTTATATATAAAATCCTGAACCTGTGGATTAGTTAAATCGAGCACCAACTGGTTTCGGTAATAATGCTCGGGACGGTTTGGAAGTTTAAGAACCCACTCAGGATGCTGCTCATACAATTCACTTTTCGGATTCACCATTTCGGGTTCAATCCAAATACCAAATTTCACACCGGTTGCATCTGCTTCTTTTACCAGGTGACCAATTCCATTAGGAAGTTTGGCTTTGTTTTCCTGCCAGTCGCCCAAACCGGCATTATCGCCGTTACGGGGATATTTATTGGCAAACCAGCCATCGTCAAGTAGAAACATATCCACCCCGAGGGTTTTTGTATCGGTCATTAACCCTTTAAGTTTGGCCTCATCAAAATCGAAATAGGTAGTTTCCCAATTATTCAGAAGAGTAAGTCTTGGCTTATCTCCATCCAGAATTCCATATTTAACCCCCCAACTATGAAGGTTACGGCTAGCTAATCCTTTTCCCTCGTTTGAGTAAGTGAAAATAAACGAAGGTGTAACAAACGCCTTTCCAGGCTCAAGGTTGTATTCGGAGGCAAAAGGATTTATTCCCGAAATTACCCGCAACGAATTTTTCTCGTCGATCTCAAATACAAACTGAAAATTGCCCGACCAACCCAATGTTCCTGCAATTAATTCTCCATTATTCTCACTGGCTTTCGCGTTTAATGCCAGCATAAAAACCGGGGTTTGATAAATATGTGCGCGAGCTCCCAATTTGGAATCGATAATTTTTATTCCACTGGTAAGTTCGCTTTCCTGCATCTTCATTTCTTCGGCCCAGTCGCCATGATATTGCGTAAGCCAATATTTAGCAGCATCGAAATGCAACATGGCAGAGGCATAATTCGAGACAGTCACCGGCTTCTTCTCCTGATGCAGAATTTCAACCCACTGTTCCAGTACATTTTCATTGAAGTATGCTTTGAAATTCAGCGTTACCTCCACCGGATACATAGGATCTTTTAACTTAATATGGGTAATAGTAACATTATCGTCCTTTTTCTCAGTTTGAGAACTGACATACTGGAGTTCGAGCGAAGGATTTCCATCATTATGAGTGACGCGAATGGCTGGTTCAAAAAGGTTATCGGTACCAAAGGTTGCATACGCAATATGGCCTTGTCCGGGAATTTTTATACTCCCCTGCTCTCCTGCAAGTTTTGAACCCAGGTAAGCCTGATAAAGCCTGTTATCCTTACCAACTTTAAATATCAAGTCGGTATTTTTTGTTCCAATCCGAATTTGCGCATCATTCTGTGCATTAGCATGAATAATTCCACAAATTAGCAAAGCGGTAAAAAAAAGTTTTTTCATAATAGAATCGAGTGTTAAGTAGTTAACCGGTTTTTTGAGGGAACTAATTTAAGAAATCTCTTCAAGAATTATAAGTTTTTGCCGCACATAAAAGGAAGTCAATATTTGCCAAACAGTTAAGAGGTTTTTTAAAAATAGAACAAAGAGTTCTTAACACAGAGTAATATGTTTTGATCTCAAAAAAGATTCTGCTCATCGAAAATCAATGCTATTAAGTAATTTAAGGGGCATTGAGGAAGCACGGTGGGCAAAGAGTTTTAAAAAATCGTTAGCGATTTTCCTTCTGTGATCTCTGTGTATTCACAAAAACAATATTGATTAGGTTCTCGTTATTATATGTCGTCTCTACTATGTCTTAAA
>JAIFLU010000291.1 GCA_020048915.1 Bacteroidota bacterium | reverse complement strand
GATCTGCTCATTCATTGCAATGTCCTACTAACATTGGCTATAATAATAGTCTGAAAGAGAATGTAGAGAATGTCCCTATCCAGATACAATGAACTTGATGCAGAATACAACATATGGCTAACCGACTTACAGACAATTTTTTTTCATGATATTGGTTGTAGTTATTTATAATTCAATAAGTTCTACTTTATATTCATTTAAGAAGTCTCTCCTTTCTTTTTGGAAATCTTTATGAAACTTGCTTCTTGTTTCATACTCCTGATATAAATTTTGTACTAAATTAAAAATCAACATGGAATAACATGAGGTAATTAAAATTTGGTTTTCAATGCTATTATCATTCGGCTTAATATCTAAAAAACTCTTATAAAAATTTTTTGAAACTAAATCAATTTTAATCTCAGGAAGTATTTTTTCTAAATCCAAAAGGCTTGATTCTGAAGGATAATTTAATTTATTTCTTAATACCGAGGGAAATCTCGAATCAAGTGAATTTATTATTGTAAGAAGTTGAGAATATAATAAGCTTTCATCATTACTTGCATTTGGAATAATTTCCTGATGTAATATAGCCTCCATTTGTAACCAAGTTAATTGATGTATTCCTTCGCCTTTATTACTTAATAAAATAATTACATTTCCAGTAATTGACTTCCCTTTAACTGAGTAATAAAAATTACCAGAATCAAGTCTAATTGGATTTGAATACATTGCAAGAGAATAGTTCTCAATAGATTTCACATGTGTGGAATCAAGATATATAAATCCTCTATGTAACATTCTCATTAAAGTTGTGGCAGTAAAAAAGAAATGATAATAAAGGGATACAAATGCCCAAGTAGATTTTTTATTTTTTATTGAGGAATATTCAACATATTGAATAATCGACTTGTTTTTGAATAATTCGATATCGCAAAGACTTGCTTTATAAAAATCATCCTCACTAATTTCTAATTCAATAGTATTTTTGGAAACAGAATTAAGCGAAATGATATTATTTGTTATAATTGATTTAAAACTCCAATATTTCACTTTATTCCTTTGAATACCATATTGGACTAAAGGAATTATATAACAATTTCTTAAATTAATGAATGCATTACCTAATAATTCCATTGCTAGAAAATATCAGAATTAGGCATATTTATGTATCTTCTTTCATATTCATTTAATTCTTTGCGCATGTCAGATACAATCCTTGTAAGAGTGGCATTACTAGTTCCAGTATAATTATCGTAACTTAATTTGGATATTGGCTCAAGAACATTTTCAAGTGATTCTGGCTTTAAGTCCCCATAGTCCTTTAAACTTTTATCAATCACTTCATTAAATATCGAAAAAAGTGCTTTGAAAAATGTAGCGTTTGTTAATTTTGCTTTCTCTGATTTACTCTTTTTTAAAACCTTTTCCGAAGCTTGTAAATAATTTTTTAAGCCTTTATAGATTGTTTCTACATCTTTATCCTGAAAAAAACCACTTTCAAATATTTCATTAGTGGCAGAATTAAAAGATACTCTTGTTATAAAACCTGTTTTACTTTTTGAAGCAGATAAATACCCGGCGAGTACACTATTTGAATTTAACTTATCAAAAAGTTGTCTTTGTTTATCTTCTTTTTTTGTTTCTCTTCCAGTAAGATTTTTAATATCTAATAGTAAAGTAGAAGGAACTCCTTTTTGAGTTGTATTAATATCTATAAATAACTTAACTTCATCTGCGGTATTAAGCTTGTTGAAAATGATAACTGGTATATTATATAAGTTTTTAGCTTTAAATAATCCATATAATCTATGCTGGCCATCCAAAACCATAAAAGAACTTGGTGCTATAACAAACACAGCTTCGTTTTTTTCCTTATCAAATAAAAATTTTGAATTGTCTTGTGCACTTAATATTATTGCTGAAGGTATAACACCTTTAAAATCATCTAGATATTTTGCTATATCCTTAGCTCTTGTTTCATTTAATGAACGTTGAAAACCTTTTTCTGAATTTTCTTCCCTTCTTGAAACAAAACAAATATTCTTCAATACATCACTTGGAAGTATAGAAATATAGAATGATTTATTATTTTGAGTACATTCAATTGAATTAAATCTAGCCGTCCTATTCATGATTTCTTTATTTATAAATCAAAGATAAATATTTAAATCCACTTACCGGAATCGCTCCTACATCTACTCCCAAGCATATGCATATCAGCATTATTGTTATAATTCTATTTACTAAAAGTCATCCTCATTTTCAACCGTTTGTGTTTTCTATATCCTACTTGTTTTTAAAATACGTTGGTTCCCCGCCAACAAACCTCAACTAAACAGTTCTAAATTGATAGTCTCTCTCACATGTTGGCTTTCTAACAGTAATCAATTTCGGCTGCTGTTCCGTAGATAAATGTAAACGGTTTGGAACTCTTTTCCAAATAAAACAGAAAACCCCGCTTTCACATGGTTTTCCATAGCACAGATGGCACCTAACTTATTTTTTACACGCAATGTTTAGTTTTTCGAGAGCGCCACACGCACCTCGCTCATTTCACCGTTGCTAACGGCCACCATTACCTGCTCGTCGGCATAGCCGTTTTTCGATACCGTAACGGTATACATGCCCGGTGCCAGCGATTTCACCTTAGCCGATTATTTAGTGAGCTGTGCCGAAACCGTTCCATGGTCGTTTCCATTGCCTGCCGCTTTCATTTGGGTCGTTCCGTTTTGCGGAGTAATGGTAACGGTCACCCCTTTTAACGGTTCTCCGCTGGCCGCATCGGCTACCTGTCCCTATTGCCAAAAAGCCGCCACCGGTTCCTGCTACCTTGCGCGATGCCATATAGCCGTTGTAATAATTGGATTCGGCACTGCGGATTATTTCTACGGCTAAATCCATATTGGCCAGGGCCGGGTCGGCTGTTTTAAAAAGTACCGCCATTTGTTGCGTGGCCTGACTACATTCAATAATCCCTATTTTGGGTTTGGAGAGCGATTCGATATATGTGGCAATGGTTTCGAGCATTGCCTTAATTTTAGTAAAAAGGATCTCTTTTAAAATTAAGATTTTAATACTATACATTATAAAATACTGTTTTACCGGTAGGGTAAAAATAAACATGCCTGTATTAATAGAAAAAAGAACATAAGTCTAATCTAAAAAAACGGAATATGAAGAATAGAGTAATGGTAAGTATATTAGTAGCCGGAACTTTGGGTTTTATGTCGTGCCAAAAGAACGATTTGACCAGTGGAGGAGATTTAGCCTCAAATTTAGATGTAGCGGTAGCCGACGTTTTAAATACCCAGGTAAGCGAGGTGAATACCTCAGAAGTTCAAAGCGTTTCGGTCGAGAAATTTGATGGATCCGATCATGTAGTTCAGTTTGACGGATTCAGGCCTAACTGGAAAATGGATGGAAAGGGACCAATACGGTTTGGAATTCCACATATCGATAGTTGCGCAATTGTAACTGTAAGCAGTGCAACATACCCTAAAGTAATTACCATTGACTATGGCACCGGTTGCACTGACCGTAAAGGACATGTTAAAAAAGGGAAAATAGTTATTTCTATCTCCGATACCATCACAACCGCCGGAGCAACCAAAAGTATAGTTTACGAAAATTTCTATATCGATAGCATAAAAGTAGATTTAACAGCTTCGCTCAAAAATTTAGGCAAAAATGCTTCTGGTAACTGGGAAATTCAACAAAGCTGGGCGCAGACCATTACCAAAAATTCGGATATAAGCACCCAGAAAAACGAAGAAACTATTGAGTGGGTAAGCGGGTTTGAAACCACCGATAAATCGGACGACATTTACTGGAAATCCGGCCAGGGATCCATCACCCTGAACGATAGCCTAACCTATAGCCGCGCCATTACCAAACCATTATACTTCGACAGGAGTTGCGGGTTTATAAAGAGCGGTACGGTAGAGTTGTTAAAAAAAGGAAATACCATTGTTATTGACTACGGCGATGGCACCTGCGACAGTGTAGCAACGGTTGCCACCAATGGAACTAATGAGGAAATTGACCTCCAGCATAACGAATATAGAGATGGCGGCGAGTTTAAAAAACATGGGCATAAATTCGGACATAAAGGAAAAGGATAGTTTTTTGGTTTTCAATAGTACGTTTGGTGTTAGGTTGCAACGCTTTAGAACTTCGGTTTTAAGGCGTTGTTTTTTATGCTCCTACTTTGGGGATGATTTTAGCAACCTGAATTTATGAGGGATACTATTTTAGCAATCGACTCAGGTAAGGGTTTGCTGATATAGCGATATTTATATCATTTAATGCCCTCAGAGATATCAAATGTTTATAGCGATTTCATCTAAATGATGGTTTGACCCCGGCTGGGGTCAACTATTTTAAACGTTAAAAATCTTTTTCTATAAATATTTTATCCCTCCGGGATAATTTATAAAAGGACTATCACTAAAGATCAATAAAATTAAAATTGCAAGTAGTCATATTCGATGTGAGGTACTTTTGCACTTATACAATTAAATTTTGAATTTATTCCCTACCTTTATTCTGAAAAACATCCTGCAACCATTTCTCGCTTATGAAATTTACCTCCTTCGCATTTACCCTCGACGAAATACACCTTGATATTTCAAAAATTTCCTCGTTATTGGGGTATGAACATGCTGAACTGCCAGCCCCCTACCCCGAAATTATTCAGCAAATACTGCAACAAGTTAGTCCGGTAATGATAATAAACGGTGGGATTAGTTTGGTAGAAGAATCCCCGGTATTTTCACCGGAAAGCATGAAAATAAATGGAGTTTCGCTGAACATAGGAAAGCAGGTGGTTCACTACATGAAAGGCACGGAGAAGATTGCTGTTTTTGTTTGTACTGCCGGAAAAGAAATCAGCGCCTTATCGAAAGAATTAACAATAAAAGGCGATCTGGTGGAAGGATATATTGCCGATGTAATTGGTTCGGTAATTGTTGAATCGGCCATGGATATTATTCAGGAAAAATTAAGAAACGATTGTATTACTAACGGGACAAATATTACCAATCGCTACAGTCCGGGGTATTGCGACTGGGATGTTTCGGAACAACATAAACTATTCCGTTTTCTTCCGGAAAAACCATGCGGTATAGAACTTTCGGATACTGCATTAATGATTCCCATCAAATCGGTAAGCGGAATAATCGGTGTAGGTGAAAAGGCAGTTTACCGGGAGTATGTATGCGATTCCTGCAAAAGTGTAAAATGCATTTACCGAAATCTTAAAAAGACAAACTCCATTAACTGATCATAATTGGGTGTATAGTGCTTGTTAGAAAACTCAATAGTTGGATAAATTGCCTACGCTCACCCTAAATCCCCTAAAATGTAAGATTCTAATCCAAATCGCTTTGAGGTTCTCCCTTTTAGGGGAGTTAATGGGGTGTGTGGGAGAAGATGAGCGTTTTCTTACTAACACTAATTAGTCCATTGGTGGCTATCTCAGCTTAACGCAGTCTCCGGACGATTTCATTTAATAAGAGCTTCAAATGCAATTTTTAGTCGGGCTTGTATAAAAATCAAATGATTTGCCACATTTCGACTCCGCTCCATATGACAAATCATTTAAACCAGCAATATCCCTTAATTCCTGTTTAAACAGTTCAGGTCTTCAAACGCAACTTTTAACCGGTCGACCAATGTTTTTTCACCTTCGCGTAACCAAACACGCGGATCGTATTTCTTTTTATTCGGTTTATCGGCTCCTTCGGGATTTCCGATTTGTCCTTGCAAGTATGCACGGTTGGCAGCTTCAAATTTACGGATACCATCCCAAAATGCCCACTGCGCATCGGTATCGATATTCATTTTTATAACGCCGTAACTTATCGCTTCCCGAATTTCTTCACGGGTAGAACCCGATCCTCCATGAAACACAAAATCCACCGGTTTGCTACCTGTTTTATGTTTTTGCTGAATGTATTCCTGCGATTTGTGCAGTATTTTGGGTTCCAGTTTTACATTGCCGGGCTTGTAAACACCGTGCACATTCCCAAAGGATGCAGCAATAGTAAAGCTCTTGCTAATTTTACTCAAATGCTCATATGCATAATCGACATGCTCGGGCTGGGTGTAAAGGGAGGAATTATCCACGTTCGAATTATCCACGCCATCTTCTTCGCCACCGGTAACCCCAAGTTCAATTTCGAGGGTCATCCCTATCTTGCTCATGCGTTTCAGGTATTCGCCGCTGATTTTAATATTTTCTTCGAGCGATTCTTCCGAAAGGTCGAGCATATGTGAACTAAAAAGCGGTTTGCCATATTCCTTGAAATGTTTTTCACCATATTCCAGCAATCCATCAATCCACGGAAGCAGCTTTTTAGCGGCATGGTCGGTATGTAAAATTACTGGAACTCCATATACCGAAGCCAGGTGATGGATGTGTTTTGCTCCTGATATGGCACCCCATATCTCTCCTTCGTGGTTGCCGTTCGGGCATCCCTTGCCGGCATAAAAAACTGAACCGCCATTCGAGAACTGGATGATGACAGGCGAATTTACCGCTTTGGCTGCCTCAAGAACAGCGTTAATGGTACTTGTACCAACAACATTAACAGCAGGAATGGCAAAGCCATCCTCTTTAGCTGCATTAAATACTTTTTGAACATCATCGCCCGAAAGAACTCCCGGCTTTACTATATCAAGAATTTTGTTTGCCATATTATTATATTTATAAACCTAAACAACACCAAAGTAGAAAAGTTTTGACCGGAAAGTTTAAAATAAACACACTTCCGGAAAAGAAGATGCACAATGCTTATTTAAAACAAATTAGCGATAAAACTTTACCAAATAAAAAAAATTGACAAGACAACTATCTATTAATCAGCGAAAAGTAGAAGACAGAGCCTTTCCCGGGTTCAGACCTAACCCAAACTTTACCTTCCAATAAATTTATTAGTCCTTTTACAATAGACAATCCAAGCCCCGCGCCACCGTATAATTTCGCCTCTTTATGATCGACCTGGGCAAACCGTCCAAAAATGAATTCATGCTTATCAACCGGTATTCCAATTCCGGTATCCTCCACATAAAATACAAATTGTTCATCCTTGTCAGGAAAACACCCTATTACAATTTTACCTTTATCTGTAAATTTAAATGCATTATTAATCAGGTGCCCAAATATCTGCTTCAATTTTACCCTATCGGTGATTATAACAATATCAGAAGGAAGTTGAGAAATGTCTGTATCAAAAACTATATGCTGTTTGTTAACCTGCCTCTGATAATCAATAAAATGATTCTTGATTTCCTGAAAAAGCGGTCCTAATTTGAAAGGCTCGGAATTAACAGGTAATTGATTCGCATCAATTTTGGCAATATCAAGTATATCGTTGATAATTCCCATAAGATCTCTTGACCTCTCAATAATTATGTTTGAGTATTTTTCAAGCCTGGTTTTATCATTGTAGCTTCGAACCAACATCTCAGAAAAACCCATTATCGCATTCATAGGAGTGCGAATCTCATGGCTCAAATTATGTAAAAAAGCCGTTTTTAACCGGTCGCTTTCTCCAGCTTTCTCCTTGGCTTTAATCAGGTCTTTTTCCGTTTTTTTGAGTTCCGATATGTCCTGCGAGATAATTTGAACTCTAACTATATTATTATTTAAACCGGTTATTTTTGAAATGGTACTTAAAAAATATTTATTGCCCACAGGTAATTGAACAAGGTCTTCATAACAAACCGGAATGTCAGAAAGAACAGCCTTACAAATTCTATCATGGTATAACTGTGCTTCCGATTTTGAAAAAATATCATGAATGGATTTTCCTGCCAAATCCTCAGAAACTCCATTCATATGTTTGGCTGCTACATTATTAAACGAAATAATAGTGCCGTCTGGCGTATAATATCCAATACCAATACCTGCATTTTCATGTAATAACCGGTATTTTTCCTCACTTTCCCTCAGTGCTTCCTCCGCCAGCTTTCGCTCGGTAATATTTAACTGAGTACCAATCATCCGTTGGATATTGCCGGAAGAATCAGTCTGGATAGCCTTACCCCGTGAATTGAGCCACACCCAATTTTGATTTTTTCCTGCAATTCGATATTCAATCGAAAAATCCCCTTGGTTCGTTTGGATTTGTTCCGGTATTTCTTTCCAAATTCTCTCCCTATCAATAGGATGAAGCATTTCTCGCCATTTTTCAAAACTAATAGCAAATTCATCGGGCTCATAGCCCAACATGGTAAAAGCCCTCGGACTCCAATAAACATCTCCTGTAATGACGTTTAAATCCCAAATTCCATCGCTGCTGGCTTCAAGTGCTAAACAAAGGAGCTCTTCGTTTTTTTTACGCTCAGTTATATCAACCATACTGATCAATACGCCCTGCACATCTCCATCGTTATTAAAGGATGGTGAATAATGAACGTTTACCCAAACAGGTTTGATACTTTCCGGGGCGAAGAACTCTTCTACCGATACAGAAACGCCCTTCATTGCCGAAGAATAATTACCCTTAAATTTCTCCCAATAGGGTTCTTCCAAATAATCCAGTAAGGATTCCCCAACAACCAAATCCTTTCCAACATATTGATTAGTCAGGACACCTGCTATCCTGTTAAAAAATCTGATCTTAAAATCTTTGTCTGCCGCCAGATACGCATCGGTATTATTTTCGATAACAGAGCGCAGATAGGCATTGGATTCTTTTAATGCCTGCTCCGCTTTTTCTGAGATGGCACGGTACCGTTCTTCGTTTTCCCTTAGATGGTCATTTGCTATTTTTTGCTTAATAAGGCTATCGATATGGGCCCCAAGTTCCTTATTCGAAATTGGCTTAAGGAGGTATGCTTCTGCGCCCGATTCAAGTCCTTGTACTTTATGCTCCGGAGAAGTAGCAAGCGAAGATATTAATGCAACATAAATGTCATGAGTAGCAGTGTCTGATTTTAATTTCTTAAGAACTTCAAAGCCTGTTGTGTCAGGAAGTATAACATCGAGCAATACCAGCGAAAAGTTTTCGTCCGAAATTTTTGAAAGGGCTGTTTTGCCATCGGGAGCGGTAACAACGGTATATCCTTTTTTTGAAAGAATGCGGTCGTATGCAAACAATAATTCCGGATTATCTTCGACAACCAGGATTTTAATTCCCTGTAAATCAACTGTAAAAACACTTTCTACCTCGGTCATTTAAGGATGAATATCAGTAAAAGATTAAATTTACAAAAATTTTCATTATTTGGTGAGTAATTTTTTTGTCTTTCTTGGGTACTTATAAAACCATGTGGTTATAACTGTTTAATTGTATCCAAAGGAAGAATTATCCAAAATACCGATCCCCTCCCCACTTGGCTCTCTACCCAAATTTTCCCTTTATGCCCTTCGACAATCCGTTTCACAATAGCAAGACCCAAACCAGTACCTTTCTCTCCCTCGGTACCTGAGTCTATTCCCTTTTCGAATGGTAAAAATATCTTATCGAGTTTCTCGGGAACAATTCCCTGTCCGGCGTCCTCAATAGCAAAAACTATGTTTTCACTTTCCTTCATCATTTTTATCCGAATAGATGTTCCGGGAAAGGAGAATTTAATTGCATTAGAAATTAAATTGTTCAGTACTTGCTGAATTTTATTGGCATCGGCCTTCATTAGAATGGATTGCTCGTTGGATTCAAAATTTATGGTGATATTCTTTCGGTCTGCCAAAACCCTGTTTAAACAGATATTATCATTAGCAAGCTTAAAAATATCAAATTCACTTGGTTTCAATTCCAGTCTGCCCGATTCTATTTTGGAAATATCCAGTAAATCTTCAATGATCGAAAGCGACAAACCAGCCGAATAATATATATTTTGAAGAAATTTAAGATGAGTCTCAGAAATTGAATCGGAGCATTCGTCTATTAAAAATTCGGTATAAGAACAAATTACTCCTAAGGGATTTCTGAGGTCGTGAGCTGCCATTCCCAGAAACCGGTTCTTCATTTCATTAAAACGCGAGAGTTCTTCATTTTTTCTGGACAATTCCCTTTGCAGATTTACCAATTCGTTATTAAGCAGCGTAATTTCGTTCAAAAGTTTCACTTCGTTATTCTCCACTGCGGGTTTTCGCGCCTGGCCCTTTTCTAAGAAACGAATGGTATTCGATTGTTCGTTGGTAATAATTTGCAATTCGTTCAGGAAGTCTAAAGCGTCATATTGATTGTCAGAAGCAATTACCAATATCCTGTTTTCTACTAAAGTCCCAATAACATTTAACTGAATCACATCGCTATGATACTGGAAGTTAAATTCGAAAGTACGCGAAACCGTTTTTTTCTTTATTTCCAGAATAAAATCGAGTAGCCGCTGCCGTTCTTCGGTGCAAACGAGATTAAACAACAATTTACCTACCAGTGGCTCCTCCGATATGTGGATATTATCTTTTAAAACGGCTTGAATGGTTCCAAAATCGTCACAAATTAAGGCAAACCCTCTAAACTGAGCTGTAGTAGACATGAATATCAATTTTGAGGATAGATTAAACTATTGGCAACCTCCACGGCTTTTTGGGCATTCGGGGCAAAAGCGTCGGCACCAAAATAACTCAATGAGACATTTTTGGGATTAATGGCATTGCCTCCAATCATAATTTTAAGGTGTTGACCAATTTCAGAAGCCCTAACTGCTTCAATGGTATCCTTTAAAAGGCTTTGATGGTAAGGCATGGCAATGGAAAGGCCTAATACTTCGGCATTATAATCCCGTAGTGCTTTGATAATTGCAGAGGTAGGAGTATTTGCCCCCAGATAATATGTATCCCATCCATCCATTTCGAAAAAATCGGCCACCATACGAATCCCCATTTCGTGAAGTTCGCCTCCGATGCAGGCAGCAACAAACCTGTGCCCGTTTCGTCCGGTAGAAAAAATATACGGATAAAGTTGCGAAATAATCATTTGAGATGCAGCCGAACAATAATGCTCCTGAGCTATCGAAATCTGATTAGTAAGCCATAAACGGCCTATTTCGTATTGTGATTTTTGAAAGACCTCGAGATAAATATTTTTTATGGATGTCCCTTTCTGAACTTCAGCAAGTATCAGTTTACTGGCTTCAGCACGATTTCCCTGTAACAAATAGTTCATATATGTTTTTGCCAGTCCGCCCAGGTTTTCGGCCTCGTTTATAAAGGAAACATTAGCCACTTCCTCTTCGTTCATCTGCTCTATGCCATATTCAATATAGCGAGCGGTTAATGCGGCTAAATCAGAAGGCAATTCGTTGTTTAAAACTTCCCGGGTGCATTCGAGGGTTTTAATCATCACTGCGTCGGGAAAATTCAGGCTGTGAAATAAGGTTTTTACCCAGGCCACATAATCTTTAAAAATCTGAGGATCTGATGCAAGAATTGCTTCGGTAAGAAAAGGTAAGTGGTACCCTGCATCGCGAATACTTATTTTACGGCCTTCGCTACCATAAGGCTTCCAAAAAGCAGGCTGTAACTCGTATTGCTTATCAACAATTTTTTCGGCAATTGATTTGCTCCTCTGAGTTATAAGCATATCAATGTTTCTTTTCAAGTCACTCATCGCCTCATTTTTTGTTTATCCATAATTTATTCACTTTGCAATCGATTATTGATTCTCTCGGAAAATAGCGAGGAAATATTCCCTGCCCAAAACCTTCCGGCTTGGGTTAATTCATACGTATCGGCCTCCAATGCAACCATATCCTTCGAAATAAGCCAATCAATAATATCGTTAAAATGAATGGCAAGTCCCGAATATTCCTCCTTGCTTATTGCTAATCCTTCGCTTAAGCGGAAAATATTTTTGAGTTTCTGAAAAGTACTGTCAATGCTCCACAGGGATAAAGCGCTATTTATAAAGTTCCCATTCCCTTCAACAAATTTATCTATAACTGGAGGAAACAGGTATTGCAAACCGCCAAAACGGCCACCAGCACCGGCTCCAAAGGCCAGCATATCTGCATATTGCGCATGCGAAGAAATATATGTTGCTTTTCCCAATTCGCTGTGCCCATATTGAACTGGCGAGAAACGGATCCAATCCTTGCGATTTCCAAGCCGGTTATCGGCTTCAGCAAAAAGATTATACTCAGCTGATATTTCAGGATATTTGAGATTCGGAAATTGAACATTATCAATTCCCGAAGAAGGATCAATTAAGGGATAAACACTGCACCCTGTGATTGGAAGCTGAGAAGCCAGGATCAAATCGTTTTGCCAGCCTAATGGGGTCTGCCCCGGAAGATTATACATTAAATCGATACAGAGATTTGAAATTCCAGCCTTTCTAACCAATCTAATTTTTTCTTCGATTACTCCGGCATCAGATTTTCTGCCTAAAAAATGCCTTAGAGGAGTTTGAAAAGTCTGAACCCCAAGACTCATGCGATTTACCCCGGCATTTTTTAAGATTGAAAGGGTATCGGTATCAATTTCAGCTATTGTTGATTCAACCGTTATTTCGCAAGTATCCGCTAATGAAAAAGAACTCTTTATTGCGTTAAGAATACTAGCAAGGTGTTTTACCGGAATAGAAGTTGGCGTACCACCCCCAAAATAAACCGCACTAAAAGGAGCCGATTCAAAATATTCAAAAGAAGCTAATGAATGTATTTGCGAAATGATGGTTTGACAATAATGTTCCACCAATTCCGGATTGTCGGTTTTTTGCTTGTTATAAAAACAAAAGTTACAAGTATTATTACAAAAGGGAATATGAATATAGATTACTCTATTTTGGGTTTGGCAGGAATGCCGAAAAATTTCGTCCAGGTAATTCGTTCTTGCAGCCGCAGGAATCTCCTGAAATGGCAAACGACGTTTTGCATGGGAAGCGCTTCGTATTCGGTGATTAAAATCGTTTATCAATTGATCCATAATACTATGCCGTTTTTTAATCCCTCCCGCTTCGCTGTTCAAAACCCTTCGGAGGCAAGCAGGGTAAACTTTTATTACCAACTTCTTTCCCTACCAAATAATGTGAAAGAAAAACTACCTTCCTTTCAAAACGACATTGATGCAAATTGCATAATTGGGGATAAAATCTAAATTACCAAAATTTTCTAATAAATGAAAATAATGGAGAATATATCCTTCAAAACGTAAAACCCGCGTAGCGTAAATTATTATTATTCAATCCACTTGCTTTAACTAGCAAATACATCAAAAAAATGGACAGAGTTTTCACCTTGTCCATTTTTTTATGTAAGAAACTTACAAATTCGCTTATCAAAAGAATATCCTGTTTATGCCCCCGAAAAATTAATCCAGGAGCTGTCCACTTCGTAATCCTCCACCATACACGTGCTTTGTTTATAGGAATAGTTGCTGATAAGATTCGTAATTTCCTGGCGAAGCATGGAGATGGCACCATCAATTAAATCGGTCCGGAAACCGTTTTCGCCCATTTTAATAACCAGGTCCATCGAAACAATCCTACTCATCAAGCGGCCTAGCTCCACCAGTTTACGTTGCGGCATTTGCATGTCGATATCGAAACTCAGCAGTTCCTTTAGATAATCGGCGGCACGGCTTGTAAGCTCATTCCCTTTTAACATAAGAAGAAGGCTTTTCTCCTTCGAGGTCTTCATCAACTTAATAAGCGATTCGGATATCTGGGCATAAAGGATATCGTTCGAGCCTTCGAATATCTGAAACGGGCGACTATCCACAATGGCACGCCCGGCAATATGATTCAGTTTATACCCGATAGCGCCTACCAGTTGCATCAGTGTTTGGGAGGTATCCTGCATCAGGTCCGACGTCACACTTTTTAAAATATTGGCTTCCAGACCAAGCGGCGTTAAATCGTTGCGCAAATCGGCCAGTTCGTTACTTTTGGTGCAAAGCGCCGAACAAATGGTGTAACTTGCCTGAAGGCGGGCCAAATGTTGCTGAACCTGATCGTACGAGGTCAATAACCGCCCTCCCACCAACCGTTTTTTGCAATGATTGATTGCCTCGTCGAGCATACGTTTTATAAATCCCAAGCCCATTCCCGGAAATTGTAAGCGGCTACGGTGCAAAAGATCGAGCATCATCTGAATTCCGGTAGTATGAGGTTCGAGTCGTTGCATCTTAGGTATTTGCACGTCAATTTTATTTCGTCCATACGGAATCTGATACAAGCCCAGGTTCTCAAAATATTCTTCGACCACAATTTCCTGAGCAGGGTGACTGGTATCGCAGATAAAAAATTCTATATCGCGCTGCAGGCCCGCATTTTCAACCTGCTTACGTGCTGTAAGCAGCCAAAAATGCGCCTGTCCTGTAAGACCTGCCCAATGCTTGGTACCGCGTATATGGTAATGATCGGTTCGTTCAACAAATGAGGTTTGCATATTCAAGGCATCGCTGCCAAAACCCGGCTCGGTAATCATGAGTCCGCCCATATTTTTAAAATTTATGAAGCGGTTGAATACCGAAGATTTCACCCGATCGTTTCCATATTTTGCAACCGGCTGAATAAAAAGTGCACTGTTAATTCCGAGGGTTAACGATAATGCAAGCGATTCGTAAGATGCAGCAGCCAGAAGTTCCAGGTTTTCGTGCACAACTCCGCCGCGACCGCCATATCCGAGTGGGATACTTACCGATAGCGGATTACACGACATTATTTCCTGTAAAACACCCGGTGGCAATCCCCGTTGAATACTAAACCGGTTAATGTCATCGTCGTCGTAAAAAAGCTTTTTTAGTGTAGCTTTAAATTCGTTGATAAACGAGTCGAACGATGTTACCTGAGCGCCCTGATTATTTTGAAAAGCTGAATCGATGGGAGATTTTAAAAGATTTACCTGCATTATATTGTGATGATTTTTGATTTCGATAGTAAAAATGATTATAAAGCCAAAAGATCATAACAAATGTTTGGGATAAATGTTTTTGAGAGAATGGGAGAAGTAATGATTTTAAATCCATACCGTTTTGCTAAGACTGAAAGCCTTATAGCACCGATAAAGGGCAACACCCTCTTGTCTTTACAAGGGCTGAACTATAAATAAACAATATTTAATATTGAGCAATCTCAAACGTATATCATCTGCCAAGAGTCAAACTAATTACTTTTTACTCCTCATTTTTTCCGAAAATAGTTCATTTAAGCTAAGTTTCGTAAGCTTTTTCAGAGATGCAATGAGATACCATAAAATAAATACCATGATCAATACCGATGGAAAGGCGATAACAGGAAAGCTTAGCATGGCCATCCGTCCAATTTCTTCATTAAACTGGATAGTACCAGGCATACTTAGCACAATAACTTTCGCAAGAAGATAATTCAATGTTGCCGAAAAAAAGAAAGAGCAAGCCAATAATACATTCGCACGGTTAAGTATTTTGTTTAATTGGGAGTGCAATCCTTCCGCAGTAAGTATTGATTCTATCCGGTCAATGGCTAATAATTCTCCGTTATAAATAAATTTTCGGATTAACTGCCAGGAGGTTTTGGTGGAAATTAACACAACTATCCCAATTACTAAAGGAATTGCGGCTTCTTTTATGGCGATCCAATGTGGCGGAAATTTAAATAAACCTATGGCGCCCGATAATAAAACACCAACAAAGCCAATAATAGATATGAAGTTTTTCTGTTTCTGAATTACAAATTCATACAATCCATAGAAGAACGGAAACGACAGGGCTGCCAAAAGTCCGTACAACGGTCCCAGGTATTCTTCTTTACTAAACCTTGTTAAAATTATTACGGGGATAATAATATTAAATAGAATGTTAACGAGTTGATTATTTTCTTTTTTGCTCATAAGTACGAATGCATTTTTTCAGGGTTTAAGTATACCAAAACAACGGGTTTTAAACAAACGAATTGTCATTTCAGTGATATTCTGTTTTAATTATTTTCCCCTTGTAAACCTTCCCATTTGCATTTACTTCCACATAAAAAATACCACTGCGTTGATTTGTCAGGTCAACGTAATGGTTCAGCTCTCTCGCGGAAACCTACCTTTAAATTATTCCTTTTCTAAATATGTAGTTAAATTAAGCAACACTTTTTGCGAAAGGCGCTTTTTTGCTTCGGAAGTAAAACCTGCGAACTGATCAGCCAAAATTATATTGCTATAACCGGAAAATTCATTGGCAAAGGTTCCAAAACCAGCTGCATCCAGAATCGCAAAAGAAGTTTTGTCGTTCCTGATCCAATTTAAAAATGCTTCTTTTTCACAGGTTAAACCCAACGACGTATTAATCAAAATTGAATTCCTTTTTTTAACCTTAAATTCCAGCTCAGTAAGAAGAATGGTATTTTTAGGAAGATGAGTTGTAATGATGTCGCAACGCTCCATCAATTCGTTCAATGGGAGAAAAGATATTCCGGCATTCTCAACTTCGTATTTTCGGTTGCGGCTAAAATAAAAAACATTCATCCCAAAATGCATAGCGGTCTTCGCCACCATTTGTCCCAATGTGCCAAGCCCTATAATTCCAATACTTTTGTTTGTTAATTCTGTATTTTCGTCTCTCCATTTGTTTTTACCAAGACCTTTCAATAAAAAGATTATCTGCGCAAAGATAAACTCTACGGTTCCTTCGTCTCCATAATCCCTTACACCTTTCACTTCAATACCCCTTTTTCTTGCTTCAGCAATATCAACATTGGCAGAGCTTTCGCCATAAAGACTGCAGCACATTCCAATAAACTTCAACGAGGTGCATGCACTTAAGATTTCAGCAGTAATTTTTGTTTGCCAACTTACCAAAACACAGTCCGAATCTCCAATACGATCAATAATTTCCGTTTCATCCTCAGGAAAATCATGGTAGATTGAAATCGCTTTCTCCGACAGCAACGAAATCTTTTCCATTTCAGGACTTGCCAACCCACAATTATCTACAACGGTTATTTTTTTGAATGTCATGTTTTTTTATTTTGAAATTACATACAAACACCTAATTACCACTATTATTTTATTTCTGTTTTTTAAAATCCTAGCTCCCTCTTTTAACATATCGATAGAACAAATGATTTAATCCTTTTTGATGAGCTTTGGGTTCGTATGCTATTCTTCTAAAAGTAAACGATTCCCGCTTCTTTTCCAAATATGCATTCGGTAACCGGGAAGGCAGAATCTATTAAAAACTCATTAACAGTTAAAGTCGCTTCGAAATCAACCCAGTTATTCGCAACACCTAACTATCCAGCCCATTCACCGACAAATTCCCTGTTTCGCCGATTGGTTTAACGGTTTAAAATAATAATACGCTACCTTTGTCGCCCTAGAGAAACATTGCATGTGTAGTTATTGATAATGAGCGTAAAAATTGAAATGCATGATAACTTTTCAAAGAATTTTGTGGGCTATTTCGGGCCATCAGCACGATATTATTTCCGAAACTAAAGTTGATAATTACCGGGCAACCATTGTTGGCGCAATTCTGCTAATGGTGGGCATTTACGCCACCCTCGCCTGGACATTCTTTTTTTCGCTGGTAATGACCAGTTTTATCACTGCCCTGGTTTGCGGTCTGTTTGCTGGATTTTTCATATTGCTTTTCGATCGTGCCCTTATTTGCTCCATTTCGTATGGGAAAAAGAACTTCTGGGCCTTGTCGTTCCGGTTTGCCCTCGCCCTTATCCTTGGGGTTTTCCTTTCGCAACCTATTATCCTGAAACTTTACGAACCCGATATAAAGAGGGAAGCGGTAATTCTAATCGACAAAAAGAACCAGGAACGCAGAAGCGAGCTGGACAAACTCTACAGCACCGAATTTAATAATTTGCAGGAACGCCACCGTTTTATTTTCAGCAGTCTGTCGGAAAAGCAAAAACAACTTATTACCAACGAAGAAGCGTTTAAAAAAGAAATGGACGGTTCGGCTGGAACCGGAAGATGGGGATACAACACCGTTTCGCAAAAAAAAGAACTGATTTACAAAAAAGACCTGGCCGAATACGAACAACTCAAAAAAGAGACCGAACCGGAGGTAAAACGGATCGATGCCCGGATAGACACCATACAAGCCTTAATAAACAATCAGCTTGCCGGTTTTGAAAAAGCAACCCAGGACCAGGGATTTTTGATTCAGGCCGAAGCATTGCAATCGCTGCTTATCAAAGACAAAACCCATACCCTTCGAAACCGGTACTATTTGCTCATGATAATACTGACATTAATTGAGCTTTCGGCGCTTATTTCAAAATTAATCCTCGACACTAAAAGTTACAGCAAAAAGGTCGATTACATTCTGGAAAAAGAGATGAAAGAAACGGCTATGGATAAAGAAATAATTTTTAGCAAGCTCGACACATACAAAAACTTAACCCTTGAACGGGAGCGGAAAATTGTAGAGGAATTCTTCGAAAAGACCGAGGCTACAAAAAATAGCAAGCTCAATGAAATTGTAGAGGAATGGAATAAGTCGACCGACCAAACCTACCGCAACACCTGGGGGATCTTGAAGAATAAACTGATAATACATACCGATCAGCAAAATCACGAACCCCAAACAAAAGATCAGTTTATAAATCCGAATTAAGGTTCCATTTTCCCCGTCTTCTAAAATAATATAGGATTAAGAATAATCTCAGTCATTAAAATTTGAGGAGTAGATCCCTATAGAAGAATGTTTCTGTAACTAATAAATTAGATGGTTCGATATAATTACTCTCAAAATCCTTAAGGATTTGATACTTGTTACTATTATGCCTTTTGCGACATCTGGTAAGAAATCACTTATTACAATCTCAAATCTGAGACGAAAATAATTTTATTATAACAAAAACAGGTGCACTAAATAATTTAAAAAGGTGAGCTAAATCACTACTAATCAATAATAAAAATCATTCAATAATCCATTTACGCATCATTATTACTTTTATCTTTATAGAAATCGATCAGCCCCAACAAAGCCTGAGATCGATATCATCAATGAATTGCTAATATCTAAATGCTTAAAAGATGAACTTAAAAGATGTAAAGATTGGAACAAAACTATTTGGAAGTTTTATTCTCATTACCCTTATTTCAATAATAGTGGGAATAATTGGTATTTGGGGAATGAAACGCGTAATGAATTCGCAAGATGAAATGGCCACTGTATACTTACCAAGCATACAGGCAATACTAACTATC
Source organism: Bacteroidota bacterium (assembly GCA_020048915.1). Classification (GTDB taxonomy): domain Bacteria; phylum Bacteroidota; class Bacteroidia; order Bacteroidales; family JAAUTT01; genus JAAUTT01. Next base: position 8,454 of record JAIFLU010000291.1, on the reverse strand, counting down.
AGCGAGGCACAAAGTGCAATAGATGGTAGTGAAAATGCCCTCTTAGCCACAAATATCTCAGCAGATGCCCGAAAAGCTGCATACGATCGTTTTGATGCTGCAAAAAAACGGGCTGACGAGGCATTTAAAATCTACGAAGCCCTTCCCCGGACTGAAGAAGAAGATATACTTTGGGAGGAATTTGTTCCTGCCTGGGAGAACTGGTGGAAATTGCATTTGGAATATGTTGCAATAACCAAAGAATATGAAAATGACCAACTACCGGAAACCTATACCAAAATGAGCGATTTTGCACTGATTACTATTGCAGAACCATTCAGTAAGGCAGAAGCGCTGCTGAATAAACTTATTATTGCAAATGATAAGGATGCAGCGGACAGCGACATCCAGGCAGACAAACGCAATTCCTTAGCATTTAATTTACTAATTGTTTTCATCCTCGCTGCAATTGTTATTTCCATTACATTAGGGTTTCTTATAACAAAAGCAATAACTGGCCCTGTAAACAAAGGCCTTCAATTTGCAATAGACCTTTCGGAAGGAAATCTAAATACAAAGATAGATGTAGACCAAAAAGATGAAGTGGGGCAACTAATCCAAGCTTTAAACCAAGCTGTGGCAAAAATTAAAGAAGTGATGCTGGGTATTTTGGATGGCTCAAAAAGTATTGCCGCTGCCAGCCAGCAAATAAGTTCTACCGCCCAGCAGGTTTCTCAGGGTGCCTCTGAACAGGCTTCGTCCACTGAGGAGGTAACATCTTCCATGAAGCAGATGGTTTCAAATATTCAACAAACAACTGACAATTCGCAACAAACCGAAAAAATCGCCCTCACAGCTACAGCAGGAATAAGCAAAGTCAGCCAGGCTGCACAGGGAAGCCTAATCTCCATCCGAGAAATAGCCAATAAAATAACCATTATCAACGACATTGCTTTCCAAACCAATATTCTGGCCTTAAATGCTGCGGTTGAAGCAGCCCGGGCCGGTGCACATGGAAGAGGTTTTGCAGTGGTAGCCGCCGAGGTGAGAAAATTAGCCGAACGAAGCAAAGTCTCGGCCGATGAAATAGGTGTTCTTTCCGCTTCCAGCGTAAAAGTCACCGAAGAAACCGGAACGCTGATGATGAAAATTTTACCCGATATCGAAAAAACATCCAAATTAGTGCAGGAAATTTCTGCCTCCAGCATGGAACAAAATTCGGGAGCCGACCAAATTAACAATGCAATTCAGCAATTAAACGAGGTTACACAGCAAAACGCCGCTGCCTCCGAAGAACTTGCTACCAGTGCGGAAGAATTAACCAGTCAAGCCGATCAGCTAAAAGACATGATTTCTTTCTTCAAGCTGGGATCTGAATCTCGCTCCGATCTTGCAGGTTTTCGTCAAAAGAAGGGGGCCCAAAATTTACAAACCAGAATTTCGAAAAAAGCAATCGCGTAAATAAAAAGCAGAAACTCTTTCTTATTAGGGACTGAATTATCCGAAAAGCACATTATCCCATGAATACGGTTGACACCTATTCATGGTTTTTTTTTATTAATGGCAGGTAAAACATATTACCAGCAGCTTGAATGAAGTTAAAATTTGCTTAATAGTAGTAATTTTAACCATTTAGGCAAACTGACCAACAGCTAATCGTGACTATTTATTCGCAAAATTGCTATTGACTTACTTTTATATATTTCCTATTTTTATTTCCATAAATATTACTCAACCAACCAACAACTTATGTTTGTTCTTATAAATTCTTCACTCCTAAAAAACCTAACTGTTGAAGATTCATACCGAACCGGCATAGTTTTAATACTCCTCTAACCATGAAAGAATTATCACGCCGAAAATTTTTAGTTAATGCCGGACAAGGGATTGTTGCAACCACCATGATCCCTGCATTTTTACAAAACGATGTCGATTTTGCCCTGGGGTTAAAATCAGCTGATACTGGTTTAAACGATTACCTGAACCGATTTGGGGTAACCGAAGCCCTTATCCGTGAAGTACTTGCCGAAGGCCTCTCCCGCGGTGGGGATTTTAGCGAAGTGTATTTTCAGCATCGCATATCAAATTATATTGGACTGGAAGATAAACAGGTAAACCAAGCCTATACCAATATCATTTATGGAGTAGGTATACGTGTTCTCAACGGCGATCAAACCGGGTATTCTTACACTGAAGAGATAACGCCGGCTACATTGAAACAAGCTGCTCAAACTGCTGCAGCCATAGCAAATTCAAATAAAAAAGCATCGCCTGTAAAACTTTCGCTTTATAAACATAGCGAAAATTACCCCATTCAAACAAGCTGGGAAACTTCAAATATCGGCATTAAAATGCCTTACCTCAACAGACTGAACGATCAGATTTTTAAGCAGGATAACAGAATTATTAAAGCCAGTGCCGGCATATCGAACGAAACCAGCTATATACTAATAGCGAATTCCGAAGGCCTGATAACGTTCGATTACCAACCCCTTGTTACCATTTTTTGCAGCTGCACTGCTGAGCAAAACGGGAAACGGGAGAATAATGGATCGAACATTTCCAAGCGTTTGGGAATGGAATTTTTGACCAACAATATGATTGACCGGATTGCCAAAGAAGCTGTTACCGGAACAGTATCGTTATTTGAAGCTATAAAACCCGAAGCCGGTGAAATGGAAATTGTACTCGGCCCCGGAGAATCGGGAATATTGCTGCACGAAGCAATGGGACATGGTTTCGAAGCCGATTTTAACCGAATCAAAACATCGATTTTTAGCGATAAATTAAACCAAAAAGTTGCCGAAAACTTTGTTACAATTGTCGACAACGGAATGAATCAGAATTACAGGGGCGCCATCAATATTGATGATGAAGGCAACGAAAGTAAAGAAACTGTTTTAGTCGAAAATGGAATTCTCAAAAGTTATATGCACGACCGCATCAGCGCAAAACATTATGGAGTGGAGCCAACCGGCAATGGCCGCCGTGACACATTCCGCAATATGCCAATTCCAAGGATGCGGAATACTTATATGAAAAACGGTCCGCATACCCCTGAAGAAATTATTGCAAGCGTGAAAAAAGGTATTTATGCGGAAAAATTCACCAACGGACAAGTAAATATTGGTGCAGGAGATTTCACTTTTTATATAAAATCGGGCAATCTGATTGAAAATGGAAAGCTGGGACGTCCAATTAAAGATGTGAACATTATAGGAAACGGACCAAAAGTGCTTAGCAATATTGTTATGGTTGGCAACGATATGAAAAATTCAGAAGGAGCCTGGACCTGTGGAAAAAATGGTCAGGGGGCCCCGGTATCAATGGGCATCCCAACGGTTAAAGTTTCCAGCATTACAGTTGGTGGAATTAACAGTTAACAACTATCCAATTATTCATTATCCATTAATTTACCAGAAAATATTCATTATATGAGCAATAATAAATTAGAACTAGCCAATTGGGCCAGCAGTTTTGCGTTAAAAAACGGGGCCAGCCAGGTGAAAGTAAATGTTTCGCGCCAACACGAGGTCAATATCGAAATCCGCGATAAAAAAACCGATAAATTATTAGAATCTACCAGCAATTCTCTGGGAATTGATATTTATGTAGACAATAAATATTCCGGTCAATCGACCAATGACCTGCGAAAACCCGAACTGGAGAAGTTTATTTTGGATGCCATTGCCGCCACAAAATACCTGGCTAAAGATGAATTCAGAATGCTTCCAGACCCAAAATACTATAAAAAACTGGCAGTAGACCTGAATGTGAACGACCAGAACTACGCTACCATTGATCCCGCCGGAAAAATAAAAATAGCCGAAACTATAGAAGGAGCTGCCTTATCGCAAAGCGACAAAATCATTTCTGTTACAGCTTATTTTTCGGATGGGAAATATGAATCGGCTACGGTTCAAAGTAATGGTTTCGAAGGACAGGACGAATCTACCTTTTACAGTATCGGAGCCAGCGTGTCGGTAAAAGACCCGAATGGCAGCCGTCCGGAAGATTGGAAAGGCGTCAATTCAAGATTCTACAAAACGCTTCCTACGCCCGAAGCAATTGGTATAGAAGCAGCACAAAACACATTAAAACGAATCGGACAAAAGAAGGTTGCTTCCGGTAAATACGATTTAATTATTCAGAACGAAGTTGCTGGCAGGGCCGTTGGTATGCTTATTAACCCAATGAATGGCAGTTCAATCCACCAAAAAAGATCGTTCCTCGATAAGAAATTAGGAGAAAAACTTTTCTCCGATAAGCTTACCATAACAGACAACCCGCTGCTGATTGGTGGATTGGGCTCTCAGCTTTATGATGGCGATGGTATAGCATCTCAAAAAAGAACGATGATTGAGAATGGCGTTTTGAAAAACTATTACATCGACTATTATTATGGGAAAAAACTCAATATGGAACCAACCACCGGTTATGCAACTAATTTGCTGTTAACTATTGGAAACACCAGCCTGCTGGAATTAATTAAGAAAACAGAAAAAGGCATCTTGGTGAATGGCTTTAATGGAGGGAATTCCAATTCTACAACCGGCGATTTCTCTTATGGAGTGCAGGGGATGTTAATCGAAAACGGCCAGCTTACCCAACCGGTAAACGAAATGATTGTATCGGGAAATGCTTTGACATTCTGGTCGGCACTGGCAGACCTTGGAAACGATCCATATCCATACTCTTCCTGGCAATCGCCAAGTATGCTGTTTAAAGATATTGATTTTGGGGGGTTGTAACCAGTTTAAGTTTGATTGGCTTGTTACCCTTATCTCCAATTTTTACTAGACTTCCCAGGTTTCAGAAACCTGGAAAGTCTTTTTTCAAGAAAGTCTTACTACAACTTATCCAAACTTAAAGTATTTCCCTGATCCAAGTCTCCTGTTTTAAATCCTTTCATAAACCATTTCATTCGTTGCTCTGAGGTACCGTGGGTAAATGCATCCGGAACCACTGTTCCCTGATATTTTTTTTGCAAACGATCGTCACCCACGGCATTTGCAGCATTCATGGCCTCTTCAATATCTCCCTCCTCTAAAATATTATCGTATTTCTGAACATAATGCGCCCATACCCCGGCCAGAAAATCGGCCTGCAATTCCACCTTTACCTGAATTTTATTGGCACCAATTTCGTCGGTTTCACTTTTCAGTTTTTGGGCTTTATCCAGAATCCCCAGCAAGTTTTGAATATGGTGGCCAACCTCGTGCGCTATCACATAGGCAATGGCAAAATCTCCCGGAGCTTCAAACCGGGTTTTCATCTCGTTAAAAAAGCCCATATCAAGATAAACTTTGGCATCGCCGGGACAATAAAAAGGTCCGCTGGCTTCACTTGCAAATCCGCAGGCCGACTGAATCTGATCGCTAAAAATCACCAATTTGGGTTGCTGATACGATTGTCCTGATACCTGAAAAATACTATCCCAAACATCTTCTGTTTCGGCGAGAACAACCGATACAAACTGCGCCATGGTATCGCTTTCAGAAACATCTGTTGACACATTCTCAGTTGACTGGCCAACATTTGCCGTTTGCAAAAATTCCAAAGGATTTCCTCCCATAGCCCAAACTATTAAAGCGATAACAATAGTCCCAATGCCCCCGATAGCTATTTTGCCAGTGCCGCCCCCTCTTCTATCTTCAATATTCCCACTTTGCCTTCGATTTTTCCACAACATACCTTTTATTTTTTAAGTAATATCCTAATTATCTATTAATTAATATTGCAATCCAATAAAACAACAACTTGCAAACAGCCTAAAAAACATCAAAAGATTTATTGAGAAGTTTCGACAATTTCCACCAACTATTAACCATTTTATATCTATGATTGTTAAAGCTAAAATACGTATTTCATCTTTAACAAAAAAACAACATTTAAAACCTACTATTATGAACTTAGCAACCGCTTTTGCAGAGATTAACTGGGTGTCGGTTATTGTTGCTACAATAGCTGCATTTGCCATTGGAGGATTGTGGTATTCTCCCTTTTTATTTGGAACTGTCTGGCAAAAAGAGCTTAAACTCAGCAACGAAGAAATTCAGAATACCAACATGCCCTTGATTTTTGGAGGTGCATTTATCTTAAATTTTATTGCGGCGGTAGTGCTCGAAATGTTTATCGGCAAATCGGCCACCTGGGATTTTGGTTTAATCGCTGGTCTTCTAGTTGGAATTGCCTGGATTGCTACAGCATTGGGTACAAATTATTTGTTTGCCCGAAAAACATTCAAATTATTTCTGATTGACGCTTCTTATTTTATCGTTTATTTCGCTGTAATGGGGGTCATCCTGGGCGCCTGGTAGGTTTTTGGCAATATATTGCCTAATATTGCGTTTTGCGTCGTATGAAAAGGCTAGCTATTGAAATTCAGATTACAGCATTAGTTATAATCATTGTTGCCGCCATATTTGCGACAGGGTATTTGTCGTACAAAAACCTGTCGCAAATTGTTTCGTCTATTTATAAGGAAACCCGTCCCGATTATAAGCTGATAAAGGTGAAAGAAATTACGGCATCCTTAGCGGAGGTAGAAAGCAGTGTGAGGCTTTACTCACTCACCCACGAACCTAAGTATTTGCGTCCCTATAATGATATTATCACTACCGTCGATAAAAAAATTGAAAACCTGATAGACCTCCAGGGAAATGATACTACCCAAATTATCACAATTAATGCCGTAAGCCGGCTAATTGAGGAAAAACTGATTATTTGGGATCAAATCTTACAGCTCCACTCCCACCCAATTGAAAAAGAAGTTTTCTCGGATTTTTATAAAACCCTGGAAAAAAAAACAAGTGATACCAGTATTGTTAAGAAAAGTAGTGTTTTAAGACGTTTTTTTAAACGTAAAGAAGAAATTCAAATTGCAAAAAAACAGGAAGAAATTCAGGAAACTGAGATGCAGCTTGAAGTAGTAAAACTTGAAGAAACACTTAAACAAAAAAAAGATGAAAAGGATGACTTGGAGCGCCAACTGCTCCAAAAGAACTGGGAACTGAGCACAAAACTGCAATTCTATGTATTGCAACTGGAACAACGCGAAACAGAATCGTTACTTCTCAAAAGCATCGAAGCCGACTTATTGGCCAAACAAACCTATAAATGGCTTGCATTTTTCTGCATAGCTGCTGTTATTATGCTCCTTTCGGCCTTATACATAATTTTCAACTATAGCCGAAAAACCAAAGCTTCGCAGCAGGCATTAAAGCTAGCGAATATTCAAGCTGAAAACCTGGTTAAAGCAAAAGAACTGTTTACGGCAAATGTCAGCCACGAATTGCGAAGTCCTATGAATGCGATTCACGGAATGACAGAACAGTTGCTCCAGCATCCGATGGACAATCAATTGAAAGAGCAGCTCACCATCATTAAAAACGCTGCCGGATACATGAAGAATGTTGTGAATGACATTCTCGACTTTTCGAAAATTCAAGCAGGAAAGCTGACATTAGAGGCAATCCCATTTAATCCGACTAACTTAATTGAGGAAATATGTTCTCTCAACAAAACCATAGCTAACCAAAAAAACCTGAATTTAACCTGCTCTATCGATAAAAACACTCCCACGTTACTTTTAGGCGACCCAACACGTTTAAGACAGATTTTGCTCAACCTTCTCAGTAATGCAATAAAATTTACAGAACAGGGGGAGGTGAGTGTAAAGGTTGAATCGATTGCCAGGACCAACGACGAAATAGTTTTAAAAATCAGTGTATCCGACACAGGCATAGGCATTGCGCCCGATAAATTAAAAATCGTTTTTGACGATTATACCCAGGCTGATAATAGTACTAACAGAAAATACGGAGGAACCGGACTCGGACTTTCTATTGTTAAAAGCCTGGCAGAACTTCTCGGAGGTTCGATTGTGGTTAGCAGCTTACCTGGTAATGGAACTACTTTTACGTGTACCCTCCCCTATAAAATTTCACATCAAAAACCTTCCGGTTCAATAGAAGATTTAGAAACTCCATTCATACCCGATGAACTAAGAAGCATTTCGGTGCTAATTGCCGACGACGAAGAATATAATCGTTTTTTACTCATTACTATTTTAACAAAATGGGGAATAAAACACGAAGTTGCCACAAATGGGATAGAAGCTGTTGAATTAGCCAAAACAACAGTATTTGACCTGATATTAATGGATATACGAATGCCTAAGAAAAGTGGGGTTGATGCCGCAAGTGAAATCAGAAGTTTTTCGCCAGCAACCAAAATTATAGCCATTACTGCCGACAATTTAGCCCATGATGCTGAAAAGTATAAAAAGACAGGAATAATAAGATTTTTAGTAAAGCCATTTTCCGAAAGGGAACTGCTGGAAATAATTTTAAGTGAGTTTAAAATAATCTCTGGAAATGCTTCAACCGGTTCGGGTTCCGAAATGGCAAATGAAACAATTCCGCCCATCGACATGAATAACCTGCGACTGATGGCCAACAACGACGAAATATT
>JAIFLU010000070.1 GCA_020048915.1 Bacteroidota bacterium | reverse complement strand
ATCGTATTTGGAAGTAAAATACGAAAAGGAGTTTAACTTATTCAAAGCCTCCGCTTTTGCCGGAATGACAACCGGAAAAGGATTTTATGCCGATAAAGCAGCCCTGGTGAATGTTGGACTGGGTTTAACAAAGAATATACCTGCCGGGAAATCGCATGAAATTCCTATCAGGGTAGAATTTTTAGTGAATCCGGAACTTCAGAATACATACATCAATGCTATTATTACCCTAAAATGATCAAGTTATGAAACTCAAAAAAATTCTCTGCAGCAGCATTCTAAGTGTAATAGCGGTCCAGGCTTTTACTCAAACCGGAAAACCTGTTACTACAAACGAAAAGTTATTGTATCATCCTATTCAGGTTGATGCAGCCTCAAAATCCATTATTCCCTGGTATGCGCAAGATTTAGGAAAGTCGTACGATTTTGTGATTAATGCTACCTGGAACTTTTGGAATACCATGCGAAAGGATAAAAATGGTTTACCGTATTACATGAACCATCAGGTTTGGCGAAGCGATTTTAACGACCGCCGTGGAGTTGGTGGTGACCAGTTTGCCATGGCATTGTCATCGTTTAACCTGCTTTACGGTTACTCGGGTGATGAAGCAGTGAAAGAAGAAATGAAATTTATAGCCGACTATTACCTCAGTCATTCCCTTTCCCCCACATCTGCCATCTGGCCAAACATTCCGTATCCTTATAACACGTTGATTTATTCGGGATTTTATGATGGCGATATGGTGATTGGCCCAAATTTTACTCAACCCGACAAAGCCGGATCGTTCGGACTGGAGCTGGTGAAATTGTACAAAATAACCAATACCATTACCTACCCAAACATTACCGATAAACGTTACCTCGATGCCGCCATAAAAATTGCCAATACGTTGGCAATGCATATAAAACCAGGCGACAACGATAATTCACCCTTGCCTTTTAAAGTTAATGCCAATACCAGCGAAATCGGCAAACTGAAACACAACTCCGGCTCCGGCCAGGACGATCAATTAAGCGGTTATACCAGTAACTGGTCCGGAACCATGGAGTTATTCCTACAGCTGATCGAATTAAAAACGGGCGACACCGATCAATATCAAAAAGCGTTTGACTTACTGCTAAACTGGATGAAAATATATCCCCTGAAAACCAATAAGTGGGGCCCCTTTTTTGAAGATATCCCCGGTTGGAGCGACACACAAATCAACGCCATCACTTTTGCCCAGTTTATGATGAACCATATTGAATATTTCCCAAATTGGAAAACAGAAGTGAAAGGGATTTTTAATTGGGTATATGAAAAACTGGGGAACAAAGAATGGGAGAAATATGGGGTTATAGTGGTAAACGAACAAACAGCTTACCAAACCCCTGGAAACAGTCACAGTTCACGCCAGGCATCGGCCGAATTACAATATGCAGCCCTTACAGGTGATCAATCAACTGTCAAAAATGCCATCCGGCAGCTAAACTGGGCTACCTATATGGTGGACAACGATGGGAAAAATTGTTATCCCCGCGACGAAATCTGGATGACCGATGGATATGGAGATTACGTTCGCCATTATTTGCGGGCTATGGCTTTTTGTCCCGAATTAGCTCCCACTGAACAGAATCATTTACTAAGCTCAACATCGGTGATTCAATTGATGGAATATCCACCTTCAATAAACAAGTTTCTGGTGCCTGAGGTTCCGGTCGATAAAGTGAAAAATACCCTGATTCATTACCGGACATTCGATGAAAAATCGACTGAAGTTATCCGAATGACAACGAAACCATCTTTAGTACTGATTAATCAAAAGCAAATTCCCGAAACAGATATATTGGAGCTGGAAGGCTGGAACTGGAAACCACTGGAAAAAGGTGGAATTCTAACAATTAAGCACCTAAACGGAAACCGTGTTGCTGTATTGGTAAATTGAAACTTAAAGCTGTTCGCAAAGAAAAAAACTATTTATCTAATTAATTATGAAATTTACATATCCACTATTAGTTTCTTATTTGTTGCTCTTATCCGTAATTACATCCTTTGCTCAGGAAGTGCCAAAAGTATATCCGGGAGCAGATCAAAACACTCCTTCACGATCGCAATATTTTTCATGGATCAATAACACCAACGAAGGAACCACTACCAAGCAATCCCTGATTAATCTTGAATTTTTCAAATGGCTGAACGAAAAGTACGGAATGAAATTAGATATTTATGCTTTTGATGCTGGAGCTATTGATGGCAGGGGTTTCTATGGAAATTTAAACTCGGACCGGTTCAAACGTCAATTTCCGGGAGGATTTGGCCCGATAGCAGATAAAGCTTCCTCGATAGGAACCCGGCTTGGAATTTGGGGTGGCCCCGATGGCTTTGGGAATACACCTGAAGAAGAGAAGCTGCGAACAGAAACCATGGTTAGCCTGTGCCGCGATTTTCACTTTGAGCTTTTCAAAATGGATGCCGTATGCGGTCAGCTTCGTCCTGAAAAATATGAGGCATTCGATCGTATGATGACCGATTGCAGGAAATATTCACCAAATCTGGTCTTGTTAAACCATCGGCTTAACCTGGGCAGCAAAGGAACAGCGCATTCTACCACTTTCTTATTGGGCGGAGCCGAAACCTATATCGATGTCCACATGGCAAATGCTGTCACTGCTCCTCATCATCGGGTAGAAGCACTGGCACGGGAAATCCCTCCGAAACTTACCCGACTTACCGAAGACCATGGAGTTTGTCTCTCCTCTTGTTTGGATTATTGGGAAGACGACTTAATCCTTCAGGCATTTAACCGAAATCTGATTCTTGCACCGGAAATTTATGGAAATCCATGGTTGCTAAGAGATGATGAATGTCCAAAACTCGCCCGGATATTTAATCTTCATCGTCAATATCGCAATATCCTGGTTTCGGGAATTATCCTTCCCGAAAAAACATACGGATTAAATGCTGTTTCGCGGGGCGACGATCGTACCCGGTTTATTACATTGCGAAACCTGAGCTGGAATCCGGTTAACTATACGGTGAAATTAGATGAATCTGTTGGCCTCAGGAATACGGCAAACATCCAGGTAAAATCGTACCATCCAACTGAAAAAATACATGGCAATTTCTCCTACGGTTCATCTGTCAACATAGAGGTATTGCCCTTTCGCTCCTGCCTCATTAAACTTTCGGATCCCAAACTCGAAAAGGAAATTGGAATTGAAGGAATTGACTACGAAGTAGTGACTGATATTACCGGCAAACCTATGGAAATTCAGCTTTTGGGATTGCCCGGATCGGATAAAAAGATCAAACTAACGGGTGATGTTTCAAAGTTCAAATCAGCGACCCTCGATGGCGCAAAAATTCCTGAATTGCTAAGAGGAAAAGCTGTTTCGATTCATTTTGAAGGCGAAAAACTAAAAAATTTTTTCCACCGGAAAATTGGAGAGATGGCTGTATGCAATGTTCCGGGCGATGCGGAAACCATCTATGAATCGACCTGTTTTGCAGCCAATAACAATGCCCTGGAAGTGCGGGAACTTAAACGATCGGGTGAAACCGCTATACCTCAGGTACAAGCTGCCCGAGACGCTTTTTTTAATCAGGATATGTTTGTAAAACGCGAGTTATGGGACAAAAACCTGTTTGATGGCGATTTTAACACTGCATTCTCAGTGAATATGCGCTGGGGGGGATTTGATCCCGAGAAAGCTGCTTTCCGTCTTGATTTTGGAAAATCCCAGGAGCTCGATTCCCTTATTATTACAACAATTGATGAGTTTTCACTTCAACCGTTAAAATCGGAAGAAGGGGAATATGCCTTAGTATCCAACGACCTTAAAACATGGAAGGAAGTGTTGTTTTATGCAGGAAAATCCATGAATATAAATTTAACCTCTTCCGGATCAGTTCATTTTGTAAAACTGCAACCGGCACCTTTAAGGATAACCGAAGTAATTGGCTATAAAAACGGGAAACAGGTGGATCGGTCGGCATGGAGGGCCTCCAATCTTTTCAGACCTTATATAGTGAACCATTGGAAAAACGATTTGGTATTTTCCGCGCAAAAAGCATGGTCTCTAAAGTTTATCCTCGACGAAATCCCAGAAGGAAGTTACCTGTGTATTGCTGTTAATGGAGAGCATGGCATTGAAGGAGCTTTTGCCGGCGCCAAATTTGAGGCTCAATATATAGGTTGCCCCGACAGGGCCCCGTCTTTTAAAAGTAATACCTGGGAAGTGGGAGTTCGCGCATCGGGTAAGAATTACACCTATTATCTCCCGTTGAGCAAAGAAATGGTCGGAAAAGAGATGGAAGCTTTTGTGCTTGGGTTAAATAAAGCCCAGCTCGATTTACATCCGGAGGCATATATCACCGCTTACCCGATTCCTTTCCGAAAGAAAGTTCTGGTATTGCAATAGGGTAGAAACTGATCTGAAAAAACACCTAACTAATTTGAATGATGAACCTTTTAAATAAACTACTTTTTCTCCTGATATTTCTTTTCTGGGTAGCTTCCGCCTTTGCGCAGGAAGTAAAATGGACCGCCCAGTGGATCATGCATCCAACTGCCGAACCCCAAGCGCATGCAGTAATTCTTTTCCGAAAGAATTTTGATCTTGGGTCAAAGCCTCCGAAATTTATCGTCCATGTTTCAGCCGACAATCACTACCGATTGTTTGTAAACGGCCGTTACATACTTCGTGGACCGGCCAGGGGCGATATTTCCCATTGGTTTTACGAAACCATCGACCTTGCTCCATTCCTTAATTCAGGCAAAAACACCATCGCGGCAGAAGTCGTAAACTGGGGCCCCAAACGCTCCTTTACATACTTTTCGCAAATGACATCCTTTATTATGCAGGGGGACTCGGAAGCCGAAAAGCTTATTAATACAGCGGGTGGAAGCTGGAAATGTATTCACAATGAAGCATACAGTCCTAAAATTGTAGAATGGATGACCGATCGGAGTACTATCGATTTCGGGTTATATGTTGGTAATCCTACAGATAGCATCCGGGCTGAGACGTATCCCTGGGGATGGGAAAAGACAGAATTTAACGACTCCGCATGGCTTCCTGCCAAATTGTGCGACATTGCCGGAGGGCGCGACCAGCAATTTGCCGGAGGCATTTTGTATGGTGGTGGAAAACTTTTAATTCCCAGAAGAACAGGATTACTAAAAGAAACGAAAGTTCCCTTTACCGAAATTAGAAAAATGACCGGTATTGAAAAAAATGATGCCTTCCTGAAAGAAAAGGGAAGTCTGCAAATCCCTGCCTATAAAAAAGTAACAATACTGATCGACCAATCCTATGAAACAATGGGCTATCCCGAAATGCTGGTCAGCGATGGCAAAAATGCCCGGATTCAGGTTATGTACGCCGAGAATATGATTGTTGCCAATCATTCTCCCAAAGGAAACCGAAACGATATTGAGGGTAAGCATCTGGTAGGAATTAAGGATGTTTTTATTCCCGATGGGGGTAAGAACAGGTTGTTTAAACCAACTTACATCCGTCCCTTCCGCTTTATTCAACTCGACATTGAGACCAGGGAAGAACCGCTCACCATAGAAAAATACTACCATGTTGCCTGCAACGCTCCTGTTTCGTTAAAAGCCAAATTCGAAACCAATGACCCTAACACAGCGTGGATGATGGAGGCCGGTTGGCGCACTATCAGCATCTGTGCACAGGATATGCTGCTTTCAGATGCTGCTTATGAGCAAATGCAATATACTGGCGATTCGCGGGTACATAACCTTTCGATGCTAACACTTTCGGGTGATGACCGCCTTACCCGGAATGCCCTGATACAGTTCGATCAGTCGCGCATTCCCGAAGGACTAACGTATGCATGTTACCCCAACCCGTTCCACCTCATCATTCCTTCGTATTCGCTTATCTGGATCGATCAGGTTCACGATTATATGCTTTGGTATGATGATAAAGCGTTTATTGCACAATTCGAACTGGGAATTTATAGTGTAATCGACTGGTTCGAAAAACGCCGGCAACCCAATGGTTTGCTGGGTAAAATTGACTGGTGGGGAGCGCTGGCATGGCCCCGCCATTATAAAAACGGAGAACCACCTGCTATTTACGAAGGAAATAATACGCTTTATTCGTTACATTATGCCTACACATTGAGACATGCTGCCGATATCTATGACTATCTGGGAAAAACAAACCTAGCGGCAGAATTTCGTTCCAGGGCAGACCAAATATGCAAAGCAATCAATCAGCTTTGTAAAAATCAGGATGGTTTTTATACCGAATCGCCCGATAACAATCAAGTAAGTCAAATTACAAACCTCCTGGCAATTCTGGCCGAAGCAACTACCGAAAGTGAAGCCAGACAATTAATGCAGAAGTTACTTGAGCCTAAAGACTGGTTTGGCCAGGTTGATTTATTTTTGCATTTATATCTTTTCGAAGCAATGAATAAAACTGGTTTTCAGGATCGGTTTATGTCCGAAATTTCGGAGTGGAGCCTGATGAAAAATCGCGGAATGACAACTTTTGCCGAAGTTCCGCTCGAATGGGGCGAAGAGAACCAACGCTCCGAGTGCCATCCCTGGAGCAGCACCCCAAACTACTTCTTTTTCCGGACTGTTTGCGGAATTAAGCCAACTTCAGCAGGGCACAAAACAGTCGAAATTGCCCCTTCCTTTGGCGAACTTACTGAGCTCAGGGCCTCCTATCCGCATCACCTGGGAAAAATTGAACTTAATCTGAAGCGCAGTAATTTAAAATTAGAAGGTGAAATCTCCGTACCAGAAGGTATAGCTGCCAGTTTTATCTGGGGAAACCAAATACTAAAGCTCAAACCCGGTAACCAATTTGTCAAATTTTAATACAAAAAAAATGAAAAACCTAACCCTTTATATCCTGCTTACCCTGCTTTCTGCTAGCTTATTTTCCCAAACCTATCCCGATAAAATCGGTATTGGATTAGGAGGTATTGGTGGCTTTGGCATGGAATTTACCGATGCCGGCAAAACCATGCGTTCGTTCGATCAAACATCGGTAGATGCAAATGGATATCCCGAACATAATTTTACTGTAATCGTTTACGATATGCGTCCCTGCTGCCCCTGGGTAGGTTCGGTGGACGACCCCTACAAATTTGTTCCGGCATTGATGTCGGGAACCTATAAGCTTTCCTTTAAAGGAAAAGCTGCGGTTACCAGTACCGGAGATCCTGTGTTGCTTCAGAACCAGGTGTATGACGAAGTTTCCAATACTACGACCCTCGATTTGGTTGTTCAACGCGACAAATGGCTGGTAAACCTCTCCTTCTCCAATACACGACGTACGGCAGCAAGTGCATTAAATACAGGTGTTACCGATATCAAACTTCTCAGGCCCGGGTACCATAACCGCCCAAACGATGTTTACCGGCAGGAATATATTAACGCTGTTTCGCATTTCCCAGCCATACGCTTTATGGATTTCACCGGCACGAACAATAGTAACCCGACATTTCCTGAAAAGACAGAGTGGAACAGCCGAAGACTGCCGTCTCAGCCTCTGTTTAAAGATGTGGCACCTTGGGAATATGTAATTGAGTTGGCCAACATTACCGGAAAAGATGTTTGGATTAACATTCCGGTGGCAGCCAGCAACGATTATATTACTCAACTCGCCAAATTATTTAAAGACAGCCTAACCAACCCTTCCTGCAAAATTTATATTGAATACAGCAACGAAGTTTGGAACGGAGGATTTAAACAATACGAATACAATCGCAAAGCAGCTATTGATGAAGTGAAAACTGAAAAAAACAGCGGGGTTCAAACCCTGTTAAACGACGAGGCAGGCGAATGCGATAAAAATGATACCAGCCTTTGGTGCGGCCGCAGTTATGTGAAGCGATTGAAAGAAATTGGCGATATTTTTGTTGAAACCTTTAGCCCCGGCAACCGCTCGTCGTTCGAAACACGCGTGAGACCGGTATTTGCCTGGCAAATTGGGGGTTGGGTTCCCTATTACAGCTGTATCCTTAAATGGTTTGAGTATGCATACGGTCCAGCAAAAAACTGCTTTTATGGGTTAGCAGGAGCTGCCTATGTGAATGCCGAGGGCGCCTCCTATAATGCTACCGTGGAAGGGATTCTTTCGAAAATGAAGGACAACAGCAATGCGGGTATTGGTAGTAAACGCGACAATCCAACTGCCTGGACAACAGGTTCAGGGAAAAAAGGCCTGAAAGAAATTGCAGACATCTATAAGATCAGAATGCTGCAATACGAAACGGGTCCCGATAATGGTGGCGGTGATCCGTCCAATATCGCTAACCGGATTGCCGCTAACCGCAATGCAGGCATGAAAAGTGTCCTGATGCGCGATTTAAAAGATAACTGGTTTGCAAATCCTGATATAGCTGGCGATTTATCCATGTATTTTGTATTATGCAGTAGTTTTACCCGTTATGGAAGTTGGGGAGCAACCGAGGAAGTGGAAAACATGCATACCCCAAAATTACAGGCAATCTATGAAATCACTGGCATAATAGAAGATATGTCTGGTCCGTCTTCTCCCGGAAACATACAGAAATCGATGGTTGGCAATGACGCCGTTATCACCTGGGAAGCAGCTACCGATAATGTTGCCGTTACCCATTACCGTATATCGGACAATTCCGGCGCGCTGGCTACCGTTTTAGCGAACGAACCGCTCTCTGTAACCCTCAAAAACTACAATCCGGCAAACCTCAACAATATAACAGTTATCGCAGTGGATGCCTTCAACAATGTTTCCGGGTTCAAGCTTGGGAATGATAATAACAAGGGGGTAAAAGAACATAGTCTTGTTTTCCCAAATCCTTCAAAAAGTGGTAACTTGACTGTTTATTTAGCTAAAAATGCTATAGGCGGCAATTTAACACTTCTCAATGCTCAAGGGGAAACAAGGATTAGGCTGAATGGTAATGGTGCCACAATTGCCCATATGAACTTAGATTCAGTTGCTCCAGGATTATACCTTTTAAAAATTGAGAAAGATGCGTGGTTTGAAATAATTAAAGTAATTATACAATGATCTAAATCTACTAACATAAAACGCTTATTTATGGAAACGAACCGCAGAACATTTGTTAAACAAACAACATTGGCTTCAGCCGGAATTGGTCTGGCAAGCATGCTCCCTTCACAAGCATGGGCAAGGGTTGTAGCCCCAGGAGATAAGGTGAATGTTGCATTAATCGGTTGTAACAGCATGGGTTTTGGCATCCTCAAGCACCACCTGGGATTCCCCGATGCAATTTGTGTAGCCATGTGCGATATCGATGAAAAAGTATTAAACGAGCGTGCTGCCGAAATTCAAAAAACCTTTAACCAAACACCCAAACTTTATAAGGATTTCAGAAAATTGCTGGAACAAAAGGATATTGATGCAGTCATTATCGGAACTCCCGACCATTGGCACTGCCTTATTACCGTATATGCATTACAGGCCGGAAAGCATGTTTATGTCGAAAAACCCATGGCCAACACCATTGCCGAATGCAATATCATGGTAAAAGCAGCTAATTATTACAAAAAGGTTGTTCAGGTAGGACAACAACAGCGCTCCGGTTTTATTTTTCAGAAATCGATGGAACTAATTAAAACCGGCAAAATTGGCAAACTACGCAAAATTAATATTTGGGCAAATTTCAATTATGGCGTTGGACCAGATGCAGTTCCCGATGGAGAAATACCAGCAGGAGTAGATTACGATATGTGGCTGGGGCCAGCTCCAAAACGACCTTTTAATGCGAACCGGTTTCATGGATGGTGGCGACTATATTGGGATTATGGTGGAGGATTGATGTCCGACTGGGGCGTTCATTTGCTTGATATGGCGCTTTGGACAAAAGACATTGTTAAAGCTCCGGAAAAAGTACTAGTATACGGCGCAAATACTTATCACGAAAAGAAAGCAAGAGAAACCTTCGATTCCATGTCTGTTACCTTTCCAAAAGATGACTTTGTAATTAACTGGGACATGACTGCCGGCGTGCAACGTGGTCCTTATGATATGATGTATGGCCTTGCTTTTGTGGGTGATGATGCTACCATCGTAGCCAACCGGTCGAAAATTAATGTCTTTCCTGAATGGGATGATGACAATAAGAAGAATAAAGCAGAGGAATTTAAATTCCTCGATGGTAAAGAATCGCACAACGAACATGTTCGTAACTTCCTTGATTGTATCAAATCGGGACAAAAAAATGCCTGTCCCCCTGAAATAGGCCGTGCTGCCGCATTGCATGTGCACATAGCCAATATCGCTGCCCGTGTGGGAGAGCCATTTCTATTGTGGGACGACGAGAAAAACCAATTCACCAACAGCGCAGCAGCAAACAAACTTATCACTCCCGAATACCGGGCACCATGGACCTTACCTAAATTTTAAAAATTTAACATTATGATCGACAGACGAAAATTTATAGCAACCAGTTCCCTCGCTGCTGCTTCATTAATGACAATGGAGTCAGGTATTTTTGCAGCTTCAGGAAGTCAAAAGCTTAAAAAAATAGGATTTATAGAAGGTCTCATCCACAAGGAATTGAAAGGAGATTGGAAAGCTGCCCTAAAAAAAGCAGTAGACTTTGGCTTTACTGAAATTGAAGTCGGCAGTTATCTGGGCGATTCTGCTCAAGACTTCCTTTCATACTGCAAAGGCATCGGGCTTAAGCCTTTTGCCGGATTTATAAATTTCACCGACAAGACGGATGAATTAAAGAAAAATCTCGACAGTCTTGCTGAATTGCAGGTGGAGTATGCGATTAATTATTGGCCCTGGCTAACAGGCGGCCCATTTACCCTCGAGAATTGCAAACAAAGTGCCGCGATGCTGAACAAAATAGGCGAAATGGTGAAGAAATACGGGCTTACTTTTTGTTGGCACAACCACAACAAAGAGTTTATCGCAATGGAAGATGGCCTTCCCTTTGATTATTTAATGAAAAATACCGACAAAGACCTCGTAAAATGTGAATTGGATATTTATTGGGTAGTAAAAGGCGATGCCGATCCTTTAGGGGTTCTAAAAAAACATTCCGGGCGGATTAAAATTCTTCACGTGAAAGATATGGCTCAGGGACCAGCTCAGGATTTTGAATGCCCCGGAAGCGGCATTATCGATTTCCCAACTATTTTCAGGGAAGCTGCGAATCAGGGTATTGAGCACTATATTGTAGAACGCGATAACTGTCCCGACGGTATGGCTTGTCTGAAATCAAGCGGTGCCTATCTCAAGAACTTGACGTTCTAACATTACGAAGTTGGCTTAAAGAGCATAGAATTATTATCCTGGCAGGCTTACATATCTTGCAGTTCGGCGTTGTTTGAAACTACGCCGAACTGCAAAGTATAAAAAATTCAAACAACGAAACATGTATCCACTCCGAAAAGTCAAAATTCAATGATTTTCATCTGTTTTACCCATCAGCCCTCCTGGGAGCCATCTGAAAATCATTGAATTTAAAGTCACCCAAATGGGGGATTAAGGGTATAAAACTTTTCGGAGAAGACTCTAACATCCATCATTAAAAAAATAAGATATGATTAAAAAAATAATGTTACAATTAGTTCTCCTGATATGGCTAACCGGTTTTTATCAACCGCTTACCTCTCAAAGTTTTAAAAATCCGGTTAATAAAAACGCCTCGCCGGAGGCAAAGGCGCTGTTAAAATATCTTTATACCCTTCAGGGCAAAAGCATTTTATCGGGACAGCATAACTATCCGGGTGAATATACCCGATCATCCGACAGTATCCGATCGATGACCGGCAAGTATCCAGCCATCTGGGGAACAGATATTTCAGAACTAAGTGATGAATTGGTGCAGGAAGCTATCAAACAGTATAAAAATGGATCGATTATTACGTTGATGTATCACCAGGTAAAGCCCTTTGATCACGATAGTTTAGGCTATGCTGGCAGTGTAAAAGGGATGGTTACCGATGAACAATGGGAAAAAATAATTACCCCACAAAGCGAATATTATAATCAGTTGCTTTACAAGATTGACCAGCGGGCTGAACTTCTGAAAAAGCTCCGCGATGCGAATATTCCGGTGCTTTGGCGTCCTTATCACGAAATGAACGGCATGTGGTTCTGGTATGGTAACCGCCCGGGTAGCGAAGGCATTCAAAAGCTCTGGAAAATGATGTTCGACCGCTATGTCAATTATCACCAGTTGAATAATTTAATTTGGGTATGGAATACCAATGCTCCGCGCGACTTGAAAAACGATGAGGCTTATGCCTATGAGCTATTTTATCCGGGCGATACCTATGTCGATATTCTTGCAGCCGATGTTTATAATAACGATTATAAACAATCGCATCACGACCAATTGGTCAAACTTGGTAAAGGAAAACTGATTTCCTTAGGCGAAGTAGGAAATGTCCCCACACCCGAAATTTTGAAGCAGCAACCGCAATGGGCATGGTTTATGGTATGGGCCCATTTTCCCTGGACCCATAATACTGCGGATATTATACGTACTCTTTATAACGACCCGAAGGTGATCACCAAAGATGAAATAAAAAATTAATCATCCTCCAAAAATAATTAACCGCCTACAACTCATAAAAACAGCAGGGGCTGCATCCATCGCAGTCCTTGCTCCTGCTATTGAGCTTCTGTCTCAGTATGCTGCAATGGGGAACTTCCGGTTCTGCCTCAACACAAGAAACATAAGTGGTCAGAAACCCAGTCTTAAAACGTCTATCGCAATTGCCACGCAGGCTAGAGGTATATGTATGCAATAATTTTAAATACTCCCCTAGAGGAGGGGAATTAACCCATCGTGATTAAAAACTCTGCGAATCTGAGAAAACGACTTATCCATCCCTTGCCAACGAATTGAATATTTGCTGCATGTAATTTTTTATGGAATAGTGAGGAGGTAACAATGTTATTGGGATTTTATTAAAGAAGCTTGATTTTCTATTTGAGAAGCATATACAGAATTCAGGTGCAAGTTACTTATGAAACGGAAGCCACTTTATATTTAAATATGGAATTATTGGGAGAAGGGAAACTGACTTTATTGCACCAGTTATGCTGCCATCCTCAAGGCTATCAATTTTACCATAATAGTAATAGGGATTTTTTCGGTTATAAACATTATATGCTCCAAATTCTATGCTCCCTCTGAAGAATTTAAATTTGACATTCCTCCTGAAACCAATGTCTAAATGATGTATCGCCTTCATTCTATCACCATTTCTTTTACCATACATATATACCAGAGTTGGTTCGTCCCATTGAAAGTTATGATTATCAATTAAACTGACGTTATCTATTAGATATAAACTTTTTGGCAACGTTATTGGCTGACCAGATAAAAATTGCCAGTTAACATTCATTTTCCACTTTTTCCCTAATGGAATTGAACCGTTAACATTAATCGTATGTCTTCGGTCGAAAGGGGACCAGAATTCCTGACCATTGTTCATTTCGGGGAATTTATTAACTGAACTTGAAAGAGTATAACTAAGCCAACCGGTATACCTCCCTGAAGTTTTTTCAAGAAAAAATTCTACTCCTTTTGATGTTGCTTTTCCTTGTTCAACTGACTGTTCCCAAAGTTGGTCTCTTTGAGAATAACTTTTAATTATGTCATTAGAGCCATGACCGTCTTTATAGGTAACAACATTGTCCATCTTTTTATAAAAGCCCTCAACAGTAAATGTTATGTTTGTAAAGCCGGCATAAAAACCTAAAGTATATTGATCCGCCTTTTGTGGCAGGATGTTTCCACGTAAAGGCAGCCAAATATCAAAGGGTATACCCAGACCTGTATTTGTTAACAATACTGTAGGCTGCACACTCTGTGTATATGAACTCTTTATGTATTGTCCCTTCTTAATCCGATATTGGGCGGATACTCTTACTTGAGGATTGTTAAAGGTCTTATTAGGAGTTCTGTAATAATCGTACCTGATTCCCGGACGAATAGTTATTCTCCATGGAGTCTTAATTTCAGCGTCGATAAAAACTCCAGATTCATGAATGCCTGTTTCTGGAATATATCTGTATAAAAAAGCTGAATCGGCATCGGCACCTTTGAGGTACGCCGGATCGAATTCAGTATAGGAGTAATTTCCTCCAAATGAAAGAGTGATACTATCGCTTAGCTTAACTTGGATTCTATCCGTTAAGCCTATTGAAAAAATATTAGAATTTACCGATCCTGAAAAATTGGAAGATGCTGTCGGACCTTTATATTCCTCTTCGGAAGATAATTTATAGCTTGTATAAAAGAGTTGCACTTTGTTGTCTGTATTATGCCTCACTTTTAGATTATGAGAAAGGTTTACCATTGATGTACCCCAAGCTAATCTGGAAAACGATGATACACCATTTGTACCCTTTCCTTTTAACTTATCCTTTAACCTGTCGGATGATAAGAAATATTCCAATTCCAGGTATTGGTTTTCTCTTTTAAACATGAGCTTCCCTCCATAGTCAGAAAATGCGTAAGGCACTATGTTATATCTGGATCCAAAGTGGGACAGTAAATCGATAAATGTTCTTCTGGCAGATAATATAATGCTTCCGTTAAATGGTAAAGGAGAAGAGAAATTGGCTGACCCAGATATAATTCCTAGTTCTATATTTGCGTCCAAGCGAGGTGCTATGTAATCTTTGGTTTTCACGTCCATGACGGAAGAAATAAACCCACCATAGTTGGCTGGGAACCCTCCACGATAAAACTCTATACTTTTAACTAAGGATGGGTTATACGAAGATAACAACCCCATGGCATGATTAGTATTGTAAATCTTAACATTATCCAATAAGTAAAGGTTCTGGTCGGGTGTTCCGCCCCGAACTATAATATTGGCAGAACCTTCAAATGATTGTTGCACCCCCGGAAGAGTCTGAAGGCTTTTTACAATATCTTTTTCTCCACCCAACGATGCCAGGCTTTGTACATCTATTTGGGAAATACGGGTGAGACCCGGTTCAATCTTTTCAACCTCTACCTTCCTGTTGGCAACAACCACTACTTGTTTAAGAATGGTTTGCTTCACGATAGATTCAATTTCCACAAAAAAAGTTGTATCGTTATAAACCTTTATAGCTAAAGAATCAAGATAATAACCCTCTTTTTCAAATGAAATGTTATACAATCCCTCGCGCAAGGCAAATTTAAACTGACCTCTTTCATTCGATTTAAATGTTTTACCTAATTCGAAAATACGAATAGTAACTTCTTTTACTTCCAGCGAATTGTCTTTATCTAAAATTTTGCCCGAAATAATATAAAAATCGTATTGACTATTAGCTGGTGTCATTATTGCACAAAAAATAACAAATGCTATCGAATGAAGATAATTGGACATATCACTTGATTCTTATCATTAAATTATTGTAATTGGCGGTTTTCAGGCAAATTATAACGTAGCATGTCTGATTGGGGGCTATTTTCTTATCAAGAATATTCAGGTCTGAAATGTTCCGGTACAAGGCCCCATTAGCTTTGTATGCCTTGTATGTGTTATAAAAGCCGCTATAAAAAGGAATATTGTAAATATTATACCAAGCAACTAAAATGCTAAAGGTTCCACCAGATAAAATCAGAGCCGCCGACCCGGCCAGTCCAGATTCTAATAAATACAAGCCTGGGTTTTGGCGTATTTTTTTATAGAAACCATCCTTTTCAAGAATATCAACGGGTTCAAAATCATTAAATACTTCAAAACTCCGATTTTCAAAATAGAATGTGTCAATGCCAAGGTTACAAACATGCATGGGCACAAAAACCAGCTTCTTTTTGTGAGCTTTTTTTGCAATACGTTTATTCCCACTTTCAAGAAAAATATCCACAGTAGAAGTTGAAATCTGAAGATCTTTATTATTGTTTATTACAGTATCTAAGTAAGACAGGTGTTCCATTCTAATTGGTCTGTATTTGACCGCACATGAAGGTAACAGACAGATAATTGAAATAATGATTAGTAAAAAACGCATAGTTATTTTTTAGGGTTAAATACCGTTATTGTATCGGTTAGGTATGACCCAAATACGCCATAACAGTTATCAAAATTTGAATATTGCGGTATTATACCGTTAAACATATCTACCACGCTGTTGGCATCAAGGTTGACTCCCAAATTATAGAAAAGGATGTAGCTTTTCAGGTATTTATCAAATTTTTCATCTATTGTATATAGTGTATAAATTGTATATCGCCAGTATATAACTGACGAAAAAGAGGTAAACTCAAATTTGTTATCGCCGAGTACATTAAATTCATCTCCATAGTCTACAGTATTATATGAAGATTCTTTTCCATTAACATAAACTTTATGCCCAATAAGGTTGTCAGTCTTAGCCTTGTTTTCCCAAAATACTTTTGTAAGGTACCATATACCGTCCTCATCCTCTTGGGTGCCGATAATTTCTGCCGATTTTATAGTATCGGCTAACTTTGGAACAGTTGTATATGCAAAACTCCTAAAGCCCTTATCCGTAATAGTCTCCAAACGATATTTATTACCAGATTTGATTGGAAATAGACTTTGTGACGCTGAAAAAAAATTTGGCTTTTCGGCATAACGGACTAAATCAATACCTCTTCCGGTTGTATCGTATATGGAGATTTTACCGTCAAATACTTTGTTTATTGCCTCACCAAAAGCTCCGGTGTTTGTGGCGAAAGCATATATACTATCACCTGGGCCAATAAAGCAAAGCACCACCGGTTTGGTGCAAACGGCACAAACCGGTGGTTTAATACTTTCTTCCCTGTAACAGGAAATAAGTATCATTAAAGATCCTAAAAGCAAAAGGTATAACCTATTCCCAAATGCCATTGTACGAGTATACCGGGTGACTGTCGTTTTGCTTAAAATCAAAATCGCCGTATATATAACGGGTATAGATGGTTCCAACACCCCATTTTAAGGTGCATTGTTCCTTGTAGCAATTAGTATCAGTATCTTGATCATAAACCTGAAACTCTTCCCCATTTACATAACCTGCCGTTTGTCCACCTACAGTTATATAGTTACAAGGACTATCTTTCCAATATTTCTGACCCCAAATATTTTTTGCCCTTACATAAGACCATAGACCAATACCATTAGAACAGTATGCGGTATATGTGGTACTCCAAACATACGCTTTAACTTTACGGTGCAGACCATCAGTTGTAGAAGGCAAATCAAATCCATTTGTATCAAAATAAAACCATTTGTCTGCCCAACTTTTAAGCTTAGAAGTACTAAGATCTTCTTTAACAATCTCAAAGACTCTTACCTCAGAAGAGGAGCTTTTAAGTCCTGAAACTGAGAAAGTAGATCCTATAGGATAAATATATTCATTGTCTTTAGTTATTAAATGCATTGAGTCACCAATGGCGAACTTGCCATCACTGCTTATTACTGCCGCAAACCGCATGTCAACAACTAACGTATTTTCAAGGTTAACTGTATCATAACTTTGAACAGCCCTTAACGAGTTGGTTATTTGATTTTTACTTTCCCACTGGGATAAATCGGATATTGACATAGAATTTAATACTTTCATTGTGCTGTTAAAGCTTTCAACATCTCTAAAACGAACATATCCATTTTCTATTGTAAACAGGGCATCAGATATTTGAGTTACTTCCTTTGGCTGAGTCTCTTCCTTGCTACAACCCAAAAACATTGCGCTTAAACCTATAACAGAAAAAAATATCCCTGTTTTAACAGTATTTATAAAACTATTTCTTAACATTTGCACTTGATTTGTGTGGTGTAAACCACGATTTTCAATTTTGGGCAACACGTTTAGTTTAGCCGCTTGCGTGTTGCTTTTTTTTGTTAACGGATACATCCTTAAATAAGCAATTAAGCTTTTTTGGTTATGGCCTAACCTGGCAGATGCTAACCAAATTAAGCTAATAGCGCCTGTTTTTATTCGGTATTGGTAAAAGTGGTGAATGAAAAATTGCAGGGTGTTGGTCATTGTCGCAATAGCATAGTTAAAGGGTTAATAAAACCATCCTTCTTCCCTTGCCTGGGAAACTCTGCCTAAGTACAAGTATTTAAATAATCAACTGCACCAATCCGGTCACTTCATCAATTTACTAATAAGGCATTGAAGTTTGGATGGCAGTAAATGTAGTGAATGGAATTGAAACTGCAAGTACCCCCCCCCGTTATTTATATTTAGTACAAATTGCAACCATTTTGGGTGATAACTGCTTTTTTTCTTTAATAATTTGAATTACGATACCTGAGAATAGTTTACTTGTTTCCCAGTTCAGAATAAAACGATTCCTCCATCCCATCCAACAAATTAAATATTTGCTGCATGTAATTTTTTATGAAATAATTAACCGATAATTTCATTCGCGTATTAAAACTTTATTACTTTTGCATCGAATTTAAATGAATGAACATTCACTCATATTAAAATGGCACGAGTAATAGACGAAACAAAAATTGAACGCATAAAAGAAGCTACCCTGCATATGGTAGTGCAAAAGGGCTATGGAGGGGCTTCAATATCCGAAATTGCATCGCTAGCAGGCGTTGCCGAAGGGTATTTATACAGGCATTATAAAGGGAAAGCCGATCTGGTGCACGATCTCTTATATTCTAACCTGAACGAACTCATCAACCAACTCGAACAACTCCTGGACAATCACCACACTGTTCTCGAAATATTCGAGCAGCTTACCCGAACTTTATTTGGAATTGCAAACGTCCAGCCCGAGCGGATTAAATTCCTATATGTGCTTATGCACGACTATAATTTCAAAATTGAGGAATCACAACGGGAGCGTATTTTAAATTTATGCACCCGGGTTAAGGTTGAAGGAATTAAATCAGGTGAAATAGCTGCCGATATTGACGAAGAAGAGATCTATCTGATCGGAGTGGCATACCCCATTCAGTTTATTAACCTGCACCTGAAAAATTTCTTTAACCAATCCGAGTTGGGGGAAGGTGAGATTAAGAAAGTTTTAAAAATCGGAAAAGAATTAATAAAAAAGTAAAAAATGAAATGTTATAATCGTTTACTGATGCTGACATCCGGCATATTTTGGCTGTCCATTTTTACAGCAACGGCACAAGATTCGATACCGGTCTACCGGTTGAGTTTCGACCAAGCCATAGAACTGATGCAGCAAAACAGTCATATAATTAAGCAGGCACAATATTTAAAAGATGAAAAGCTACAATCGGCAAAAGCTGCTAAAGGGCTTTATATGCCACATATTGGCGTAACGGCAAGTTACATGGTACTTCCCGAAGACCTAACCTTAGACCTGACTCCTGTTCGTGATGCAATTACCCCATTATACAGTGCCCTGGGCAATTATGGCAACTTTTCGGGTGTTCCGAATCCCGATCCTGCCACTAACCAGCTTATGCCTGTTTTACCCGATAATTTATCGACTCAGGCTGTACGAGGCAAATTACAGGAAGGACTTACCACTGTTCAAAATGGGGAATGGGATAAGATGATCCAGAAGAAACAATTTGGTTCGGTGGCAGCAACCCTGCAATGGCCATTGTATGCGGGCGGGAAAATTCAGGCAGCAAATAAAGTCGCTAATATCGAAAAAACAGAAGCCGACGAGGTAATGCGTCAAAAAGTGGGGGAACAAACCAGCGAACTGGTGGAACGGTATTTTGGACTTTGTTTGGCTAACCAGGCCTTAAATGTTCGTCAGGATGTTTATAACGGCATGCAGCGCCACCTTTCGGATGCCGAAAAAATGCAAAAGGATGGTTTTATTGCAAATGCCGAAGTACTTCAAGCCAAACTATACCATGCACAAGCGGACAGGGAACTTAAAAAAGCCCGCCGAACAGCCGAAATTTTAAATGAAGCGCTATTGAATACTCTGGCGCTTGAAAGCGATACCGTTATTGAGCCTGTTACGTCACTTTTTTTCCTGGATAGTATTGAAGCTCCGGAATATTTTTTAGCATTAGCATTACAAAAAAATCCTCAGCTTTTGCAGGTCGAAGGCAAAAAAAAGCTGGCAGCGCAAAACTACAAAGTTCAACAGGCTGATTATTTTCCAACGGTTGCCGTGCAAGGGATGTACGATATTGCCAATAAAGACCTTTCCCCTTATGCACCGGAATGGATGGTGGGAGTTGGCATGAAATGGACGCTTTTTGACGGGGCATCGCGCTCCCGAAAAGTAAAAGCAGCATCGTTCAAGGAAGACCAGGTGAACGAAATTCAGGAGAAAGCTCAAACCGATATCGAAACCCAACTTTTCAAGCTTCATCATGAATTAAATATTTATGTGGAGCAATTGGAAGCTTTAAATTCCGCGCTGACTTTCGCGAACGAATATCTCCGGATACGCGAAAAAGCATTTCACGAAGAAATGTCGAATGCTACCGAAGTTGTGGATGCCCGTATGGCATTGGCACAGGTGAGAATTGAACGATTACAGGCCATGTATGGATATGATCTTACCCTGGCTCGCTTACTTCAATATGCAGGTATTCCTGAGGAATTTCAATCGTACCGCCAACGCCCAAATGCTGTGATGGAATGCTATCAGCCAATCGTTAAATAATTGAATAGACAACATAATATAATTAAATAATAAGAATCGTTATGAACAAAAATGGGAATGTACTTGCAGCAATAGGGATTGCAGCGCTAATAATTTTCCTGATTTACTCCACCTGGACAATTAGTCGGCCAAAACCCCTCGAAGTACAAGGCGAAGTGGAAGCATCACAAATAAAGGTCGCATCGAAACTGGTTGGGCGTATTGATAGTCTCGCAGTGCACAAAGGCGATTTTGTGAAGAAAGGACAATTGTTGTTTACCTTATCGAGCCCTGAGATTGAGGCTAAACTGGCTCAGGCAAATGCCGCATTAAAGGGAGCCAGGGCGCAAAATTCCAAAGCTATTGCAGGGGCAGATTTGGAAGATATTCAGGCAGCACATGATAATTATATGAAAGCCCAGGCCGCCTTTGAACTGGCCGAAAAAACATTTAAGCGGGTATCGAATTTGTATAAAGAAGGAGTATTGCCAGCCCAAAAACACGATGAGGCCGAAATGCAGTTAAAAGCTGCTAAGGAAACTGCCAATGCAGCAAAATCAATTTGGGAAAAAGCTAAAAAAGGGACCCGTATCGAAGATAAAACGGCTGCCAGTTCTATGGTCGACCGGGCACAGGGAGCTATTCAGGAAGTAGAATCGTATTTAACCGAAACCAGGGTGTATTCTCCCATAGATGGGGAAGTATCCAATATTATTGCCGAGCAGGGAGAATTGATCGCCGCAGGCTACCCGGTTGTTACACTGGTAAAATTGAACGATAACTGGATAACGTTTAACCTACGGGAAGATTTACTGGCCTCCATAGAAAAAGGAAGTACGTTTAATGCCAAATTTCCAGCCTTAGGAAATAAAGAAATCGCACTAAAAGTAACATATATAAACGTTCTGGGAAATTTTGCCACCTGGAATGCCACAAAAACCTCCGGCGATTTTGATATGAAAACCTTTGAAGTACATGCTATCCCGGTTGAAAAAACGGAAGGACTCCGACCAGGTATGAGTGCCTTGGTTGATTGGAAAAAAGTAAAGGCTTCAAAAAAATAAGGTTTTATAAAATAAGTAATTTCAATCCAATGGCGCTTAGTTAAGACATATGCTTCGACTCACTCAGCCTTGCGAACTGGTGCTAATGTCACACTGAGCGGAGTCGAAGTGTATAATAATTATTCAATACCTAAACTAAACGACATTGAATTTGAATCTTCCTTTAGATGACCTTTCCCGATTTCAAATAAATTTTTATACAATGTATCAGCAAGCAGTTCAAGGAGAAAAAAATATAAAGCATAATTTTTAAAATGGATGAAAATATTAAAAGTCCTTTTCGTAAGGTAGTTTCAAGGGAATGGCGCCGGATAACACGACGATGGTCATTACTGTTTGCTACTTTTATTGGACCGCTCTTTTCGTTTTTTCTGATTACCTGGATATTCTCGGCCAACGTACCCCGGGAATTACCAGTAGCAATAGTCGATATGGATCATACTGCCCTTTCGCGGCAAATGGCCCGAATGGTAGATGCCACATCCATAGCTTCTATAAACAGGAGCTATACAAGTTTGGTAGAAGCAAAAAATGCCATCGAGGAAGGGGAAGTGGATGCCGTAGTGTATATTCCATTAGGAGCTGAAAAGGATATTTATAAAGGGGCCAGTACCCGGATTTCCCTCTACCTGAATAATGTTAATGTGGTAAAAAGCGGATTGCTGAACAGTGGTATTCGAAAAGCAATTGGGACATTATCTGCCGGGATAAAACTTCAGGTACATTTGAAAACGGGAAAAAGCCAGGCGCAGGCTATCGCCCGAATTATGCCTGTACAGCAAAACACAGTTTTGTTGTTTAATCCTTACACAAGCTATTCGTATTACCTCATTATAGGCCTTATGCCTACCATCCTAATTGTATTCACATTATTGGGGAGCATTTATACGCTGGGTGATGAGCTATATTTAGGTACCGGGCCAAAATGGCTCCGGTTAGCCGGGAAAAATTTCCCGGTAGCGCTGGCAGGTAAGTTATTACCCTATACCCTAATTTACTTTTGCGTGGCCTTAATCATGAACATTATTTTGTTTAATTACCTGGGGCTTCCATTACGGGGGAACTTTGTGAATATTGTGATGGGGGAACTAATTCTGATTATTAGTTATCAGTTTATAGCCATCTTTTTAGTATCCTTAACGTCGAATATGCGGTTAAGCTTATCTCTGGGAAGTGCCTATTGTATGTTGGCACTTACATTCTCCGGACTAACATTTCCTGCAATGGGTATGCCGGCATTTGGGCAAGCATTTTCTGCTATCTTTCCGTTTACGTATTGGAATAAAATACTTATTGGTCAATCGTTGCGGGGAGAGTCACCTTCGTTTGCAATAATTCCCATGTATTCTATGCTGCTTTTTATTGTTTTGGGAATTTTGTTTATCCCCCGATTAAAATATATGATTTTAAATAAAAAACGGTGGGGCAAAAAATAGTAAGGAAGTTGGGGCTGTGTAAAAAGTCAGTTAATTATCACATTTCGACTCCGCTCAATGTGACAATCAACTTATTTTCAACGATCAGGCTGAATGAAGTCAAACCCCTACCTCAATTTCATACAATTTCAGCATTTGAGGTTAATTAACAGCTCGATACGCTTGGTGGAGTTTGTAACTCCGTCGTAAAAAAACTTTTTAAGTAGTATAATTAAGAAACCGATTTGAAGCAAAACAAAACAATACCATGTGGAAACGAATAATTGAAGGAGCAAAAGAGTCGGCCGAATATTTTGTGGATGAACTAAAGTTGATCTTCAGCGATGCCGGCGCCGTTTTGCTTTTTGTGATTGCCATGTTTATCTACCCATTGCTGTATGCAATTGGTTACGAAAAAGAGATTATCCGCGATTTGCCTGTTGCAATAGTGGATATGGACCATTCTTCGGCCAGCCGGCAGTATAGCCGTATGGCCGATGCTACCGAGCAATTGCAGGTAAAGTATAAACCCTCAAGCGTAAAAGAAGCTGAAGCCCTTTTTTATGAAGGAAAGGTGAAAGGAATTATCCTGCTTCCTGACAACTTTGAGAAGGATATCCTCACCGGAAAGCAAACCAGTGTGACAGCATATTGCGATGCCAGCTACTTTTTACTTTACAAGCAGGTTTTCACAGGTACCAGTTTTACAAACGGAACTTTTAATGCAGGAATAGAAGTAAAACGAATGCTGGCCGAGGGGAAAAGCATTCCGCAAGCCATCGATTTGCAGGAACCTATAAAAGTTTGTACTTATAACTTATATAACTCTGTTGGGGGCTATGGCAGCTTTGTAATGCCCGGTATGATCCTAATAATTATGCAGCAAACATTGCTAATTGGCATTGGAATGCTGGGAGGAACGATCCGCGAGAAAAAGATTTTCCTGAAAATGACGGGTCGTGCGAAACATCATATTGGTAGTGCCCGCCTGGTTTTTGGAAAAGCCTCGGCTTATACGTTTGTATATCTGTTCAATGCTGTGTTTGCTTTAGGAATTCTCTATAAATGGTTTGGTTACCCCGATAATAGTAGTTTTATTGAGTCAGTGGCCCTTTTTATTCCGTATATTTTATCTGTTTCATTTTTGGGATTGGCTATTAGTATGTTATTTAAAGAGAGGGTACACTCAATGCTTTTTATGGTGTTTCTGTCGCCCATGGTAGTATTCCTCAGCGGTATATCATGGCCTTCGGCAGCAATCCCTCCCGTATTGTATTCCATAGCACATATTTTTCCAAGTACATCCATGGTACCTGCCTACCTTCAGGTTAGAACGTGTGGAGCATCACTTAGCGAGGTAAAATTTGAATGGGGGCTATTATTGATTCAGGCAGTAATTTATTTTGGTTTGGCATGTCTTTCTTACCATTATGCCATACGGAAGTTTGGAAGCAGAATAGGTTCTAACTCACCTGCTGTGGAATAATTCAACTAATATGGAGTAGGACTATTTCCTTAAATTTTTAAAACGATTTCCCAATTCTTATTTCTCCACCAAAGGAGTTCCCGTATAAGTTTCCTAAATCTAAGCCTAACGCCAGGCTCAGCAAGAATTTGTATGGGAGTAAATCGGGGACTCTTATGTTTAAGAGAGTAGCATGCTGTTCCAGTTGTTTGCTGAAAGGATAAAAATTGGTGCCGTAATTAACAGAGTAGGTATAAAGGATAGTATAATTAATAGTTTGAAAGTTTCCATTTATACCGGCATGTATAGCTTTAATTTTATTGTTTCGGATATAATCCCTTTTCTCCCCTTTCAGAATTGCCGGAGAAGTAATAAGTGGTGTTCCAATAGTCATGTTGCGATAGGACCATCCATAGGCATAGATCGTATGGTTAAAGTAATTGTCATTGCCGCCTAAAATGTATTGTACCCCGTTTATAGTGGTATAATCAACCTCTCCGCTTTGATCGGTGGTGAGAATATACTCCAGCACTAATCGCTTCACCAGGGGATTTTCTTTCGTAAATTTCAGACTTATTCCCCATAAACCATCGCGGATATTCCTGTAAGCCAGTCCGCTGCCATCTTCAAAAATATTTTGCCAATAGAGTTGAATCGTCCACTTTTTAAAAGCATAGTCCATTCCAAAATTCCGGGTACCCAGGTGATTTCCAAGCCGGTTATGCGATTCCATAGAAGGGGCATCATTCGATCCATGGTCTGCTACAAACACTTTTTTATAGTCATCCCACGAGGAAGGCAATTTGCCAAATGTGGAATCGCGCGACACGCCGCCCCATTGAGCAAAATGATGAAATCCATAATGCATATGAAAGGGGAGCTTTCCACCAAACTGAAAATAGAAGTATTTGTGGTGCAACCAGGCCTTATCAATAAATGAAGACTTACCAAACCAACCATGCGAAATACCTCCTTTGAATTCGAAATACCCTTTGGTAAAAGGAATTGAAGTATATTTTGGCACCAGAAAGGTTATTTTTGGCATAGGCCGGGCATTCCCCGACCATAATAAGCCACCACTGGAAAGAACACTATCCTGGTTTCCAAATTTTTCCTCAATCAATCCTCCTTGCAATCGTACAAAACCAATATTTACTTTTGCAAAAACTTGTTGGAGGTATAGATTATTTCTTTGGCTATAGCTATTTATTCCTTCCATTCCCAGCGAAAAATTTACAGGTTTAGCTTCTCTGAATTTAGCCTTAAAACCAGTTCTTAGCCAGGAATTAAATTGATGAGGAGCTAACATTCCATATTGGTTAGATAGCAACCAGAAAGGAGGCAATTTACTGGAGGAGACTGTTGACCCTAATTCAAAATTGTATTGAAATTGGTTTTGTGTTTGAGCATTTACCTGACTAATTGAAAAGGGAATAATAGAACCTAAAAGTAGTATCAGGTATTTCATTGAATGCAAGTTATATTTTGAGAAATAGAATGAAGCGCTATTTCTTTTTTCCAAACAAAGTTTTACCACCCAGAAATCCCCAGCCACCGCTTCCTAATAAAAACCCAAGTGCATAACCAATACCGTTATTATTTTGGGCATACATGGTAACATCGTTCCAGATAAACATAGCAATAAAGTCGAATGGGGCAATAAATCCATGCCATAAACCGCCAAAAAAGCCATAGGTATATCCTTTCAGGCA
The DNA here is from genome assembly GCA_020048915.1 of Bacteroidota bacterium. GTDB lineage: Bacteria > Bacteroidota > Bacteroidia > Bacteroidales > JAAUTT01 > JAAUTT01. The sequence continues at coordinate 1,424 of JAIFLU010000070.1, read as the reverse complement.
TTCGTCTACCACTTCTTTTTTAGCACAAGAGGAGAAAATTAAAATGGTTATAAGCAGCATTGAAAGTAAAATGGGCAGGTAGTTTTTTTTAGTCAAATTCATGGTATTGGGTTTTAATTTGGTAATCTATAAAGACAGAAATCAAAAATAGGAAAATCTGAAATCATTTGCTACGGATTTTAGTAAATGATTGTAATTAAGAGGATAGCATTAAACCGCTGTATTATGCTCCATTACACAATTTCAGCAATGAATAATACTAATATTAGCTGAGCGGGATTTATGATTCCATTTGAAAAAATTCCTACATCACCTGGCATTAGGCATAAAAAGATCATGGAGTTGAAATAGCATACTCTTTCACCCGATGCATCACCTCCAGGCACATACGCGCGTTGTGGTACGGGCATTTCCAGGGGCCAACTTTGTCGTACGAAAGGATTGGTTTGGCGTGCTCATCTACCCGATAATACCATTCTCCAAAATGCCAATCGATTTGATATGTCTTCAAAAAATCCCAAAAGCCAAATGCAGCATCGAGGTATTTCTGTTCATTACTTATTTCGTAAGCATTTAAACAACCAACAATTCCTTCGGCCATAGTCCACCACTCACGGTCGGTTTCATTTCCGGTCTCCGGAATATAGTCGGCATAATATCCTCCCAATGGATCAATCCCCAACAGCGACGCATCGGTCATTTTTATGGCCACTGCTTTTACCTTTTCCAAAAGGGCAGGATTGTTAATTTTTTCGGCAGCTTCCAGCAACAGCCAGCCACCTTCTACATCGTGTCCATAAGAGAGCTTGCCCGAGACAACTTTCCAGTCCTTTTCCATAAACATGTTGAAATGACCGGTTTCGTTATTTACAATGTACTTGAGGAATATGCCAATCAGGTTTTCGATTTTCAGGCGCAATTCCTCTGTTTTCCATACTTCATAAAGGGTCGAATATGCTTCGAGTACATGAAGATGGGTGTTCATACTTTTTTCGACATTCATATCCTTGTCGCTCAGCCGCTGGTCCTCAACCGGACTCCAGTCGCGCTGATACGCTTCAAAGTATCCGTTATTCTCCTGATCAAAAGCATTCTTTTCAATGATCTTATATATTTCCAGGGCAGTATTTAAACTTTCCTCATTACCCGATGCTTTATAATATTCGCTTAAACCATAGATGGCAAAGGCTAGTGCATAAATTTGCTTACGGGTTTCTATCGGTTTCCCGGAATAATCCACCATCCAATAAACACCCCCAAATTCATGGTCGACAAAGTATTTTTGAAAATATTCGTAAGCACGGGTAGCAGTATGTAAAAAGTCGGGATCTTTTAAACTGTTAAAAGCAGCTGAAAAAGTCCATAAAATCCGGGCATTTAATATACTTCCTTTGTTGGCTGTAATATCTACAACCAGGTCGTTG
>JAIFLU010000214.1 GCA_020048915.1 Bacteroidota bacterium | reverse complement strand
TAAACTATGTTAAACTACATAGGTTGTAGAAGCGGTATCACCACCCCGACCGGTCCAGTTGGTATGGAAGAATTCACCTCTGGGTTTATCCAGTCTTTCGTAGGTATGTGCTCCAAAATAGTCGCGCTGGGCCTGAAGCAGGTTAGCAGGAAGCCTTTCGCAACGGTAGCCGTCGAAATAGCTTAATGCAGAACTGATTGCCGGAACTGGTATCCCGCTGGTAATAGCCGAAGAAATAACTTTGCGCCATCCTTCCTGACACAATTGCATTTTATCTTTAAAGAATGGATCGAGTAACAGGTTCGAAAGATCAGGGTTTTTATCAAAAGCATCTTTAATTTTGCTGAGGAATGCTGAACGGATAATGCATCCACCTCGCCACATTAAAGCAATTCCACCATAATTCAGTTTCCAACCATACTCTGCGGCTGCAGCCTGCATTAGCTGATATCCCTGTGCATACGAAATAATTTTAGAAGCATATAACGCATTCTTCAAATCGTTTATAAACGCTTTTTTATCTCCGGTAAAGCTTGGTTTTGGACCAGAAATTATTTTGGAAGCGATAACCCGTTCTTCTTTAATTGCCGATAAACACCTTGAAAACACAGCTTCTCCGATAAGAGTTAATGGAATACCCAAATCGAGAGCGGCAACCCCCGTCCATTTACCGGTACCTTTTTGTCCGGCTGTGTCCAGAATTTTATCTACCAATGGTTTTCCATCGGTATCTTTGTATGCCAGAATATCACGGGTTATTTCAATCAGGTAACTATCCAGTTCACCTTCATTCCATTCTTTGAAAACCAGATGCATTTCGTCGGCACTCATACCTAAAATGTCTTTCATGACCTGGTATGCTTCGGTAATAAGCTGCATATCGCCATACTCAATACCATTATGTACCATTTTTACAAAATGACCGGCGCCGTTTTCGCCAACCCAATCGCAACAAGGGCTTACATTATCCACTTTTGCGGAAATTGCCTGAAAAATTGGCTTCACATGAGGCCAGGCTGCAACTGAACCACCAGGCATAATAGAAGGACCTAATAATGCACCTTCTTCACCACCGGATACCCCGGTTCCGATATACAACAAGCCTTTGCTTTCAACATATTTAGTGCGACGGTTGGTATCGGGAAAATGAGAGTTACCCCCATCGATAATAATATCGCCTGGCTCGAGGTAGGGAATTAATAACTCAATAAAATCGTCTACCGCTTTACCGGCTTTTACCATTAACATCACTTTCCTGGGACGTTTTAGCGATTTCACCAGTTCTTCAACCGATTTTGCACCAAAAATTTTCTTCCCTTTTGCGCGACCGTTCATAAAGTCTTCAACCTTTTCGACAGTACGGTTATAAGCTGTTACATGAAAACCTTTGCTTTCCATGTTTAAAATCAGGTTCTCGCCCATCACGGCTAGTCCTACTAATCCAATATCGGATATTTCTTTCATAATTATTTGTTTATAGATGTTTTAGAATAATTTTATTTGTGTACTAATCACCCTGCGACTTGGCTCAGGGCGATTAATGGTGAAACTTATCAAGGTCAATAAATGCATTTGTAATATAAAATCACTATCTCCTAAAGTCATGAATACTAATTTACGACAGAATATTGAATCCTAAATTTTTTAAAGTTTTTTCGATTGTACTGTGTTTGTTTATCAGTTGTACCGAATAAGCATGAAACTCTCTGCGATTTGGATAATTCCCCCGTTGCGCCTCGAATGTATCGACAGATTTTCGTAACCGGTTATCATCGTCCTTCACCGCATAGGTCGAAAGAATAGCCTGAACGACAACTTCCTGCTCTGTTTTTCCGGAACAATCGAACATAAAGGCCGGAGTTTCCGGATCGGGTAATTCCTCTGGCATCCATTCTTTTAACGGCAGGTTAAACTCACGGCTTAATGCTTGCACCGACATAGCTGTACCATTCGCTTTCCCATCGGTTGAATAACCTGCAATGTGTGGCGTTGCAATATCGAGCAATCCCAATAACTCCTGATCAATATTGGGTTCATTTTCCCAGACATCCAACACCGCCGCCCGAATCCACTTTTCTTTTAAGGCTTTTTTTAATGCGGCAGTATCGACTACTTCTCCACGGGAACTATTAATGAGAATGGTATTGGGACTCAACCGCCGAAGAAACCCTTCGTCGACCAAATGATAGGTTTTATCAGTCCCGGAATGGGTTAAAGGAACATGAATGGTAATAATGTTGCATTCGCGAACAATACCATCCAGCGAAACAAATCCGCATGTGCCTTGCTGCCGTTGACGGGGAGGGTCGTTCAGATAAACCTGGGTACCAAGCAATTCCCCTAAACGGACAACCTTTTTACCTACATTCCCCACTCCTATTACTCCTAAAACCTGTTTTGAAAAATCCAGGTTATATTTAACAGCAAGGGTTGATAATACCGAGGCTATATACTGATAAACCGATCCCGAATTGCACCCTGGAGCATTTGTCCAGCTAATACTGTTTTGATCGCAATAATTTGTATCGATATGGTCATAGCCAATGGTAGCTGTAGCAATAAATTTAACTGCCGTATTGCTCAATAGTTTCGCGTTACACTTAGTGCGGGTGCGGGTAATCAGTCCCTGGGCATCCACTAAATCGGTCTGGGTTATTTCGGCACCTTTTTTATATACCACATCTGCGAAGGGCTCTAAAATACCTTTCAGAAACGGAATTTTATCGTCTGCAACTACTTTCATTTTTCAATAATTAATCGATAAACCGTTCTTTATATGCCCAAAGTCCTAGTGCAGGATTGGAAATATAGAAAATTTCTTCTCCATTCACTATATTCATTCCATCTTTCAAAACAGATGGGTCATAGCGCTTCGTCATTTCGTCGAGGTTGGCATATTTGAAGTTTACCGATTCAATTTCCTGTTGTGTAAGATTTCCGGGACAATAAGTTATGTTAAACCTACCCTCCGAAGAACCATGAATAAGGTGAGCAGCAGCACTTAGGTTCTGTTGCAGATCCGCATTTTGTTTGGTTAACTCCAATACTTTTTCCGAACCTATATATCCATATTTGCGGATAAGTTTATCGATTTCTTTGTCCTCTCCAAACTCTTTTAAGCCAGGGGCAAGAACAATTAAATCTCCTCCATCGGCAATAGCCATGCGGGTGCGGTAAACGCTTTTATTGCCCAACCAGGTACTTTTAAACTCGGAAGGATCGAGGTAGACTACCACTTTTTTCAATGGCTTGTCCAAAAGCTGAAAATTCACCTGAAGCGATAAAGCTGCAGCCATGGTAAAGCACTCTTCGTCGTCGCCTATATACATTCCCCGAATGACCAGATTATTATTATCATCTTTCCCTATAACCGTTTGAACATAAACCACAGGGTAATCTGCTAAAAAATGCTTACAGGCATAGTTTAACACCTTCCGAACAGGAGTATCAGCACGACCCATCATTCGCTCCATACCATAAACGGCACCAAGAAAATGGCTTTTATTAATGCCTTCTTTTCCCCCGGTTCCAACAAAAATATTTTTAGCGTGATTTGCCATACCTACCACTTCGTGGGGAACAACCTGCCCTATGGATAGGATAAGATCGTGACCTCCATCGCGGATCAGTTTATTTACCTGGGCCGACCACTCATAATCAATTTTGCCTTCCGAAATTTCGAGCATATAGGAACTTGGTATTTTCCCTAGGGTTACCACATCGTTGCGCCAATCGTGCACTCGGAATAAATCCCGGGGAACCGTTCCGAACATTTCGTGGATTTCCTTTTCGGACATAGCAACATGCGTTCCTAGAGCAGGCAGAATATCGACCAGTGATTTTCCATAGTATTCGTAGGTCAATTGCGTAATCTCACCGGCACGGGAATGGAAGCGTGTAAAGTCTGGCGGAAGCGCCAGTACTTTGTTTCGTACTCCCAGTTTTTTGTATGCTTCAAAAAGACCTTGTTTCAGGTCTTCACTTGTAAGCACATCGGTTTTCGACCCTCGGGCGTAGTATATCATGGTATGTATTTTATTTAGTTTTTATTTAAACTTTGCCAGGTTTTTGAGCTCTGACAAAGTTACAAATTAATATACCGCTATCGTTTTACCCGGGCATTGCCTTCCCAGATACTCCAAACCTGCTCTTCGTCGGCTGGTTGTGCATAATCGGTGAGGAAAGTTGTTGCCAGCGCACCGCTTGCCCAACCAAACTGAATCCACTTTTCGGGTTCCCAACCTTTAAGAATTCCATACAACATGCCGCCAACAAAACCGTCGCCACCTCCAATACGGTCGAGAACGGTTATTTCACGGGGCTCAATTACATGCCAGTTTTCACCTTCGAGCATAATCGCGCCCCAGTGGTGACAATTAGCGCTTTCTACTTCACGCAAGGTGGTTGCAAAAACGGATGCATTTGGGAATGCAGCTTTTACACGCTTTATCATTTCTTTGAAACTGTCTATCTGACCGGCTATATCTTTTCCTCCTGCTTCTGGGCCTTTTATTCCCAAGCAAAGCTGAAAGTCTTCTTCGTTACCCACTAAAATATCCGCCATACCTGCAATTTCTTTAAAAATTGCACTAAGTTCCTGCTCACGGCCCTTCCAGAAAGAAGCTCGGTAGTTAAGGTCAAAAGCAATGCGTGTTCCATGTTTTTTTGCAGCACGGGCAAGTTCGAGGCAGAAAGTGGAAGTTTCGGGCGAGAGAGCCCCGATTAAACCCGAGAGATGAATAATCTGAACACCTTCTTTGCCAAATATGCGGTCTAAATCAAAGTCTTTCACATTTAATGTACGACCAACTTCGCCGGCACGGTCGTTTTGAACCCGGGGACCACGTGATCCATAACCACTATCGGCAATATTAAACTGGTGGCGATACCCCCAAGGACCTCCTTGCGGAACTTCTTTGCCTTCGTAAGCGATATGGCGGCTGGCAAGACTATTTTTGATAAGTTGGGCAATAGGACTGTCTTTTACAAAAGTCGTAAGCACTTTAACTGGCAAACCCAAATATGCTGAAATGCTGGCTACGTTTGTTTCAGCGCTGGTTGCCTGCATAAAAAACGTATCACTGCTCTGAACAGGCTGTCCGTTTGCGGGAGTAATGCGTACACCCATACTGGTTGGCACAATTAGTGAATAGGCAAAATCTTTCTTTAGTTCTATCTTCATGATATATATTTTTAAATGTTATTTCTCAAGGTTCAAGCAAGGTGCAGCTTAAGCTAAGCCTGACAATTTCAATTGAAACTTTAGCTTGGCAGAATTAAACCCCGCCATAAGCGCTGTATCCGCCATCCACAGGAATAACGATTCCGGTAACAAAGCTCGAAATATCGGAGAGAAGGTACAACATTGCACCATTCAGGTCTTCGGGTTCGCCATATTTTCCCATAGGGGTACTCGAAATAATTTTATTTCCACGTGGAGTAGCTTCGCCGGTTTTTTCGTCGGTTAACAGAAACCGGTTTTGATTAGTAAGAAAAAAACCAGGAGCAATGCAGTTCACACGAATTCCGGTTTTAGCCAAATGCACCGCCAGCCATTGCGTAAAGTTGTTGATGGACGCTTTTGCAGCGGAATAAGCAGGAATTTTAGTAAGTGGACGGTAAGAGTTCATCGACGAAATATTCAGTACGGATCCTTTACCACTTTCGAGCATATCAAGGGTAAATACCATAGTTGGTAATACCGTACCTTTAAAATTCAGATCGAAAACTTTCTGGAAACCATCCATTTCCAATCCGTAAAAAGTTTTCTCCAATTCGCTCATATTGCTCTTATCCATTTGTTCAACCTGGGTAGTAGCTGTAGGAGCATTTCCGCCAGCAGCATTAATAAGAATGTCAATTTTACCAAGCTGATCGTTTATTAGTTTTTTGGCGGCGATCAGAGAATCCTTGTCTAGCACATTTCCTTCTACGCCAATGGTTTTTGTTCCGGTTTCGCGGGTAATACGTGTTGCCAGTTCTGTAGCAACCTCCAGATTACGATCCAGTATTGCCACTTTTATACCTACCTGTGCGAGGCATTCGACCATTGAAGTGCCAATAACTCCGGCACCACCGGTTATAACACACACCTTGTTTTTTAAACTGTTAAATGAGTAATCAATCATAATTATATATAGTTTAAATAATAATCAATATTTTCTCCCGTAAGAATGTCGATCGGTAAATAATTGTTTTTTTCAACTTTGGACTTCACAACCAGTGAATTGAACAAAGACATTATTCCCTTATACCCCTGTTCCTCCGGACGTTGAGCTATAAGAAACGATATCAATCCTTCTTTCAGGTATTTAATGTTTTCGGGCAACAAATCATATCCAATGAGGTTTTTGTCTCTGATTCCCAAATCATTCATAATGGTAGCAACTTCAAATGCTTTAGAATTTATGACAATTATTCCTTTCACATCTCCTTTGCTTATTTGTTCACTGAAATTTGCTTTACTTTTTGGGTTCTGGGTATCAAGGTCAATATGCGTGTAGTAATATTTACCTGGTGTTTGACTAAGAAAGTTATGAATCCCCTCTTCGCGGCGGATTGCTTGATTTGAGGGCTCAGAACCACCAATTTGCACTATAAGGATTGATGAGTCTGCCGGTGTAGAATAACTTAGTAACCGGGCTGCAAGAAATCCACTTTGAAAAGAATTCTGCCCCAGGTAAGACAGGTTATTTAACCCATCGATATTGGAATCGATAAAAATATAAGGTACTTGTTTTTCATCAAGCTTTTGGGCAAAATCAATGGTCTCCTCCCGAAAAACCGGAGATAGTAAAACCCCGTCGGGATTAAGTTCTAAGATTTCTTTCAATTGCTTTTTAAAAGATTGAACTGAGAACTGATCGAAATAAAAACGTTTTACGGAAATATTGTAATCGCTGATTTCGCGTGCAGCTCTTTCAATGCCATGATCGGGAGCTTTCCAGTAATCGTTCTGTAAATTAAATCCCGGACACAGCGAAACAATTAAATAATTTTTTTTATTAGCTAAGGAACGAGCCAGTAGATTTGGCTTATAATTGACTTCTTCAATAATTTTTAAAATATTAAGCCGATTTTCCTCGGTTACCTGACCACGGTTATGAATAACGCGATCGACAGTTCCGGGAGAAACTCCGGCGAGTTTTGCTATATCTTTAATTCTTAAATTTTTAATCATATTAAAATATTCAAAAATAGCTGTAAAAATTCAATTCGTGTTCGCACACGGAATTTTTGCGAATATATTAATTATTTTTTTTGTGGTAATTTTTTTTTGCATTATTTTCGTGTCCGCACACGAAAATTATTTTTATGGAAATAAGTAAATATTCAATAGGGGTCGGCGACCGTTTCGCGCATGAAGCTGAAGCTCAAATTAAGGCTATGATGTTAGCCAGCGAAGAACTTGGTATAGAGATTACTCCGGTATGGAATAAATCGAACCGGGAACATACCATAATACACTCTGATCCAACAGATACAAGAAAAGCCGTAGAAAAAGCTATCTCAAAGTTAAAATGGAAAAAGCCTTTCTTTTTGGATGCCGACCATATTAACATGTCGAATGTGGATAAGTTTTTAGACTCATGCGATTTTTTTACGCTCGATGTTGCCGATTATATCGGAAAACCTTCTACCCAATCTGAAATTGATGCTTTTGTTAAGCAAAATGAGAAATTTATTGGAAGTCTTTCTATTCCAGGATTGGAATCAATAAAAGTTACCAAAGACTTCTTAATTCAATTTGCAACTACTTATTTATTTGCAACCAATGAAGCTGCAAAGCTTTATCAATACATCGAAAGCAAAAAAGGAAAAGGAAAGTTTATTACGGAGGTTTCAATGGATGAGGTAAATGAACCTCAAAAACCGTTGGAACTGTTCTTTATCCTCAAGTGCCTGGCCGATGCAAAAGTTCCGGCTCAAACAATTGCCCCCCGATTCAGCGGCCGATTTAATAAAGGTGTTGATTATGTGGGTGATCTTGCCTTATTTGAAAAAGAATTCGAAGCTGATTTATTGGTTTTGGATTATGCAGTGAAAAATTTTGGATTACCTAAGAACATCAAACTAAGTATCCATTCCGGCAGCGATAAGTTTTCGATTTATCCGATTATGGGGAAACTGGTAAAGAAGCACGATAAAGGTATACATATTAAAACAGCAGGAACTACCTGGCTCGAAGAAGTAATTGGCCTTTCGCTGGGAACGCCCGAAGCACTCGACCTGGCTAAAGCTATTTATACCATTGCTTACCGACGCAAAGACGAATTATGTGGCCCCTACTCAACAGTTATTGATATCAAGGCTTCCGAATTGCCTGAACCATCTGCTATTACCCCCTGGACCAAAGAGGAATTCTCCGAAACGTTGATTCACAACGCACAAAACCCAAGATATAATGCGAGTTTTCGTCAGTTAATCCATGTAGGGTTTAAGGTGGCATCCGAATATGGTCCTTTATTTATAGAAGCTCTTGAAGAAAACCGCTCCGTTATTGAATCATGTGTTACCGGAAATTTATATGAACGGCATATAAAAAGGTTCTTTGTACTGGAAGAATAAAATTATATCTCAGTTATTAAACAGAAAAACACTGAATAAGAAGGCTTATTCAGTGTTTTTCTGTTTAATTCAATAATTTGCCTTATAAAGATGCGCGAGAGCATAAACATCTAATTATCAAAACCTTCTCCCTTGAAAAATATGGAACTTTAATTTTTTAAAAGCCTGCCCTTCACTCCTTCGTTGGTAATTTTTATAGGCTTAATAAATCCCTGTTCATCAAAAAACATTTCATCGATACAAACTTCGCGGGAGTTTCCATCAGTTTCGGTCAATGGGCGGCGATGATAAACTGCATACCATCTATCCTCACCGGGAGCTTTAATAACAGAATGATGCCCGGCTCCGGTCGCAATTTTGGGATCCTGTTTTAATACTTTATCAATACGTTTAAAGGGGCCAAACGGACTATCGGCTATGGCATAAGCTACACTATAATCTGGTCCGGTCCATCCTCCCTCCGACCACATGAAATAATACTTCCCGTTTCGGATAAACATAAAAGGCCCTTCCACATATCCTTCAGGGGTAATTTCTTTATAAAGTGTTCCATCTTCAAATGGAACTACTTTTTTAAAATCGTCGGTTAGTTTTATGATATTGCAATGCCTCCAGCCTCCGTATATCAGGTAATATTGTCCGTCTTTGTCGTGAAAGACGAACTGGTCGATGGGCTGAGCCCCATTATGGAATTTATCGATTAAAGGCTTGCCCAAATAATCTTTATAGGGGCCTTCTGGCTTATCTGCAACTGCAATACCTATACCACCCAATTCGTTATCGTTTTGAATATCATTCGCACCGAAAAAGAGAAAATATTTTCCTTGTTTTTCGATGATGGATGGAGCCCAAATGGCTCGTTTTGCACATCTTATGGATGTTGTATCTAATATTTGGGGATGTTTAGTCCAGTTAACCAGATCGGACGAAGAGAAAGCATCGAAGAAAACCTGCTTATCGTATGGAGCAGAATAGGTAGGATAAATCCAATATTTATTTTCAAATATGATCCCTTCGGGATCGGCATACCAACCTTTAAACACAGGGTTTCCGGAATAATTATTTATTTCATACGATTTGTTTTTTTGCGAAAAAGCACTAAAAAAGCACAATAAGAATCCTAAAAAAGAAATGGTTTTTTTCATTGATTTTGATTTTTTCCAAATATAATCAGTATTCCATTTTTTTTAGCATAAATAAAAATTTC
>JAIFLU010000195.1 GCA_020048915.1 Bacteroidota bacterium | reverse complement strand
ACATCCTAAGTTTTCCGATAGAGCCGATAATTCGCTCAACAGTAACGAAGTAATTGATTATAATCCGAATGAGACACAACTTATAAATGCTACTAAAATTTCGGGGAGAACCCAAAACGGTTGGGGAGTAGGTTTATTGAATGCCATGACCTTGCCTTCCTATTCTACCCTGAAAGACACACTTACCGGTGCTAAACGAAAGGTTGAAATTCAGCCCTTTACCAATTATAATGTTTCTGTAGTGGATAAGACCCTGAAAAACAATTCGTATATAAGTCTAATCAATTCAAATATGAGTATGTTGGACGAGCCGTTTGGAGCAAATGTAACGGCTACCGAATTTCAATTGCGCGACAAATCTAAGAAATTTGCTGTAAAAGGAAAGGGGGGTATAAGCGCCCGCGGTGATAATTACGACGAAACCGGCTACTTTGCTTACCTCGGGTTGGAGAAAAATAGTGGTAACCTCCAGTTTGGAACCTCACAAGAGATTTATTCAGATAAATATAATCCCAACGATTTAGGTTATTTGCGGAGCAATAACCGGCTTCTTACAGAATCATATATTTATTATCAGATTATTGAACCGTTTTGGGTGATTCGTGAATGCAGTGGAAACCTATGGTGGGACCATATTCGGGTGTTTAATCCGGCAAAATTATCCGACAACGAAATGGGATTGAATGCCCGGGCGCTTTTTAAAAATAATTACCGGCTGAATATAAATGGCGGATTCGCATCAAACGGTTACGATTACTATGAACCACGGGTAAAGGGAAGATATTTTTATAAGCCATACTATTATTTTTACAATGTCAATATAACTACCGATAAGCGGAAGCCAATTAATGCTTTTTTGCATTATGGCGGATTTAACCAACCTACTACCGATCAGTATGGATATTGGGGCGATGTTGAAGTTAATTTTCGCATCGGGCAGCGTTTAGAATTAGAATATAGCAATAGTTTTAGAAATGAAATTAACGACCAGGGATATGTAGACAAAACTTCCGATGAGGATACTATTTACTTCGCCAAACGCGATGTAAAAACGTTTGAGAATGTTCTTTCCACTTCCTATGCCTTTAATAATAAAGCCAGCGTAAGTATCCGGGCTCGTCATTATTGGTCGGGAGCTGCCAATAAAAGTTATTTTCAGCTTCAGGATGATGGCAGATTAAATGATGATTTATCCTATAGCCAAAATAAGGACGAAAACTACAATGCTTTTAATGTCGATTTGATATTTCGGTGGATTTTTGCTCCCGGTTCAGAGCTTTCCCTGGCTTGGAAAAATGCTATCTCCGAAAGTGGAAACAAAGTAATTACGGAGTATTGGCGTAACTTCGATAAAACCTGGCAATCGAACCAAATAAACAGCTTCTCCATGAAAATATTGTACTATATCGACTACAACAATTTGCGAAGGGGAAAAAGGCAAATTTGACTTTCGAAAACTTACTTTTCAGAATAATTGAGCTTCACCATTGAGTTGATGTAAAAAAATCTCCGTTAAAACGAGGCTGTAAGTAAAATTGACGAAGTTCGGCGGCGGTTGTACCGCCGTCGTTCTATTGCCGGCAGGCTGTGCCTGCAAATAAAACGATACAAAGAAGTTTAAAAAATAGCAAAGCCATACAGCTGAGATACGTGGCTATAAATGAGATCGTTCGGGTAAAGGTTCCACTTTAATCGAATATATCTAAACAGGCTACAGCCTGAATTCATAAAACCGACTTAGGCAGAGCCAAAGCCAAAGCCAAAGCCGAACGGGGTAAACCTTTTAAAACATTAGTAATTTAGTTCCGAAATAAGATTACCAACCAAACTTATTAATTAACCCACTTACATTTGAAATGGATAATTTGTAACACAGGAGAATTTAATACAAAGTTTACCAAGAAATAAGATTTAGTTCAGGGTAGTGATATTTGGTTATCACAATAATTACTTATAATTACACTAAATTTTGTATCAAAAAACGTCACTCGGCGTATAAGCCTTTGTTGAACCAAGTATGTTTATAATTGTTAAGCCATACAAAAACCTGCCTTCAATTATTAGTTGCTAACGATTATATGCTTTATTAGTTAATATAAAAATTGTTTTTATGAAAAGTCTTTACCTTGTCTTCCTAAAACCGTTCATCAAAAAAACGGCTGGTATTTTTCTGTTTGCTTTTTTACTTTCAGTAAGTCACCTTAATGGGCAATATTCCTTTACGGCCCTTCAGGGATCTTTTACTCCTTTGAGTGGAGGTACTAATTTGAGTTCAATCCAAACCAGTGGAAAAGTTAGTGGTTCCATCAACATTGGTTTTGCATTTCGCTTCAATGGAAAGCTTTACACACAAGTTAAGGCTTCTACAGGTGGTTACCTCACTTTTAAAATTAATCCTTATTGGGATGTAAATCAAATTAGTGCCGATTCGTCAATTATCGGTCCATTATGTTATGGTGCCATGTCGGGAGCAATTGGCTCAGCAACTTATAAAACCGAAGGGACTGCTCCAAACCGGGTATTTACCATGGAATGGCTCAATTGGAAATGGAATTGGAACGCCACTTCTGCAGGGATCTCTTTTCAGGCTAAACTATATGAAACCACCAACCGAATTGAATTTGTTTACCGTCAGGAGGTCGGGGCGTTAAAAGATCCTTATGGCCATATAGGGTTGGTTTTTCAATATCCCAACAAGTTTATGCTTTTGTCGAACACAAGTTCTTCTCCTATTATCAACACGGATTATCCACCAACGATCTCCACTCGGCCTGCTAACGGACAAATATACCGTTTCGATGAAGTTATAACTAGCGAGCCATCTGCTCATGCAAGCAATTTTACCACAATCAACCCACAGTCGGTTCGTGTAAAATGGGGCGATGCAACCGGTCAAAATCCTCCTTCACGGTACCTTATCAAAGTTTCGGCCTTGGGTTATGATAACATTGCCGCACCAGAAGACGGGATTGAATACCCTGTAGATCTTGACTTAAAAGATGGCTCCGGAATGGTATACGTTGATCAAGGCAAGAAAAGTTATACCTTATGGACCGATTCTACCGGAAGCACTACCTATTATATGAAGATATTCCCCTTGACAAACTACTTTACCCACACCAATTATAAAACTGATGGTGTAATTCCGCAACTACAGGTTACCACTCCCTTCTATGAGGCACGAAAAATGTCCTTCTCAGATTTAACCACCACATCTATGATTGTCAAATGGCTTCGTGGAACAGGTAAAGGTTGCGTTGTATTTGTCAAAGAAAACGGTTCGGGAACTGCCTTGCCCCAAGACAATGTAACTTATTCGGGAAATTCAGCCTTTAAATCAGGCATGCAAATAGGAACATCCGGTTGGTATTGTATTTATAATGGCATCGGCAATAGTGTTGACGTAACAGGTTTAAAAGGTTATACGAACTATGCTTTTCATGTAATTGAATATACCGGAACCCCGGGGGCCGAAGTTTATTCAAAAGTCGACGAACCCTCGGCTCATTTAAATCAAAAAAACAATTTGCTCTCACCTTTGACCCATACTGTCTCAGGAACCATTAAGAGTACAGTGGCATGGGGCGATTACGACAACGACAGCGACCTGGATTTATTAATATGCGGGTCCAATTTTTCAAAAATATATAAAAACAACGGGAACAATAGTTTTTCCGAATTGGCAGTATCCCTTCCAGGTGTTTCATTTGCTTCAGCTGCCTGGGGCGATTACGATAACGATAACGATTTGGACATATTGCTTACAGGCAAAAATGGTTCCTCCGGGTTAACCAAAATATTCAGGAACAATGGAAATAATACATTTTCCGATCAAACCACTATACAACTGGCTAACGTTTATGATGGTTCTGTAGCTTGGGGCGATTATAACAACGACGGTAAACTCGACATCCTCCTCACTGGCACCACAGGTACGGAGTATGTTTCGAAAATATACAGGAATAACGGCAACAACACATTTGCAGAACATTTTGTTAGCGGCCTGCCTGGTGTTTGGGGCAGTTCTGTAGCCTGGGGAGATTACGACAACGATATGGATTTGGATATACTGATAGCCGGACTCACAGTTTCAAATTATATTACAAAGGTATTCAGGAACGAAGGCGAAGGAATCTTTAAGGAACAAACAGGCATACAAATTAAAGGAATTTTTTACGGTTTCGTTAACTGGGCCGACTATAATAACGACGGTTTCCTGGATATTTTTGTTTCGGGAGGATACGATGATTATGTTACAGAACTCTATCAGAACAATGGCAATAATACTTTTACTGAGGTTACTTCGTCAATTACTGAAATCAAAAATAGTTTTGGAGAATGGACCGATATTGACAATGACGGAGATTTGGATCTGTTTTTGGCAGGTGTGGAAAAAGGTGGTAGAATATACGAAAACAATCCTGTGGGAACCATGACCGAACAAAGTATCCCTTTCCCAATAATTAAGAATGGAGATGCGGCATGGGGCGATATAGACAACGATGGAGATCTCGACATGATAATGACCGGTGATACGAACGATGAAGCTACCTTACTTTATCGTAACGACATTACAACACCCAACGTTGCACCGTCAGCTCCTGTTGGTTTGGTAGCAAATATGGTTGCAGGAAAAGCCGAGCTAAAATGGAAACATGTTCGTAGCGATATTACCCCTGAAAAAGCAATGACCTACAATGTACGGGTTGGTACTTCTCCCGGAGGATCGGATATTGTTTCGCCCATGTCCGATATTTCAAGTGGCTACAGGCGAATTGTGGACAAAGGGAATGCTCAGCACGACACAGTTTTTACTTTGAATAACTTAAAAAAGGGAACTTATTACTGTAGCGTCCAGGCTGTCGACCAAAGCTATGCAGGAGGAGCTTTTTCCGGGGAACAATCATTTACTTACGATTTCGATTACCCTTCTACCGCCTTGTCATTCGTCAACAAAAGTTCAACTGAATTAAAATGCTACTGGCAGAGGGGCACAAGCGAAAACTGCATTGTTTTTGCCAAAGAAAACGGTTCGGGTGTTGCTTCTCCGGTAAATGGTCAAACATACACTGCAAACAGGAAATTTGGCGATGGTACCCAAATTGGGACTACAGGATGGTTTTGCATTTATAAAGGCCTTCTGGATTCGGTTACAGTTACTAATTTGAATGCTGGCTACAAAAGCTACGGGGTCCATGTTATAGAATATAATGGTGCTGCAGGTGCTGAAGTTTATTCCACAATAACCGCTAATTCCAATCCTGCCCAGTACGAACCTCTATTTTTTGAACAAAGCAGTATTGTCCTAACCGGAGTTTCGGGACACACCAGTGCATGGGGCGATTATGACAACGATGGCGACCTGGACATTATCGTAGCAGGCTACAATGGCTCATCCGGAATTGTTGAGCTTTATAGAAATAACTCCGACAATACATTTACGAAAATGCCAAACACTTTCGCAGTAGATGATGTTTATGATGCGTCCTGGGGCGATTATGACAACGATAACGACCTGGATTTGCTAATTTTGAGCACTTTTAGCTCCAAAGTTTTCGAAAACAATGGCAATGGAACATTTCAGGAAAAGGTTACCCTGTCCGATGTATTTATGGGCAAGGGCGAATGGGCCGATTTTAATAACGATGGATATAAAGACATAATTATTATCAGCTCCAATGGCACAAAAATTTATAAGAATAACCGCGATAAAACCTTTACCCTGCAAATACATACATTGCCAACTTTTTCAAACTATGGTGATGTTGCGTGCGGCGATTACGACAACGATGGCGACCTGGATATTCTTGCAGCCGGCTTGAACGGGAGTACGGCTATTACAAAAGTGTATAAGAACGAGGGCAATTTCACTTTCACCGAGCAAACAGGCATTTCGCTGCCTGGCATTTCAAATTGCGACGTTCAATGGGCCGACATGGACAACGATGGCGATCTGGATATAGTGATGTCAGGTGCCGACTTTAATTTCTATACCAAAATATACGACAACAATGGCAACAACACTTTTACCGTAATTGCAGGAACCAATTTCAAGGAACTTTACCGCTCGTCTTTGGCAATAGCCGATTACGATAATGATGGATACCGCGATTTGATAATTTCGGGTTCTATTGATGGCAACGATTATTACACCATATTATACCGTAATAATGGAAATAAAACTTATTCCGAAACCAAAACGGTAAGCTTCCCCGGAATTCAATACGGATCTATAAACTGGGGCGATTACGACAACGATAACGATCTCGACTTGTTTATGTGCGGTATTTCTGCTACAGGAAGAATATCCAAAGTGTTCATTAACAATGGTTACATATTTAATGCCAAACCAAGCAAAATGAGCATACCTAACTTTTCGCTGGATGGGAATGATGCTAAATTTACTTGGGGAAAACCAGCCGATAATAAAACTGCTTCCACCGGTTTGTCTTACAATTTATATGTTTACTCAACTTCTAATTCCACTTATGCTAAATCGGGTGAGGCTTTCCCATACGGTAACGCAATGGATGGGCGCAAATTGGCGGCATCATTTGGCGATATTCAATATGCTGCAGCTGGTTATGTAATAAAAGGTTTACCCGCCGGTGATTATAAAATTGCCATGCAGGCTGTGGATGCAGGATTTTTGGGTGGAAGTTTTTACGAAATCTCTTTTAGCATTTTCGATTTATCCATAGTGAGCGTAAATGTTGCTAAAGGAGAATTACTTGGCACAAAAAATGGCATGTATTACAGCCTTAGCAGCACCGATGGTTCTAATGGCACCTGGAATAGTTGTAGCGATAACAAAACTAATGTTATGTTCAATACTGGTGGTTTCGATGTATGGGTTCGTCAGGGAAATAACACAAAAAACAAAAGAAAAATAGCAACTCTTGACCCTCAGGCTGCCTCTCCTGCTTACACAATTAATTTTGCAGCCGAAACCACGGTCGAAAATATTCCTGCAAATGTTGAATATTCATATACCTACGGTTCCTGGGGGGGTGATTATGGCTCTGGCGATCCTCTTTTGTTGACACTAAACAAAACTTTGTACCTAAGAACTAAAGCCACAGCATCTGCTTTACCTTCTGCGGTTCAAAGTATTATTATTCCTGCCCGTCCTGCCGCTCCAAGTTTCTCCATTGATTTTATGGCCGAAAAAACATCTCAAAATATTCCTTCAACTGTTGAGTATTCTACTGAATCGACAATGTCCGGTACCTCAAACGGTGTGGGCGAAACTTTGGGAGTTATCCCGGGGCAGACTTTTTATTTCAGGATAAAAGCTACTCAAACAGCTTTCATCTCAGCAATTCAAACATTAACCCTACCCACCCGTCCAGCTGCCCCTTCTAACCTAGTTGTTGAAGACGGAGCAAATACTTTCGATTGGGATATGGTTCCCGGCTTTGTAGAAGTTACGGATTATGAGTATTCAACAAATGGAGGCAACAACTGGACCATGGTTAATACAAAACCCATAAGTATTGGCAATATAAATGTAAGTGCCGGCAACTTTAAATTAAGAGTGAAATCAACTTCCACCAGGTTCAAAGGGTTGGACGCTGTTTCGTCACTCGCATTTACTACCAGAATAACTAAAATTGAGGAAGCTGGTATCAGGCTTTATCCAAATCCAGCGACGGATGTTCTTTATCTGGAAAATCTTCCTGAGAAATCAACAGTTTATATCTTCAATATGAACGGAAAGCTTTTGATTCAAAAACCTGTTGAAGAAGAGAAAATGAAAATATCTTTTACTGACTTGCCTCAGGGAATATATGTTTTGAAGATACAAACACCACTTGAGGAATACCAAACGAAATTTACCAAACAATAATAAAAGCCCGAGATAATCTGAGGGCACTGAAAAAGTATCCAAATATTTAAGTATCCTTTAAAAGCAAACTGGCAGGTGAAGACAAATTCTTCATTTGCCAGTTTTTTTCTTATGGTAATAAGGTGCAAATTATCGAGTAAAATGAGTTTTATATCCTTATCAGTGGCGGTTATGTTTTTTGATTACAATGTTCGTGTTAATTCATTAATTTAACGATTCTTTTGAGATTTAAAGTAAAAATGGCCAATGCACCTTGCATTTGCATGTTGGTAATTCCATACGAAGAGGCTCTTCCATAGCCATGTACATTTTTTAATTCACTATTTTTTGCTTCTATTTAACACGTTGTGCCGGAATTTCTTGTCCGTCTAAGGTTATAATCACAGAATTAACAATCCCTGTATCTTCAATTTTGAACTTAAAACGGGCATTAATTTCCATGGCAAAATATTCGATTTCGGAGGCTGGCAGGAGCTCGTATTTTGGTAAATTGGGTCCCTGGATAAGTAACTTGTCGTTTTCTTTGGTAACCACTACTGCAAAGCCGCCGCCGGCATCGAATTTCCCAATGTATTTATCAAATAGGGTAGAATTTACTTTTACAGGTATCTCATCTGTAAGCTTTTTAACATTTATGTTTTGTCCACCCTGGTTGTGAATCGCGTGAGTTACTACTCCATTTTCATCTTTCATAAAAGATATTTTGGCCTCAACCACCTTCCAATAAAATTCGGTTTTCGACGATGGGAAAATTGGAAATGTCGGCTGACCTGTTAGTTGGGCTATAAGTTGGTTTCCTTCGAGTTTTACTATCATTATAGTGCCCCGGCCATAATTATACCTTCCAACGTAGGCTTTTAGCGTTTCTGCGGTAATAGAGGTATCTGCAACCAGGCTTTTATGCTTATCCAGTTGTTTCCAGAGGATATATTCGGCTATAAGCTGGGCATTTTGTCCTGGATTTATGCCTGATGGGGCAGGAGTTGAATTGCATAAAACACTTATGGTGACTTTCGATTCCGGTTGACGTTCAAGGTAGGAAACAAATCCATGTAAACCACCTCCATGCGAAATGAACTTATTACCACGGATATCATCTAAGGACCAGCCATAGCCATAATTCACTTTTTCTTTATTATTCAATGTTGCTTTGGTAAATGCAGCTTGCAAGCTTTTTTCGGAAAGCACTTTTCCATTAAAAACGGCTTCGTTCCATAAATACAAATCCTTAACAGTGGAGTATAAGGCACCGGCACCTCCAGCCCAATCCATATTCCAGTTAAGTGCTTTTACCGTTTTTTCATTTTCTACCGTATATCCAAATGCTTCGTTTTGTAACGGAACTGTATTATTATATACGCCGGTGTTAACCATTCCCAACGGTTCAAAAAAGGTATCGTGCAGGTAAGCGGCATAGCTCTTGCCCGATATTTTTTCTATCAGGTACCCGAGTATAAAAAAGCCTGAATTGTTATACAGATAGCGTTCGCCTGGGTTAAAATTGTAAGGATATGTTTTTATCGAATCAATCAATGCCTGAGGGGTAACAGGCAAGGTCACATATTGCGTAAATGCTGGCCTGTTGGTAAAGCTAAATATCCCCGAGGTGTGGGTTAATAAATGCTCAATAGTAACCTCGTCTCCCCTGGGAAAATCGGGTATATATTTCGAAAGTTTATCCTGAACATTTATTTTGCCTTCCTCCTGCAATTTAAGAATTGCCGAAGCGGTGAATTGCTTGGTTATGGAACCAATCCGAAATTTGGTTTCCGGAGTAGCTGCAATTTTATGTTCAATATCGGCATATCCATAGGCTTTTTCGTAAATTATTTTTCCGTTTTGCGAAGCTAATACGGTAACAGCCGGAGTTGAACCGGTTTTTACATTCGTAAAAATATTATCGATCAATTTTTCGAGTGGAGGAAGGGCGG
>JAIFLU010000003.1 GCA_020048915.1 Bacteroidota bacterium | reverse complement strand
GAGGTTATTGATGGAAACATGCTTTTAACAGGAGAAACCCTCTTTTTTGAGACTTCAACAGACGAGATTTTGCCTTTGTTTACAGTAGCTTATGGTGAAGTAACTGTAAGCGATGGAAGTAAAAATACGAAGAAACTTCAAAATGGTCATTTATATGGATTAAGTGTATATTCCGGGAAACTAAAACTCGAAGCTGTTTCAAATGCATTTATTTATGTTTTGAAACCCGAAAATGTCACATCCATTGTATTAAACAATGAAGATATTTCAGATGCATTGTTTACCTATTTAAAAGAATCGAAAATTCAATAACCGATGGATAACAAAATATATATAAGTTTTTCTGCCGAAAATAGTGCCAGCGATGCTTGGGCAACTGAACTATTGAATTCTTTTCAACTTACCTTATCAAAGATTTCTCAAACCACATTATCATTTTCTTCTAACGTGAATCAAAGTGATACGGCACCTAAAAACCTCGAAAATGCTGATTTAATACTTTTGGTTTTTAATGGATTTGTATCGGATGAATTCACCACGGACTTGAAAATTCTTGAAGCAAAGCATGTTGAATTAATTTCTAAAGGTAAGGAGATTTATGTAGTTGTTAAATCCGGAAAATTCGGTTCCATTATTCCGGTTTTTATTCGAAAATTTACTCCGTATAACTTTTTTGAAATCAATACCCGCACAAACGAGTCTTTAGAATATACTCCTTTATTAAAGGGCGAGAAAGAAAATAAATTTTGGTCAAAACTTACTGATTTAGCATACGATACTAAAATTTATTTTGAAAATAAGCTAAACTTATACCAACAGAATAGCAGTAAAAATATAACAATATACTTAGCTGAAGTAAGCAAAGATCAACTTACAAACAGGGAAAAACTGAGGAGGGAATTTTTATTATCTGGTCATACAGTATTGCCATCAAAACCTCTTCCGTCATCATTTAAGGAATATCAGGAAGGGGTTCGTGAGCTACTCGGTAAATCAAGTATTTCGGTTCATATAATGGGCGAAATTTATGGGGATTCTCCAAGCGGTTCAGACTATTCTTTTCAGGAAATACAAAACAAACTGGTTTCTGAAAGAATTGCTGCAGAAGAAAACAATACCCAACCAATTAGTTTCTATCGTTTTGTATGGTTGCCACCGAGTTTGGAACCATATGACGAAAAGCAGATTCAATATTTAAAGAGAATTAGAAAAGAGCTTTCAGATAGCAATACCAGTGAAATAGTTCAATGCAGCATCGAAGAATTTAAAGAGCTCTTCAATCAGAAAATTGATAAGATAGGAGATACTTCTAAGGAAATAGTTAATTCTGACGATACCGGCATTTTACTAATCGTAACTGATGACGCAAATAATGCCAATTGTCACCAAATTGAGAATAAACTTAAGACAAAAGGTATTTCGTATGATTTGGTTGATCTTTCTTCTACGGGAGAAATGATGCCGTTAGCTATGTTTAGACAAAAGGCTGCTATAGCTAACCAGGCAATAATAATAAATTCAAATTGTGATGCTAATTGGATACAAGGGATTGTTGGTTTAACTGCTAAAAATATGAATTCAAAACACCAGTTTATCACAAAATCAATAGCGCTTGTAGCCTCTTCAGATTTTGAATCAATAATGGATTTTAAAGAAATAGATATAATGTATTGTCCAGTTGAAGATAAACACTTTTCGAATCGCTTGGATGAATTCCTTAATCAACGATAATAAATATGGCTGAGGAAATTGAAATAATGCAGGAACTTGAAAAAACGGATAGAGCAACTTCAAAAGTTTGCCCTTTCCCAGGACTTAGGTCATACCTTTATAATGAGACACATTTATATTATGGTCAGGATTTGGTAACTCAGAGAGTGTTGAACCAACTGATAGATCATAGATTTGTTGCGATTATGGGCGGTGCAGGGGTTGGAAAAACTTCTTTTTTAAATTGTGGTTTGAAGCCATACTTTAATACCGGTATAGTAGGATCAACCAAGACCAACTGGCATATAATCCATACCAGGCCTTCAAACAGTCCTATCCGAAATTTGGCAAAAGCAATTAATAAGACTGAATATAAGGATTGTTACGACGAAACTGCCATTATTCAGACACAAATTAGCTATAACGTACTTAAAAGAGGTAAATCGGGGTTGATTGAGCTTCTAAAACAGTACAAACCTGGAAAAACTGATCGATATTTGATAGTAATTGATCAGTTTGAAGATGTTTTTAGGTTTAAAAACCTACAAAATGAATCGGGACTGGCAGATGAAGCCTTCGAGTATGTTAGTATTTTAATGCATGCCATACAACAGAAGGAAATCCCCATCTACCTGACAGTAGTTGTGCGTTCGGACTTTGCTGATGATTGTTTAATGTTTCCCTATTTTTCGAATATAATTAATAGGAGTAATGTTCTTGTACCCCGAATGGGGCGAGAGTTGGTTAAAGATATTCTTGCCGGGCCCATTGCTGCTTCAAGGTTGAAAATTGACAATGTACTATTACTTCAAATTCTAAATGATGCCTCAAATATTGAGGATCTTTTGCCACGCATTCAGCATGCAATGCGAAGGACGTGGGAATCATGGAATAGCTTAAATAATCCCGAAAAACCTATTTCGCTAACCGAATACGAAATTTCGGGTGGTTTAAAAAATTCGATAAATTATCATGCAAATGAGCTTTTTGATACACTCTCTGATGATGAAAAAAAGCTTTGCGAAAAAATATTCAAATCCCTTGCAGAGAGAGGTTCCGAAAGCAAAGGGTTTACGCGCCCTTCGACCATTAGTGAAATATGTGGAATAGCCCGGTCAGACTTTGATCAGGTTGTGAAAATTATTGAGATATTCAGAAAGCCGTCTGCTGGTTTTTTATCTCCTTCTGATGGAGATCTGACACAATCAACGGTGATTGATTTAACGCATAGTAGCTTGTTGCGGACTTGGAGCAGAGTGAAAACCTGGGTTCAGGATGAAACTATTTCCAGTCAAATGTATCGCCAACTTTCTGAATCGTCCGCCCAGTACCAAGTTGGAAAAATGGGCTTACTCCGTCCCCCCGATTTGCAGTTTGCTCTAAACTGGCAGGAGAAACAAAAGCCAACACTTGAATGGGCAAAGCGGTATAATCCTGCCTTTGAAAGAACGATGGTTTACCTGAGAACTAGTAACGAAACTTTTATTGCTGAAGAAACATTTAAAAAACTTCAAGCAAAAAAAGCTATGCACAAAGTGCGTTCTCTTTCTATAGTACTTGGCTCAACTGCTTTACTGGCACTTTTTCTCACTATCTATTCTCAGGTTTTGAGAAGACAGGATGTTAAAAAACTTCGTATCGCCAACGAGCAGCAAATTCATTTTGAACAAAAATCAACCTTGGCTGAGAAAGAATCTCAGGAATATTTATTGGAAAAACGTCAGGCTGAAATTGCTGCTTTAGAAGCAAATAAGCTCAAAGAGGAAGCTGTTTTTGAAACCAGGGTGCTCTCTGAACAAAAAACTATGGCGGAGCATACCGCCAGTGAAGCTGTAGAGAAGACAAGTCAGGTACAGCAAAATCTTCAACAAATAACTATTCAGAAGCAGCAGGCTGAAAAAACAGCGCTTCAAGAGGCTCAACAGCGTACAGAGGCTGAAAAGGAAAAGGATGAGGTATTCAAAAAAAGAATGCAGAATCTTGCACAAACGCTCGCTGTGAAATCAATTCAAGCAACAGGAAACCGTACCCTGAAAGGATTGTTAGCCCTGAATTCATATATGATGAACGTGAAATATGGCAATTCGAGTGTAAATCCCGACGTATACAACGCGTTATATGGTGCTTTGGAAGAAAACGGAGGTATTGCCCGGTATGGTTTGAAAGGGCATCTTGGAGCTGTAAAATCCCTGTGTATCCATCCGCGTACAAATGCTTTGTATAGTACTGGTGGAGATGGCAAAGTTTTACGCTGGGTGCTTACAGATGATTTGAGGCCTCCTCAGGAAATACTAAAAACTGGTCATGGTAATCTGAGCCTCTCAATATCAGGAAATGGAAGGTACTTAGCTGTTGGTTCTGACATTGGTGTTATAAATGTATTAGATTTACTAAATCCCAATTCGGCACCTATTCAGCTTAAAAACCATCAAGGTTTAGTATATTCTATGGTTTTTACTCCCAACGGGCAACAATTGTTTTCATCGGGAGCAGATAAGAGAATTATTCTTTGGGACATAGATTCTAAAACTGGCAATGTAATATATCAGGAAGCTAATAGTGTGAAATCTATTGCTATATCACCCGATGGCAAATTTTTAGCAGGAGGAGCCGATGACGGACGTTTATTTCTATGGGATATTAAGGCAAGTCAGATGATTGTGATGCCTAATGATAATAATACATCTATCTTTTCTGTTGCGTTTAGCCCATCCGGGTTAACCCTCGCTTCTGGCGATGCTAAAGGTTATCTGAAAATATGGAATCCTAATTCCAGGAAATTAATAAGATCGCTTCATCCTCACTCATCACGGGTAGTCGACGTTAAGTTTAGTCCATCTGGTGAAATGATAGCATCTTCTAGTTGGGATGGAACTGTTGCGATTTTTGATGCAAAATTTACAACCAATGTTCCTATTTTGTTGAAGGAAGTATTAAATTCTTACGTACTTTCTATTATATTTACAAACGATAATAAAAAAATAGTTTTAGCAACAAGCAAACCCGATTTTGTATATGTTTGGCCCGCTCAAACCAGGATGATGGCAGAACAATTATGCAGTAAAGTTAACAGAGCGCTAACACAGGAAGAATGGAATGTTTTTATAGGTTCGGACATTAAATATGAAAAGCCTTGTGATTAAAAAAAATCTTAGTAAGATACTTATTTCCTTTGGGATAATCGTATTTTTTTTATTTTCTGGCAACATTGCATTTTCTCAGCAAGAATTGTGTCTGTCAAAATTAAAAAAGGCACAAGAACTTTTTGATTCAGGATTAATTGAAGAAATCCCAACCATGCTTGACTCATGCTTAAAAAGTGGGTTTAATAAACAACAGGCAATTCAAGCCTACCGATTATTGATCCAGGTTTATTTGTTCGACTATAATCAGGAAAAGGCAGAGCAAACCATGTTATCGATGCTAACTCAATTTCCTGAATATGAAATTCAATCAAACGATCCGGTAGAGTTCGTTAATCTTTATAATCTGTTTCAGGCAACTCCCCTATATTCTTTTAGCGTAAATACCGGATTGAATATTACAAACGTATCTTTATTGGAACAGTTTTCTACCGGAAATTTGAATAATTTGAATTCAGAATATAAGTCTGGTGGAATAAAAGCAGGGATAAGATTTTCATTCGAAAAATATATTAATACAAAATCGTGGATCACAATTGGGTTAGGATATAAATTTTCCGGATTTGAGAATCAGGAGAAAAGTAACTTTGAGCGTGAACTGTTAACTTTTTCCGAAAAGATGCAATGGCTAAATATTCCGCATTATTATAACTATTCTTTTAAGCAATATAAAAGGGTTACGCCTTATGTATTTGTAGGTGGGCAATTTGCCTTTCTGGTTAAATCAGAAGGTGAGCTAAGTAACATAGGACTTGGAGGGAACAGCTCAGGGTTAGGAGGGATATCGAAGGATATGCTACCTTATAGGAATAGAGTTAATTATTCGGCGATACTGGGTGTAGGAATTCGATATAAAATTGCAACAGGTTATTTAAGGTTTAATGCCTATTATGCAAAAGGACTTGTCTCTTATGTAAAAGATGATTCCCGATATGCTGATGGTGAAAATCTCTATTATTATAATTATATCGACGATAAGATAAAACTTAATAGTTTCAATTTCACTTTTGGGTATTCATACATTTTTTATAAAATTTCAAAGAAACCTATTCTGGATAATTTAAATTAAATAGTATGATGTTAAAGAGATTCACATATATATTTCTTCTTTCTTTCGTTATTTTATCTTGTAAACGAGAACCTGAAATTAGCCCTTCTCAGGCTGATTTTTTCTTTAAGGTTTTCGGAGGATCGGGAAGTGATCAATGCAATGCGCTTCAGATATCCAATTCGGATGAAATAGTGCTCACTGGTTCAATAGACCAGGGAGGTGAATCCAAGATGTTTTTAATAAAAACAGATGCTTTTGGGAATGAGGTTTCTTGGTCTCCCCGGTTTTTTGGTTCCGAAGGTATCTCAGAAGGGCAAGCTATTGCTGTTGACCAGGAGAATAAAATACTTGTGGCAGGATATTCCCAAACCGATAATAGTGGTGAGTTACAAAGCGATTTTTTAGTCGTTAAAACAGATTCCGAGGGGAATGAATTGTGGACCAAAACAATTGGCGGTAATAAAAATGAGGAGGCTTCGTCAATTGATGTTTCAGATCCCCATAAATATTATATTGGTGGATTTACTGAAACAAAATGGGAGCCGATTGATAAAAAAAGACAAGCCTGGATAGTAGCATTATCATCCGATGGAGATTCTCTTTGGTCCAGATCATATGGTGGAGATGCAGATGATGATTGTAAAAGTATTCTATCACTTGACAATAATTATTTATTATTGGTTGGATCTACCAATAGTTTTTATTCTCAAAATCAAAAAAGGGATGTATTTATAGCAAAGGTTCAAAAATCCAATGGAGTAGCAGCTAGTTTTGTGGCCCTTGGAAAAAGTAGTAACGAAACCGGAGTTACTGCAATATTGACACCCAATGGAGAAATTCTTGTATTAGGAATATTGCAGGTTACAGCTACAAGAAATAATATCTGTTTATGGAAATTAGGACAAGAGCTTCAGATATTAGAGGAATATGTTATTGAGTCAGTCTACTCGGAAACTCCTTCAGCGCTTCATCTAATAGACGATAAGTTTTTTCTTATTGGAAGCACAAATGAAAAAGGTAATGAAGATATGTTAGTATATGTCATTGATAGTGGTGATATTAATACTATTCTCTCCAAAAATATTTATGGATCAAAGGGAGATCAATTGGGATTAGCAGGTGACGTTTCAGGTAAGAGTTTAATAATTGGAGGATGCAATAAGCCCTCACTAAGTTCATCTAAAGTAAGTCTCTTTAAAACTTCCGATATTTTGCCATAATGGCTAACCAACAGGAACGGTATATTGGTCAAAAAAGAATGTATCCCTGTGTATTACATAGCACAACTATCTTTGACTTTTTGTTATTTTGCTTTACGTATTATTTCACCTGAAAATTTTATAAAATGAGACGGAAAATCTATATAGTTTTTTTTATATCTGTGCTTATTTCATGTTCTCTTGCTGCTCAATTTCCTACTATAAATAATGCAACGTATAATGCACTTACAGGAGAGTTGACACTAGCGGGGCAAGACTTGAATATTGGTGCTAATGCTATTGATGTTTCTAAGATTACAATCAGTAATGGAGTTGATCTATATACACTTACCAGTTTGGGGAATTCTAAAAGCAACGTCTCAAGCACTACTTCAGCTGTTATTAATATTGGAGGGTATGATAGGGCGTTTGTAAACAAGGTACTTAATTCGAATGGAACAACTGCTATTAGTACTATAGCTTATACTATAATTGCTCAGTCATTTTGGAACGGAAATATTGCTTCTGACTTAGTATTGAATCCAATAACTGTTTTTAATTTTCAAAAGCCTACAATTACAGAGATACTATATAACGCTTCAACAGGAGTTTTTACTGTTAAGGGTTTTGGTTTTGTGGCAGATTTTTTTGGGAATGATGTTGATATCTCAAAATTTTCATTTGTAGGACAGGGAGGAGTTTTATCGGCTCTCTCAACTACCCCAATGGTAGAAGTCGATTCGGTTAGCAGGTTTCGAATTGCGTTAAGTTTTGCCGATAAATCAAATATTAACTTGTTGCTTAATAAAAATGGCTATAATGCATGGGATTCTTCTCCATTTAAATATTATGCTGCCGAAGATTGGAATTCTGCAGCAGCCCCCGCACTGCCTATTGCTGATATTTCAGGTAATACGGTTCTTGTAAGCGGTGTTATTTCGCCAGATATTTCATCGGCCGATTATAATTTCATTACAGGACAGCTGACTATTTCGGGAAATAATTTTCAAACGATAGCTGGTGCTTTGAATGATATTGATGTTACTAAAATAACTATAAGTAATGGTGTTAAAACATATCAGTTAACTAGTTCAACAAATTCAGTGGATATCTCAGGTACTAACCAGGTAACACTCTCTATCTCAGGAATTGATAAAACAAGAATTAATGGTATTCTGAATAAATCAGGAATTACCTCCGACATTGGCTCTGCATTTAATCTGGCTGTTCAATCAAATTGGAACGGGTTTGGTGAGTCCGATCTCTTTAGCAATTCCATTAATGTTGCAAACTTTACAAATTCGCAAATCTCCGATGTAACCTATGATGCTTCAACTGGTGTAATGGGTT
Source organism: Bacteroidota bacterium (assembly GCA_020048915.1). Taxonomy (GTDB): domain Bacteria; phylum Bacteroidota; class Bacteroidia; order Bacteroidales; family JAAUTT01; genus JAAUTT01. The sequence goes on along the minus strand of JAIFLU010000003.1, from coordinate 1,397 downwards.
TTACCGGTAATTATTTGGTTTCCTCCGGCTTTTCGAACGATGATATTGATATTACTAAAATTAATATTATTGGTTCAGGAGGAGGAAGCTACACGCTTACCTCATCGGGGGATATTGATATTGTAAATGAAACAAGCTTTGGTATTACTATTACGGGTACAGATAGAACGCAGATTGATAATTTGCTAAACCGTAACGGAACAAAAGACTGGAACAACAGTTTTTATCAGGCCAACTTTCTGGATGATTGGTGTGTTGGTGCGCCAGGCAGCTATAATATTGCAGATAATAATAATGGAATCACTGTTTCCGGAGTACAATCTCCAGTATTGACTTCCGCTAGTTATAACTCTAGCAATGGTGCATTAACAATTGTGGGATCGAATCTACAGGAGGTTGCTGGGAGTGATAGATTGGCATCTAAAATTACAATTAAAGTTGGTAGCCAATCATATCCTTTAACTGGAGGAACTGCTGATGTTGAGATTACGAATAATACCACTGCTACTCTTGTTCTGTCAGCATTAGATAGAGTTAGGATAAACTACGTGTTAAATAAAAACGGATCCACTTCAATAATTGGAGATATGTATCAGTTACAAGTGGAAGAGGGATGGAATGGCTTAAGTGAAAAGGATTACAGTGGAAAACCATTAACAGTTTCCAGCTATTCGCTTCCGGTTGTAACTTCTGTAACTTATATTGCAAATACTGGAGAACTAACATTTAACGGAACAGGATTTGCATCTTATCTTACATCAATTTCAGATATAAATTCATCGGCCATAAGCGTTTTTGGTGGGAATTCTTCGAGTTACACCTTATTAGTTAATTATGATATTAAGATTATAAATCCGAATGAAGTAAAGATAACCTTAAGCGGATCTGACAAAACCAATGTTAATGCATTGTATAACAGGAATGGAACAAAATCTTTTTCAGAAATAAACTATAGCTTAACATTGTCAGACGACTGGAATGCCCCTGTAACTTGGGGTAATACTTCGTCTGTGGAAAATAATGTTACCGTATCTGGGATTTTATCTCCTGAGGTTACATCAGCCAGTTATGACTTTGCATCAGGCCAGTTATCTGTTACGGGATTAAATTTTCAAGCAATTTCAGGAGTTGCAAATGATATTGATGTGACTAAAATAATAATAAGCAATGGTGCTGTTTCATATCGATTAACATCATCCGCAACTAGCTCGGTCGATATTTCCGGGAATAATTTGGTTACCCTTGCTATATCCGGTCTTGATAAAACCTGGATAAATGGAATTCTCAATAAATCGGGGTTTAGTTCTGAATCTGGAACTTCTTTTAATCTGGCTGTTGAAACAGGATGGAACTCATTGGGAGAGCCAGATTTATCAGGTAATCCGATTTTTGTAGTT
>JAIFLU010000216.1 GCA_020048915.1 Bacteroidota bacterium | reverse complement strand
CCGGTTCACTTAACCCGGACCGCAACATCTGAGTCATTAAAAAAGAGGTCTCCTCGCTAATAACCTGCTTTCGTTGTACCGTATATTCTTTAATTATATTGCCATCTTTATCCTCAATTCGGGTTACTAACAATGGCTCAACCCGCGCTCCTCCGTTTACCAATGGACAATAGGCATTTACCAGCTCGTAAAGCGAAACATCACTCGATCCGATAGATACCGAAGGAACATCCTCCAACGGAGTTGTAATACCCATTTTATGGGCATATTCAATCGTTTTTTTCCAACCAAATTCCTTGGTTAATTTAACGGCAATTGAATTTATGGAACGGGCAAAAGCATGTTTTAAAGAAATAGTGTCGCCGGTAAATACCCAGGTAACATTTTGAGGAGACCATGTTTTAGCTTCCCCCTTCTCGGTATATTTAATGGATATAGGCGAATCGATTACTTTATCGCACGGAGCATAGCCATTATCAATAGCCGCAGTGTAAATAAACGCTTTAAATGTAGAGCCAGGCTGGCGTTTCGATTGTTTAATATGATCAAATTTAAAATAATTAAAGTCAATATCCCCTACCCAGGTTAAGATATTGCCAGTACCCGGATCCATGGATATAAAGGAGGCATGCAGGAATTTATTAAAATAGCGTAATGAATCGACATGACTGAACATTGTGTCTTTATCGCCTTTCCACGAAAAAACCTTCATTGGTCGCTTTTGATGGAGAAAGTAGTTTATAGTATCCTCGTTGTCGCCATAATGCTTCTTTAACCGTTTATAAAAATCGCCCTTTTTAATCAGATTGTCAAGAAATCCGGGAATGGGTTTACCCTGCTCATCCTGCCAGGGATCATTTTTCCCCAAATAAGTATCAAAACCCCGTTGCATAAATTTCACCTGCTCTTTTACCGCGGCTTCGGCATAATCCTGCAAACCGGCATCGATGGTTGTATAAATTTTTAATCCATCCCTATATATATCATATCCGTTTTCTTTGAGCCATCCTTTTAAATACCGGCTGATGGCATAACTAAAATAGCTCGAATTACCATCACTTTCGTCTCCTGGATTGTAATTTACCCCTAAAGGGAGTTTTACTATCGAATCGAATTGACTGCTTGTTATTATTTCCTGATCCTTCAATAAGCCTAAAACAACGTCCCTCCTAACTTTTGAATTGCGAGGGTTCGCAACAGGGCTATAATAGGTAGGCGCCTTGAGCATCCCCACCAGAATTGCACACTGTGAAGCATTAAGCTTATCGGGAGCTGTATTGAAATACGTTTTTGCCGCAGTATGGATACCGAATGCATTCGAACCAAAATCGACAGTATTCAGGTACATGGTCAGAATCTCTTCTTTGGTATAAAATAACTCTATCTTCAGGGAGTTTCCCAGTTCCTTTGTCTTATATATAATGGTGCGGAGCAAAGGAACATGTCCTAGAAGTCCTCTCGAATAATTGGTGCGGGTTTTAAACAGGTTTTTAACCAATTGTTGTGTGATTGTACTTGCTCCACGCTTTTTTCCTTTGGCCATATACCATAAAATAGAAACAGACGATGGAATATCAATGCCATGATGAGCGTAAAACCGATGATCTTCAGTTGCAATAAGAGTTTTTATCAATAAAGAGGAAATTTCCTCAAACTTGACCGGAGTGCGGTTTTCATCGTAATACCTCCCGATAAGTTTATTGTCGGAAGAATATAATTCAGAGGCTATTTCAAATTGTGGATTATTTAAATCGCTGAGTTTGGGTGAACGGCCAAATAACCATAAAAAATTTACATCGACCGCGATATAATAAATAAGACACCAAAAAAATACTTTCGAACAAAAATACAGAAACCGGATAACCTTCGATTTCTTTTTCATTTTAAAATTAAACTCTTTATACCGGCTTAATAATTGCGTTAATAAACCCTTAATTCTATTATAATAAGAATGCATGGATGAAAAATTCATTCGGTTTTTCAAAAAAAATGAACTGCAAAGTTAATATAGTTTGAAAGGAAAATCAGAATTCTCATTATCAAATTTAAATCGCTCATTGCTTGAAAATTAGACGTAGCAACTTTCGATTAAAAGGAAGTGTTTGGAAGTTCGATTATAAGTCTAATAATACATCGTTAATCGTTCACTGAAATTAATTCCGGTGTTAAAGCCCTGTTAAGCACCAATAATCGTGGAGTTCCATTTAATTTTAATCCCCTTTCGGTAAGTGTTTTGTGCAATGTTTGAAAAGCTTGTTCGGGTGTATTATTATTCTTACTGAGGTGAGCAAGACAAATATGACTTATTCCATCGTGAAGGTTTTCGGCCAGAAAATCGGCTGTTTGCTTATTGCTTAAGTGGCCGTTGTTGGCAGTTATCCGTTGCTTTAAATAATAGGGATAATTTCCATTTATAAGCATTTGTTCGTCGTAATTTGATTCAATAACTATAAAATTGGAAGCTTTCAAATATTTTGCGCTGGTTTGGCAAATATGCCCAAGATCGGTTACAATGGTTATTTTCTTTTCCCCCACCTCAACATGATAACCCACCGTTTCGGGCGCATCGTGCGTAACAGGGAAGGCTTCAATTTCAAAACCTGCGAGGTGAAACTTTCGCTCTACCGAAATAGTTCTCCGGCAATCGACCGGAATATTTTGAGGGTGAGGGTGCTTTTCCAGGTTATCCCAAATAGTTTGGGTGGTGAAAATCGGGATGCGGTTTTTTTTAACCAGTACCTGTAATCCTTTAACATGATCGGAATGATTATGCGTTATAACCACTCCCATGATAGCGCTTATGGATATCCCCATTTCTTTCAGGTGTTTCCGAATAGCGCCCGCACTGATTCCGGCATCAATTAAAATACCCTGAAATCCGTTTCCGAGATAATAACAATTTCCACTGCTTCCGCTTCCTAAACTACAAAATTCAAATTTTACATTTCGTCCCATTGGGCAAATGTAAAAGAAAAATATGGGAAATTGAGGAATCCTATTTTACACTAAAATTACAGTTTTTCCGCCATTTATAAAATCCTACTCATTATCGACGAATCAAACTGGACAAATTCTGAAATTATAATGCCTCAATATTGACCATTTAGTCGACCAGATTAACAACTCATCCTGAAAATATAACAATTCACCGGTAAAACATTTTTAAAATGACTGGTGTTTTATAAGTTTGACGCTGTTTTTATAACTTCTTAAAACCGATACCATGAAAAAAATTGCCTTGCTATTATCTGTTGCTTTCATTAGTATTAGTATGATGGCACAAAATGCTGATCTGAAACTAAATCTGGAAAAAAATAAAACGTACCGTTTCAAAGCTGTTTCGGATCAGAATGTTTCTCAGACCGTTAATGGGGTGGATCAAACTACCACTACCAGCAGCAATTCTACATTTTCGATAAAAATGATGGATGCTACAGCGGATTTTATCGTTGCCGAAGTAAAGTTCGATACCATAATTACCACTACCAACACCATGGGGAAAACGGTAAAGATAAGTTCTGCTAACGAAGGGAATATCGCTTCGGAAGAGGCTGGCGATGTAATGTCGAGCGTTATGAACCGACTGAGCAAAAATGCGCTTTATGTAAAACTGTACAAATCCGGTAAAGTGATTGATATTGTTAACCTGGCTATGCTACGGGATATTATATTGAAAGACACCAATGCTATCAGCGCAAAATTAGCACCGATGCTTAAGCCACAAATAAAGAGCATGGTAACCCTGGATGCTTTTAAAACCATGATCCATACATTTACCTATAACCTTCCTGCAAAGCAGGTGAGTGTTGGGGAACAATGGAATATTACCGTTCCAATTAATTCGGGTGGGCTGTCGCTCGAAGTAATTACCAATTATAAACTGGGTTCTATAAAGGATAATGCCGCAGCGATAGTTGCCGAATCGGAGGTAAAAGCTGCTGAAAATGCTGCTCCGCTGGAATATCCTGGCGCCAAAATCACCTACGATGGAATCAAAGGAATGGGGAAGTCGGACATGAAAATCAATATCCTTACCGGACTTACAATTGAATCTACAGCTAAAATGACGATGAATGGCGATCTGAATGTAAATGCTTCGGGCATGTCGATGCAGATTCCTATGAAAATTACAAGCGAATCGAGTATTAAATCTTTATAGCAAATAAAATGAATAAGTTATTGGCTTTTGCATTCCTTATATTATCAATAAATACCCAGGCCCAGCAAGTGAAAGGAAAGGTGTTGATCGGAAAAGATAGTACCGCTGCACAATTTGCCCAGGTTGGCCTTTTACAATTACCCGATTCTGCCATTGTTACCGGAGTAATTACTTTGACCGACGGTGTATATAATTTCGAATCGGTTAAACCCGGAAATTATTACCTAAGGGTTAACTATCTCGGGTATAAAGTAACCGGGAAAAGTTTCGTAGTAAATGATCATGAAACTGCTCAGATTGAACCTATCTTCTTAGAAGAAAGCGCTACCAACCTGCAAGAGGTGGTGGTGATAGGCGAAAAGCTGAAAGGTAAAGAGAGTGTGGACCGCACCACTTATTCCATTCCCCCGCTTATTGCCAAATCGTCTACAAACGGATATGAACTTCTGAAACGAATACCTCAGGTAAATGTCGATTTTCAAAATAATGTTACTCTGAATGGTAGCAGCAACTTCATTATTCAGGTTGATGGAAGACAGCGCGACAAAGAATTTCTGGCAAAACTGCTTCCCTCTGATATCCAAAGTGTAGAAGTTATCACCAATCCTTCCGGAAAATATGAAGGTAACATTGATGGAGTTATCAATATTATTCTGAAAAAAGAAGTACGTTATGGGATGAATGGCAATTTGGGCTTTACGGTTAAACCGATCAATAAGCTTACCTATACTTCAACCGGAAGCCTTGATTATGCCATGGGCAAAATCACGTTTTATGTAACCGCGTTAACGGGTTCACAGTCACTCTATATCAATTCAACTACCCGAACCAATTTTAAATCGATTGACTCCACCACAAATTCCTATGGAACGGGGAAGATAAAAGTGGATTTCCCTTCCATCAATTCGGGTTTTGATTATTATATGAACGATAAAAATAACCTCAGCTTCAATGTTTCTTACAAGCCCATCCGACAGAGTGTGGATTTAACCAGTCAGGCCGACCTGATGAAAAACGGAGAAACCGGGAATATTTTAAATTCGATTACACAAAATCACACCAAAAGTGACGAAGCTACCTTTTCGCTTTTCCATAAAAAAACATTTAAAAAGCCGGTACAGGAATTTACAGCCGAAGCCAGTTACTACATATTCAAATCGCATGAAGACAACGATTTTATAAACAGGCGACTGCTTGTGGATACCAATACCGAATTGGATGTTTTTTCGCGTTTGGAAGATAACATGAATCAGCGGAATTATCTTTCGACCAAGTTAAACTATGTTCAGCCTATTGGCATGAATACAAAAATTGAGGCAGGATACCAGTTGTATTATCAGGAATTGAACTACAACTTTGTTATTGATAATTCGAATCTGGATAATTTATTTGAGTATAAAGAGCTTCGCAATTCTGCCTATGCCGGACTTACATTTAATTTGAAAAAGATTGGGTTCCAAACAGTGCTCAGGACTGAAAACAGCCATATCAATGCCGATTCGGTTGCTTCGCCCGATTATACCACCTTTTTACCCTCTGTAAATTTGCAATATAAATTTTCGAACTCTCATAATGTAAAATTTACCTATAACCGTCGCATTAACCGTCCGGGAATTTATGATATGAACCCGAACCCGAGAATTGGTCAGAACTACGATGTATCACAAGGTAATCCAAATCTGAGGCCCGACTATCGCGACCGGTTACAATTAACGTATACCTGGAATTTCGGCAGCAACTATTTTTCGCCCAATGTTTATTACGAGTTTTTGTCGGATAAAGTAGGCAAAAGGTACGAGGGAATTATATCGCCTATAAACGGATCGTTTACCACCTATTCCAAGCCTTACAATCTGCTTAGCGGGAATGAATTAGGGGGAGGGCTTAACGCCATGCTTTGGTTTGTGAATATTAATGCCCGCATTTATAAAGGAACTTTTGATGAATATGCTGAACAGTCTTTTGTGATTCCCAAGCGCGACTATTATTCATACAGCTTAACCAGTTATGCGTATGCACCGCTGGATAAAGCCAAGAAAACCACTGCTTTCGCATTTCTGTCGTACAATGGGGTGAATGTGGATGCTCAAACCAAAACTTACAGCCTTGCCTTTTATGGTTTTGGGGCACAAAAACAAATTAAAGACCACAGTATTGGGTTTGTATGGCTATTACCCCTTTCGACCAACGTAAAACTTACCCGTACCGAAACAGAAACCCCCATTTACCATATCCAGAACATCGTAGGGTTCGACGTTTCGTGGTATGTTCAGGTGATGTATTCATATAAATTCAATAAAGGGAGAAACGTTAAAAAGATAGGCCACAAAGTGGATGTAGAAAGCGACAGTAAATCCAAGAGCATAGGAATGTAAAAAACAGGCTGAATGCCGATGGTTTGTTTTAATCTAAACTTAACCGGACCTAATTGAATTTTCAATGTAGGTCCGGTTTTATTTTGGAGGTTGTGCAAACAAATATTAACTTTTCGAAACCTAAAGAATCTAAAGACGAACTAATTTACCAAAGTTATGCTACTCCTGAACTGTCAAATAAATACTTGGATAATGCTTAGTTAGCAACCACTTATTTTCACTACCCCGTTTTGTATATGTTAATCCTTTATTGCTACAATTAAAAAATACAACAGGCATTGGTTCCATGGTAGAATTCTTTGGATTATAAAATCTATCTATATGTACACCAATTACTTTAACCCACTCAAGTGATAAGGCAATATCTCCTTTGAATACTAAATTATATTGGCTTAAATCAATGTCTACCAATCCGGAGTTTTTTGTAATTGTAATAAAGATATTGTCAGAAAGTAATTCTTCAGATGGTCTCCTATGAGCAATACTTCGCACATGTAAACGAAATATACTGGTATCAAACGATTGTTTATAAACAAAAATATGCATACTCATTATTTTTACAGGAGAAGAACCTAATTTAATTCTTAAACCACATTCATGCCCCTTACCATATTCATAACCAGGCCATCCCCCAACCCATTTGCGATCAAAAGTAGTGATCCCCACTTGTTTTAGTTTTCCAGAAGGTCTAATTACGACCTCAGCCAATTGGGTTGGAGCAGAGATTAGTTTTATAGTATTTTCCTTATTACAAGCCTCTTCTACAGTGATTGTTTGTGGTTGATAAGAAATCAAAGAGATGCGAATGATCGCGTTTAATGGTTGCCCGGTAACATCAATTTTAAAATTGCCATTTTCATCTGTAATAGCACCTACTGGCGTGCCAATTATTCCAATACTTGCATACACCAATGGCTCACCAGTACCAGAATCAACAACTTTTCCGGTAATTAACTGTCCATAAATGGGTAAAATAAGCAATGTTAACAGTACGATGGCAGAGAACAATTTCATAATTGGATATTTGGTTAGTAAAACAAATCAGTTAAATAGCTTTTAGCCTGTATCTTGTAATAAAAAAAGTATCGTATCTTTTTATAAACCAAGATAAAACATTATATTATTTTCATGCCAGTTGAATGATTTTTTATTCATCCAAATTGTACATTTATCAGTCACTGTATTTAGTTAAGAAGCTGGCTTCGACTTCGCTCTGCCTGAAAAACTGGTGTTATTGTCGCAATGAGTGATTTCGAAGTGTGATTTAATTATTCAATTCCTAAACTAAACGACATTGATTTATCACTTAACTTATTCCGGTCTTTTTGCTATATTCTCTCTTAATCAACCCAATAAACAACTATTATAAACAGAAATTATTCACTTATTCCCTTTTAAAATACCAAACAAATCAGGCTTTGAACACCGGTAATGTAAATTTAAAATCGCTTCCTTTTCCGGATTCACTTTCTACCCAAATTTTTCCACCTTGTTTTTCTACAAATTCTTTACAAAGTATCAAACCTAAGCCTGAACCTTTTTCTTTGTTTGTACCCTTGGTCGAAATATTTTTTTCGATACTAAATAAATGGGGTAATTTTTCAGGAATTATCCCCACGCCATTATCACTTATTTGAATTTCGGTGATGTTATTGTTGCTAATTGAATTTAAAGTGACAGTACCACCGCAGTTAGTAAACTTAATAGCATTTGAAATCAAGTTTCGTAATATCGTTTTCGTCATATCTTTATCGCAATTTAAATAGATATCATCCCGTATGTTGTTTTCCAGTTTAATACCTTTATCTACAGCCATTTCATTACTAAGCATGCATATTTCTTCGGCAATATGCTTTAGATTCGTTTTTTGGAAAACAGGAATTAAGATACCTTGTTGTATTCTGGACCATTCCAAAAGGTTCTGCAATAATTCGTATGTTTGGTTAGCAGTGGTGTGAACATTTACAGCATATTTCTCAATTTTATCAGAATCTTTGTTTGCAATGCCTTCAAGCAACATATTACTGAAGGCTAAAATAATATTAAATGGGTTTCGTAAATCATGAGCAATAATGGTGAAGAATTTATCTTTGGTGGCATTAAGCTCCCTTAATTGCATCTCGCTCTCTTCGGCTTGCCTTTTGGCTTTTAGTAATTCTTTATTTTTAATGCTGATCTGCTTATTTGCATATTCAATTTTTTTAGTTTTTATGTAATTAACCCTTTCTATTGTTTGTTTAATATAGAGTAACAATAAGCCGGCACTAATGAATGACATAAGCAAAAATATCTGCTTTAAAATTAAGTACATCTCTTTATCAGTAAAAAACAAAAGACTAAGAAACAACACTATGACTAAAAGCAAATTGCAAAAAACAGCCAAAGCAATTGTGTAAAAAGGAACTACAGTAAAAAATATGATAACCGAATAAATAGCTGTGTTATAATCGTCTTCTATAATACTTAAATTGATTGACCCAAAACCTACAATTAGAAACAACGATGCAAGCGAAAAAAAATAATATTTTTTTAGAACATTAAAAAAAGAGGCAATAAAATACATGAAAGAAATTGCAGAAATTACAACTCGATTTAATAATAGCAGAGAAATATTTGGACTAGCTGTCAAAAAATCATAAATAAGAAATGACGAATAAATAAAAATCCCAACTAATATTCCTATCTGCAAGGTTTTTTGCAGTCCATTAATAACTTCGGTTCTATAATTATTTTCGGTAGTTTTATCCTGAAAAGTCAATTTGTACTTATTCAGTATAATTTTTAAGTTTCTATCTTCCAGGAAATTTTCTAATTCTTGTGCACTATTATGCGAATTTTCTTTTACCATTTTTTAAAAATAATTAGAAGCGGTATGGTGCAATATAATTTATTGCCTGATCAATTTATAAAGCAAAATAAAACATTTCAATAATTACCTGGTGGTTGGATAATGTTTTTTCGCACCATTTGTAAAATAACCTATAAATTCAATTAAAATGGAAACAAAAATTGTTTTGGATTTTATTCACGCAATTAATTGTGCCAATGTTATTAAAATGTGCGATTTAATGGCTATCTATCACATATTTATAGACTCACAGGATAACAGAACAATCGGGAAAGAAACTATGAGACAAGCCTGGATGGGGTATTTTACCTTATTTCCGGATTATAAAATTGAGGTAACCCAAACAATCGAAAAAGGATCTTTTATTTGTATCCTTGGCTATGCCAGCGCTGCTTATAAGAACTTAAAAAATAAGGAAAATAGTATTTATTGATTCGCAGGATAACAGAACAATCGGGAAAGAAACTATGAGACAAGCCTG
>JAIFLU010000017.1 GCA_020048915.1 Bacteroidota bacterium | reverse complement strand
ATAAAAACGCCGCCGGAATTGTCTGGAACTGGTTGTATTCAGCCGAAGGTCCCATTAAAACTTCTATCTGGAAAGGCTATTTCGAAGATATCCGACTCGATCAGATCAATCTGAACCGGGTAAATAACAGCCCGATGGAGTTTGCACGACACCTGATCAAGCACCCGCAACATGATCCTAATATTACCACCACTATTCCCGGTTTAATCTGGTGGGTAAAAAACACGTTCGGAGAGCCCGGCATGAATGCAATTAATGAACAAACAGGTTGTTATCTGCCCATGGGAAGTCATACTTCGCGGTATGCTTCTATTTGTGCTATGTGGTACGAATATTCGGGTGACCCCTGGTTTAAGGAAGAGGCTTACAGGCATTTTAACCATGCTACTTACATGGCTGAGCCTGATGGCGTTGTTCAGACAGGGCATAACTGGGGAGCCGAAATATGGTTTTCTGATGGTTATACCGACTACATCCGTCATTTTATGGAAGGTTTAGCTGCCGTTCCGGAATGGGTTCCTGTTGGAAACCATCTTCTTAAATCGACCTCCACAGTTCAAAAGATAAAATACGAGCCTGGTAAAATATCTTTCCGAACATACGACAAACAGTCGGAAGTAGTATTGCGTCTTGCTTCGAAACCTGAGTCTGTTTTTGTTTCTAATAAAAAATTAAATCCGGTTACCATGCTCTCAAGCGACGGTTACGTATGGAAAGCACTTGAAAAAGGAGGAGTTTTAAAGCTGAAGTATTCAACGGGAAACGACGTGGTAATTACTTTTTAATTGGTTTAAACTAACTCTTATAATTAACAGCGGATTTTTATGAAAAACAGCACTAAATACTCATTGTTTTTGCTAATTCCAATCATGCTTATAACTGCTTGTGTTCAAACGAATAATGACAAAAGCAAATACCATCGCAAGATGCCTTATCCCGAGAGCGATCTGATAGCTTCTTTTGAATGGACGTCAGAACCTTACAAATATCCGGGAACCGGATCGGACATGCATTGGTGGACATGGGGAATTGATGATGCAATTTATGTATTGGATGATGATGGTAAAAACTTTGGCGGCCCCATAAATTATGCTCATGTGCTTAAAGTTACCGGAATTCCCCCCGAACATAAAGTAGAAACGGTTACCGATTTTATGGAAATCCCATTTCGTAAAATGATGCCCGCCAACAAATTGCTTAGCAGGTATGTCGATGGTATTATTGCAGTGGACTCGCAACTTTATGTTTCCATTTATGATTACGATTGGAATTTGAAACAGACCCTGCCTTATTTTGATTCGATCAGACCCAGGATGGATCTTTATGATTGTTATGCCGGTGTTAAAGATTCTGCAATGCTTAGAGCTATGTGGTTCGCAGGCAGTTATTCAAGAAATTATGGCATAGCAGGCATCATTAAATCGAGCGATTTTGGTAAAACGTGGACCAATATTCCTAATGCACAGTCTCCCCGTTTCCTGGGGCCGAATTTTGCCGGGCTTACATTCGTCAATTTTGGCCCGGGATACAGCGATGTGCCCGATGAGCTGTTTCCTTACGTTTATGCCATGTCGAACGATGGCAGCTGGGAAACCGGCGATCATGTATTTATGGCCCGTGTCCATAAGGACAGCATTTTAAATCGGGACGCATGGCAATTCCTGTCCGCTATTTCCGATAAGAATATTCCTGCATGGTCAAAACAGGAAGACGAAAGCTTTCCGGTATTTAAAGATCCCGGCCATGTTGGGCATCCAACCATTTCATATAACAAAGGGCTTAAACGGTATATCCTCGGGATTTACAGCGATGTTGTTCCACATAAAGAATTCCCGACTCCCCAGGAGTGGAGTTCCTGGGACAAGGCATCGGAAATGCAGTTGTACGAAAGTAAGTTCCCTTGGGGACCATGGAAAATATTTTATAACGAAAAGCCTTGGGGTGGCGACAAGCATACGTGTTATTTGCCTCAAATTCCCAATAAATGTTGGAGCAACAACGGATTATCCGGCACAATCATGTTCGCCGGCGATTATGTGGGTAACAATAATGAATATTATGCATTGATGACGCAGTCGTTTATTCTTAAATTGAAGTAATTAACTAAATAACAGAAAAATACATGAAGCCTTTTATAAATTATTGTAGGATTGGGTTGAGTACGCTAATAATTTTTCTGATGTGTAATGAAACATTTTCTCAGCAACCATCAAATGTTTATATTTCAACAAAGGAATCATTACTCAAACGACCCACTCCTCAGTGGTTTAACGATGCCAAATTTGGAATTTTTATCCATTTGGGACTTTATTCGGTTCCTGCATGGGCAACCCCTACCAGAGTCAATTCTAATAGATAATCTAATAGCCTTATATAAAAAATGAGACATATTGTTTTAGTGCTTTTATCTTTTCTATGTTTTCAAAAAACATATTCGCAGCACGATTTCAGTAATGATGTGGATCCTCTCATTGGCAGTATGGGTGAGGGAAATATATTTATAGGCCCAACACTTCCTTTCGGAATGGTTAAGCCCGGACCCGATTGTTCATTAAATTCTAATAGTGGATATGTTGCCCCCTCGAAAGATAGTAGCATGTTTGGTATTAGTCATACCCATGTTAGTGGTACCGGTGGAGGGCCCAAATATGGAAACATACTTGTTTGTCCTCAATTAAGTTCCAATCTGTCATCTAATTATAAGATTTATCGCCAAAACGAAGCTGTAAGCGTTGGTTATTATAGCACCGAGCTTGAAAATAAAAATATATTACTCGAACTTACTGCTACGAATAGTGTAGCTTTTCATAAATACAAATTCAAGAATTCTGAGAAATCCTTTGTTCGTTTCGATTTAAATCATCATTTGGGGAAAGAAAATAGTAATGAGTCTCAATATTTAGTAGGTAGTGAACTTGAAATTTTATCGCAAACGGAATTGTGCGGATATACTCGTGTGCGAGGAGGCTGGAATCAAGGCGAAACATATACCGTTTTTTTCTATGCTGTTTTTGATGTTCCATTCGATTCTGTTTATAATGGCAGTACTACGCTTAAGTTCGATTATAATTCTTCTAAAAATACTGTTGTAGATGGGATTGCGGCTTTTGGTTTTAAGAATAACGCCGAAGTTAAATTAAAAGTTGCCATTTCGTATAACAGTTCAGCAAAAGCCAAGCAGAATCTTGTGCGTGAATTGCCAGAATGGAATTTTGGGCAAGTTGTTTTGGATGCGCGTAAAAAATGGTCTGATTTGCTTGGTCGTATTGAGATTGACGAAAGCGATTTAAATAAGCGTAAAATTTTCTATACTACGCTGTATCATTCTTGTTTGATACCGTCTGACAGAACAGGCGAGAATCCAGTTTTTGAATCCCATAATGCTTATTACGACGATTTTTATGCTATTTGGGATACCTATCGTACTGTGTTTCCTTTGCTCACTATTATTACGCCAATAAGGGTTACGGGCATGATAAATTCGTTACTGGATAGCTATAAAATATATGGATTTTTGCCTGATGCCAGTAGTGGAAATTGTATCGGTTTAACGCAAGGTGGCACTAATGCCGATGTGGTAATTGCCGATGCTTTTATAAAAGATATAAAGGGTATTGATTATAATCTTGCTTTAAAAGCAATGATGGATGGTTCTGAAAATGATCCAGGTTATTTTCACCGTTTTCTAGGTCGTGGTGGTGTGAATGAATACAACAATAATGGATATGTTTCATATAATCACGAACGCCATTGCACGCGTACGGTTGAGTATGCTTTGTGCGATTATTCAATTTATAAGGTTGCAAAGGGGCTAGGTAAAAATAGTATTGCTGACAAATACTTACAGCGCAGTTCTAATTGGAAAAATATTTGGCGCGATACGGTTATTAATAATGCAAAAGGATTCATTTGGCCCAAAACTATTGATGGTAAATGGGTTGATAGCACTTATCAAACATATTGGTCTGATGTTACATATAAATTTGAAAAAGAAAAAAGGATTTTTACGCCCAATTCATTTGGTTGGGGATGGGATGATGTTTTTTATGAGGGCAATTCAAATCAATATTCATTACACATTATGCACGATGTACCTGCACTGATTGAGAAATGTGGTGGCGCTTTGTCTTTCGAAAACCGATTGGATACTTTTTTTGCAAAAAAATATTACGATGTTACAAATGAGCCTTGTTTTTTTACGCCCGTTTTGTACCATTTTATCGGAAAACCCAATAAATCTAATTTAATAATTGATCAAATACTTAATTCTAAATTTACGCATCAAAAAGATGGAATTCCCGGAAATGACGATTCTGGTGCCATGTCGTCTTGGTTTGCATTTCATGCGATGGGTTTGTATCCGAATGCTGGTCAAAACTATTATTTATTAACTTCTCCAAAGTATAAATCAATAGAGATTAAACTTGATAATGGAAACAAATTTATTGTGAATACAAAAAACTTTGACGCAAAAAATAAGTACGTTAAAAAGGTTTATTTAAACGGGAAAATATTTAATAGCACGAGCATTACACACCAGGAGATAATGAAAGGTGGGGCTTTGACTTTTGAAATGTCAGCAACTGAAACTGATTGGGGAATAATAAAAAACCGATAGTTTAAATACTATAAATTTAATCAAATGAGAAAAACAACAGTATTCGTTTTAGTAGTTCTATTTCAAATAGCACTTCATTTAAACGCTCAAAGTTTAGTAGATTATGTGAATCCTTTGGTAGGTTCCGATTCCAGATTCGATTTTTCAAATGGGAATACCTATCCGGCAATTGCTATGCCTTGGGGGATGAATTTTTGGACACCACAGACTGGTAAAATGGGAGATGGATGGCAATATCAATATTCAAAAAATAAGATCAGAGGATTTAAACAAACGCACCAGCCTTCACCATGGATTAATGACTATGGATGTTTTTCTTTATTTGCAACTACCGATACAGTTGTTTTTGATGAGAATAAAAGAGAGTCGTGGTTTTCGCATAAAGCTGAAATTGCTAAACCTTATTATTATAAAAATTATTTAGCAAATTATAATACCACTGTAGAGATTGCCCCTACAGAGCGCGCTGCATGTTTCAGGTTCACGTTTCCTGCTACTAATAAGGCTTGCATTATAGTGGACGCGTTTGATAAAAACTCATACATAAAAGTTATTCCAGAAGAAAGAAAAATTATTGGTTACAATACGTTTAACACCGGGGGAGTGCCTGATAATTTCAAGAATTATTTTGTTATTTATTATGATAAAGATTTTACAGATTTAACCTTATCAATTGACAGCATATTATTTCAAAATAAAAATGAAGCAAAGGGTAAACATGTTGGTGCTATTTTACAATTTAAAACCCGAAACAAAGAAATAATTAATTTGAAAGTGGCTTCCTCTTTCATAAGTTTAGAACAAGCCGAGTTAAATTTGAAACGAGAGATAGGCGGTTCAAGCTTTGATGAGATTTGTCAAAAAGGAAAAGCTGAATGGAACACTCTTATGTCGCGCATAAAGGTTGAAGGTGGTTCATTACAGGAGAATCGCACATTCTATACTGCTCTTTACAGAACCATGTTATTTCCACGTAAATTTTATGAAATTGACGCCAATAATAAAATTGTTCATTACAGTCCCTATAACGGTAAAATATGCGATGGATATATGTTTACCGATAATGGTTTTTGGGATACTTTTAGAGCCGTTTTTCCATTCTTTACCCTCATGTTTCCTGAATTGAACAGTCATATTATGGAGGGGCTTGTAAATACTTACAAAGAGAGCGGATGGCTACCTGAATGGGCTAGCCCAGGACATAAGAATTGCATGGTAGGTTCAAATTCCGCTGCAATTATTGCCGATTCTTATTTGAAAGGAATTCGTGGATATGACATTAACACGCTATATGAAGCCATACTGAAGAATACTGAAAACGAAGGTCCTATTGCTTCAGTGGGCAGGTTAGGTGCTGATTATTATAACACTCTGGGTTTTGTGCCACTCGATATTCACGGCTACGAAAACACATCCCGATCTATTGAATACAGCTATGCCGATTTTACCATATATAGACTGGCCACTGAACTTAAAAGACCTGCTTCGGAAATTGATACTTTTAAAAAGAGGGCATTTTATTATAAGAATGTTTTTGATACCACTATCAATTTTATGAGAGGTAAGACTAAAAATGGTGAATTTCAAACTCCTTTTCGTCCCGATGCATGGGGGCATTCCTTCTCTGAAGGTTGTTCATGGCATTGGACCTGGTGTGTGTTTCACGATATAGATGGTTTGATTAATTTAATGGGAGGCAAAAGGGATTTTGTCCAGAAACTTGATTCTGTTTTTACCACAGCGCCTACGGTTGAATATTCAGCTTATGGTTTTCTTATTCACGAAATGGTTGAGATGCAGGTGATGGATATGGGGCAATATGCTCATGGAAATCAACCTGTTCAGCACATGCCCTATTTGTATAACTATGCCGGAGAGCCTTGGAAAACACAATTTAATGTGCGCAATATAATGAACCGTTTATATACTGACCAGCCCGATGGTTTGTGCGGCGATGAAGATAATGGTCAGACTTCCGCCTGGTATGTGTTTTCTGCCCTGGGTTTTTATCCTGTCTGCCCTGGCTCTAATCAGTATGTAATTGGTTCGCCGTTATTTAAAAAAGCAACTTTGAATTTTGAAAATGGAAAGACTTTAGTTATTAATTCCGCAAATAATTCGGTTAAAAATGTTTATATAAAAAATATCGTTTTCAATAAAAAACGCTACACGAAAAACTATTTTGATCATTTTGATTTATTGAAAGGCGGTGTGATAAACGTTGATATGTCTAATACTCCAGAGATGAATAGAGGTGTATTAAAACAAGATTTTCCATTTTCGCTGTCAGAGTAATGATAATTCAAAAACAACTAATTACTAAATCAATATCTATATGAAATTCAAACTATTAGGTTTATTCTACTTACTCTTTCTCTGTACTTTTAGCATATTTGCTCAAAAAGCTGATTATAAAAACCCTGGTTTATCTGTTGAAAAAAGAGTTGCCGATCTAATGTCCAAAATGACTTTAGAAGAAAAAGTAGCCCAATTGCAAACAAGCCTTTCAATTACCGATGCATCGAAAGTACCCGCTACTGGGATGGGTTGTCTCACTGAAGTTTTTCTGGCGTTAGAACCCAGAGAAGCTGCCACCAAATTTAATGCACTTCAAAAAGCATTTATTGAAAATACCCGATTAGGTATTCCGGTACTTTATCATGGGGAAGCTGTATTTGGGTTGATGGCTACCGGCACCACTTGTTTTCCCCAGCCGCTGGGGCAAGCAGCAACATTTAATATTCCGCTTCATACCAAAATTGCCGAGGCAATAGCAAAGGAAACCTATTCGTGGGGACACCGACAGGTTTTAAGCCCTACCGTTAATGTGGCTTACGATCCGCGTTGGGGACGGACTCACGAAACCTATGGAGAAGATCCATATCTGGTTGGCTTAATGGGCGTTTCGTATATTAAGCCGATGCTCGAAATCGGGATTATTACCACACCAAAGCATTTTGTTGCAAATATTGGACACAATGGCATGTTTGGAGGTGCAATTATGTACAGCGAGCGGTTTTTACGCGAAGTTGAATTTCCACCCTTCAAAATGGCTGTTGATGCCGGATGTGGCTCTATTATGCCTGCTTACAATACCATCGATGGAATTCCGTGTTCTTCCAATAAATGGCTTCTGCACGATGTATTGCGCAAGGAATGGGGATTTAAAGGCTTCGTTGGTTCCGATTACGGTGCCGTGGCACAAATCTGGAACCTGCACAACCTTGCCGAAAGCAAAGTAGATGCTGCAGTTATTGCGCTTACAAACGGAATGGATGTGGAAATGCCCGAAACTGTAATTTTTGGCAGTTCCCTGATAGAAGCTGTAAATTCAGGAAAACTAAGTATGGCTATCCTCGATAATGCTGTTCGCAACGCACTGTCAGCCAAAATACGGATTGGTTTATTTGAAAATCCGTTTGCCAACCCCGAAGCAGCTGATACTATTTGTGATCATGCAAATCACAGGGCTTTGGCTCTTGAAGCAGCAAAAGAAGCTATCGTACTGCTTAAAAACAATAAAATTTTACCTTTCCCTAAAAATATAAAATCGGTTGCAGTTATTGGCCCGCTGGCAAATGAACAATTGCTTGGAAATTATGCGCCTTGGGGAATGAAAAAAGTAAATATTCTGGAAGGTATTCGCAACAAAATAGGTAACTCTGCAAAAATAAACTATGCTAAAGGTGTTGAATTAAACCGGGATTTCTTACCAAAAATTTCAAAGGAATACCTTCACCACAACTCGAATGGGACAAAGCTAGCAGGATTAAAAGCCGAATATTTTAACAATAATCTTATGGAAGGCTCTCCTGCTCTTAATAGGGTTGACGAATCAATAGATTTTGATTGGGGCGAAGGTGTAGCACACCCATTTATCAATCAAGATAATTTTTCGGTACGATGGACAGGTTTTCTTGTTGCGCCAAAGTCTGGTACTTTCAATATTGGTATTAC
Source organism: Bacteroidota bacterium (assembly GCA_020048915.1). Lineage (GTDB taxonomy): Bacteria > Bacteroidota > Bacteroidia > Bacteroidales > JAAUTT01 > JAAUTT01. The sequence goes on along the minus strand of JAIFLU010000017.1, from coordinate 56,182 downwards.
CTGCGACGATGGCGCCCGTCTCTTTCTAAATTCAGAATTGGTTCTTGATAACTGGTCGAAAGGAGCAAAGCGTTCTTCAACGGTATCATATTACTTTCAGCAAGGAAAAGAAGTACGCATTACTCTTGAATATTTTGATTCCACGCATGATGCTGTTTGTAAACTTGGTTGGGATGCAATTAACGACCTTGGAATTCAGGAAGCTGTTGCAGTGGTTGACAGCTCTGACGCTTGTGTAATTGTTTGCGGTGCACTTGATGGAGAAGGAAAGGACCGTGCAGATCTGAACCTTTCGAAAAATCAGGAAGAGCTCATTCATAGGGTGGCTCAAACAGGTAAACCATTTGTGGTGGTGCTGGCAACAGGAAATGTTATTACCATGAACAATTGGATTGATGAAGCACCCGCAATTCTCGAATCATGGTATTCGGGCGAGGAAGGTGGCACAGCAGTAGCCGAGGTGCTTTTTGGTGATTACAATCCTGGTGGAAAGTTACCCATAACATTTCCTAAAACTGTCGGGCAGGTTCCTGCCTATTATTTCATGCGCCCCGGAACAGGCACTAGCTTTCTGGAGTTTGGGAACGAGCCGCAGTTTCCATTTGGTTATGGCTTAAGTTATACAACCTTTCAGTTTTCGAACCTGATGATATCCAAACAAAAAATAAACTCTCAGGATAGTTTTGAAATAGAGTTCGAGCTGAAAAACACCGGAACAGTTCCCGGCGATGAAGTACCGCAATTATATGTAGTTGACTTAGTAGGGAGTGTGACACCGCTGCGAAAGATGTTGCGTGATTTTGAAAGGGTAAAACTAAATCCGGGACAAACGAAAACTATTCGATTCACCATTTCTCCCGAAGATCTTTCCATTCTTAACAAGAATATGAAGTGGGTAGTTGAGCCCGGCAAATTCGAAATACAAATTGGAAGTTCATCTGAAGATATCAGGTTAAATAAAGTGTTTGAAGTAGTTGAGAATTAAATCGAAGAACATGAAAATTAAGTTATTACTTATACTTTTTCTGTTTGCAGGAGTAAAATTCACTTTTGCACAGAAACCGTCAGAATATGTTTACATTTCAACCGTAGAATCGTTGCAGAAAAGAAAAGCTCCGCAATGGTATAATGATGCCAAACTTGGGATATTTATTCATTGGGGACTGTATTCCGTTCCGGCATGGGCCACTCCGACAACTACGCCTGATAAGGTGAAAGATTGGAAAGCCTTTTATAAAAGCAACCCTTATGCCGAATGGTATTTGAACTCGTTGCGCATCGAGGGTTCGCCAACACGTGAGTATCATGAAAAGAAATATGGAAAGGACTTTGATTATTACAGTTTCAGGGATTCGCTCCTGCTGCAAACCAAAAACTGGAATGCTGATGGATGGGCCCAAATATTTAGCAAAAGCGGTGCCCGGTATGTGGTTTTTACCACCAAACACCACGATGGTTTTACGATGTATCCCTCCCAGATAATCAATCCTTTCATGGAGAAAGGAAAAATAAACAGTACACGCGATTTTGTTGGCGAGTTAAGCCGAGCTGTTCGCCAAAAGCAAATGAAATTCGGTGTGTATTATTCGGGCGGGTTAGACTGGACATTCAATTACAGCCCAATTACCAACCTTTGGCCCGACCTTTTTGAAAGTATGCCAAAATCAGTAGCCTATACCGTGTATGCCGATTGTCAGGTACACGAACTGATTCATCGTTATAAACCCGACATATTGTGGAACGATGTGGATTATCCAAAAAATGGCGACATACTTGGCATTTTTGCTGAATTGTTCAATGTCAATCCCAATGCTGTTGTAAACAACCGCTGGCAGCAGCATCCCGAACTAACAAACTTTACAACTCCTGAATACCAGGTGATGGACTCCATTGTGTCAAAGAAATGGGAAACTTGCCGGGGAATGGGATTTTCGTTCGGATATAACCAGGTGGAAGGTGATGCGCAACTTTTATCGTCAGAAGAACTGATTCATTTGCTCATTGATATTGTAAGTAAGAATGGAAATTTACTCTTAAACGTCGGGCCAAAAGCGGATGGAACCATTCCTGAAAATCAATTGCTGCGGCTGAACGATCTGGGTAATTGGTTGGAAATTAATGGTGAAGGAATTTATGGCACACATCCTTATGTAATTCCATCAGAAAAATTGAAAGATGGTACCCAAATCAGGTTTACCCAAAAGAACGAAGATTTGTATGTGTTTCTGCTTAAAGCACCTAAAAGTAAGACGGTTATCATTCCTTCGTGCAAAACAAGTCAATTATCCAAAGTTTTTCTTTATGGTGTCAAAACAGAACAACTTTCTTTCAAACCAACAAATGACGGTCTTGAAATAGTGCTTCCGCAGAAAATTAATTTTAATCATGCCTTGATGATAAAGCTTACGAATATTTCAAACAAATGATTATGAAGGAGATAAATTATAGACTTTCAATATTGTTTTTATTAATTCTGTCATTTACGAATTGGAGCAGAATATATTCACAAACATCAACATATACAAACCCAATTATTTCGGGAGCTTATCCCGATCCAAGCATTTGCAGGGTGGGTGAAGATTATTATTTATCCAATTCCAGTTTCGAATACTTTCCCGGTGTACCCATTTGGCATAGCAAAGATCTTGTTAATTGGTCACATGCCGGCTTTGGGATACATCGGCCGGAACAGTTTAATTTTGACGGCCTTGCTTCTTCGGCAGGAGCCTGGGCAGGAACCATCCGCTACAATAAAGGAACGTTTTATTTGCCTCTCACCTGGGTGGACTGGCGAATGAAGGTAGGATTTAAAAATGTTATACTTACAGCCGATAATCCCTCAGGCCCTTGGTCATCACCTTATGTTATTACCGACACCATTTGGGGAATTGACCCTTCTTTGTTTTTTGATGATGATGGCAAATGCTACTGGCTGATGAACCACCCTCCCGTAGGCTTTAGCCATCCGGGTGCGGCATCTGTTATGCTGCAGGAAATTGATTTAACTTCACTGAAGCTTATCGGTTCTCCATCCTATATTGGACGAGGGGCTATGATAGATTCCAAATACCCGGAAGGCCCTAAAATGTTTAAAAAGGATGGATATTATTATTTGCTTATTGCAGAAGGAGGTACCGGGCTTTTTCATGCAATAACCATATCGCGAAGTAAAAATATTACGGGTCCATATGAGAATTATGAAGGAAACCCTATTCTCTCTCACAGGTCAATGGGTTACACCACTCCTTTTATAAACATTGGCCATGCCGATTTGGTACAAACCCAAACCGGTGAATGGTGGATGGTTTGCCTGGGATCGCGTCCGCTGAATCGAAAAAACAGTATTCTTGGGCGCGAGACTTTTCTGGTGCCGGTGCAATGGGATAAGGATCAATGGCCTATTATTAGTCCCGGATACGGACAGGTACCTGTTAACGAAAATTTCCCTAATTTGCCTGTTCACTCCGTTCCTCCTATTTCCAGCAGAGACGAATTTAATTCCACCCAATTGGCTCACATCTGGACTTTTATCAGAACTCCAAAATCGAATTTTTATTCATTAACAGAAAAACCAGGATTCCTAAAAATAAAACCTTTAAATGCTATATCCAATGCTCCTCCCGAGCCTGCTTTTATTGGACAACGGTTAAAATATCGTGATGCGGAAATTTCAACATCCGTTTTATTTAATACAAAATATACCGGCGAAATGGCCGGATTGCTGATTTATAAATCAGAAAAAGCATTGTTAAAATTTGTATTAAACAGCAAATCGGAGTTAAAGGTGATAAATAGAACTGACTCAGTTGAAACGGAACTATTCAATGCAAAAGTCCTTTCCAAAGAAGCCTTATCATTAAAAATTATCCAGAAAGAATCTCAATTCTCTTTTTTCTACAAAGAGAACCAGTGTGACTGGAAAGAAGCCGTTATGGATTTTGATGGTAGTCTATTCTCTGTAGAAAAATCAGGAGGGTACATGGGTACATTCATCGGATTATATGCAGAGTCACAAAAAGTTTCAGATAGCTTCGCTCTTTATGATTGGTTTGATTATAAAGAAATAAAACCTTAAAATTCAATACTAATAGCACAATTGAATACAAATCATACGAAATAACATTAATGATAGAACTAAACACATTTTTAAACAAACAGAATTTCTTTAGAAACCTTACTAAAGCTATAACAGGGAAGTATTCAAAATTTTTTAAACTCCTATTTTTGGCTTTGATTTTCCCGCCTCTTTTATTTGCTCAGTCTGAAACCAGTGTTCGGGTAAAAACCAAATTCAACCTCGATTGGAAGTTTACTTTAGAAGATAAAGCTGGGTTCGAATCATCAGCCTACGACGACAGTAATTGGCAATTGCTAAACCTACCTCACGACTGGAGTGTTGAAGGTAAATTTGATGATGACAATCCGGCAAAAGGAAATGGCGCTTTTTTACCATGTGGTGTAGCCTGGTACCGGAAAACGTTTACACTCCCCGACTCCTTGAACGCTAAACGAATTGTGATACAGTTCGATGGCGTTTACATGAATTCCCGGGTTTATATCAACGGTTATTTTCTAGGTCAATACCCTTATGGATATTCAACATTTCAATACGATCTTACAGAACATATTCAGTTTGGTAAACCAAACATTATTGCAATAAGAGTGGACAATTCACTGCAACCTGCCTCGCGCTGGTACGCCGGTTCGGGTATATACCGGAATGTTTGGCTTATCACAACCAACCAGGTTCACTTCGATAATTATTCAGGCGTTTATGTAAGTTATCCTTCTGTAAACAAAGAAAATGCTGAGGTGAGAGTGCAATACAAAGTTGTTGCCAATGCTTTTCCTGAATCAGAATTCTTTTGGTGGCGTCGAAATCTTCATGCCAATAAGCGCATAACAAGGGAAGCTATTATTACCAGTACAATTCTCGATACCAAAGGAAAAGTGGTTGCTCAGGGAACTGTAAAAGAAAATATTGGTGATTTTCATGAACATACTTTTTCACAGACAATTCCGGTGAAAAACCCAAAGCTTTGGAGTGCCGGAAACCCTGAACTCTACACGGTGAAAACAACTCTGGAATACGATGGGAAAGTAATGGACGACTATTCCACCACGATAGGAATTCGCAAAGTTGAGTTTACGCCCGAAAGAGGAATGTTGGTAAACGGAAATCAGGAAAAGCTGAAAGGCGTTTGTTTACACCAGGATGCAGGTTCGCTGGGTGTTGCCGTACCCATTGGAGTTTGGCACGAAAGGTTAAAGAAGCTTAAGGAAATGGGCTGCAATGCCATCCGTCCAAGCCATCATCCTTTTGCGCCCGAATTTTACGATTTGTGCGACTCCATGGGTTTTTATGTGATGGACGAAGCCTTTGACGAATGGAACAAAGGCTATCCCTGGGGCAGCACCGAAAATACCTATGGAAAAATGCCATACAGCTATCATTTGTATTTTAACCAATGGGCTGAAACCGATTTGCGTGCAATTATCCGCCGCGACCGCAATCATCCTTCGGTAATCATGTACAGCATTGGTAACGAGATACCCAACCAACGCACTCCCGATGGAGTATCAATCGCCAAAAGACTTCAGGATATTTGTCACAGCGAAGACCCCACGCGTTTGGTAACTTCAGCCGTCGATTTTGTGGAAGACGCGAATGCCAATGGTTTCCTTTCCGCTTTAGATATTGCCGGTTATAACTATGTTGACCGCTACAATGGCGAAGCCATGTATGCCCCTGAAATGGTAAAAAAACCAAAGCGGCTTTTATTAGGAACAGAAACATTTTATGGGCCACGGTACTGGCTGGCAGTAAGAGATAACGAAAATGTGATTGGCGAGTTTGTATGGGTGGCTTTTGATTACCTGGGAGAAGCTGGCAAATGGCCAAAACGTGGCTGGGATGCAGGACTCATCGATATGGCCGGAGTGCCCTACCCTGAATTTTATCTTCGCAAAAGCTACTGGTCGAGCCAGCCGGTTGTGCAAATTGCCATCGAAACCTCAGCTACCCCCGAAAGTGAGTGGCACCCGCGCAAAGCCGTTTCGCATTGGAACCACAAATGGGTTGGTAATTTTTTATTGCCTGTTTACATGTATTCGAATTGTGATGAAGTAGAACTGTATATCAACGATTCTTTAATCGGGAGAAAACCAGTAGATAAAAATCTTTACTATGCCCGTTGGGAAGTTCCCTATAAACCCGGGAAAGTAAAGGCCATCGGTTATAAAAACAATAAAAAAGTTACCGACCACACCCTCAGAACGGCTGAAAACGCTTCGGAAATCAAAATAGAAGCAAGCAAAAAAAGTCTGAAAGCAAACAACGAAGATGTGGTAACCCTCGACGTGTCCATTGTGGATAAGAATGGAATTGTAGTTCCCGATGCAAATCAGGAAATTAAGGTCGAAGTGTCCGGACCGGCAAAGCTGATTGGCCTGGATAACGGAAACCAATCGGATGTAACTGCTTTTAAGTCAAACAAACGAAAAGCTTACGAGGGAAGGCTTTTGGTTATACTTCAGGCAACAAATAATGCCGGGCCGATAAAGGTAGAGTTAAGTTCTACAGGTTTGAAATCAGCGACCTGGTTATTGCAGGCTACTGAAAGCAAATGAATTATTTATGGAGAAAACAGGATATATGAAAAAAAGGATTTTACGAAAACTTGAATTATTTGGAATTTTAGTTATGTTATCCATTTCAATTTCTGGTAAAGAATATTTTGTTGGTTTGGATGGAAACGACAGTAATACAGGAGCCAAAGATTCACCTTTCGCAAGTATATTCAAAGCATCGGAAATGGCAATGCCGGGTGAGTACCGCGACGAACTGAACTTTGATTTTGTACCTGAGAAAATTCCAGCCGTAAAATTATCCGGTCGAAAGTGGAAATATGAGCCATCACCCTGGTATGGTGCTTTTCAACCTTTAGAACTTTAAACTTCATAAAATGAAAAAGTTAAACCTGCATATTATGTCCCGATTCATCATCTTCCTTTTTATTTTGGTTTTGCCCGATAAAGTGTTAACACAGACTCAGATAAACGGTGCAATGCCGTCCATTTTTGCTTCTCCCATGGTGGAGGAGGGCAAACGAAATATTATTCTTCAGAACCGTTGCGGAAACCGGCTTACCGTGCTGCTTCACGATAAACACTCTAACCTCGAATTCACTTATAAACCCAATGCCTTTCGGCGGAAGGAAATTGAAGCCCGCAATTTTTCGAATCGCGACAATTTCACGATTTTGTTTAAGGAAGTGGTGCTTCCCATGATTGATGCCAGCAATGTCGTTGGTTTTGATTACGATCCTTTCTTGACAAAAATATCGGTAAAAAACCAGTGGGAAGCAAAGAATGAAATTTCCTTTCTCAACATAGCCAACGAAAATGCATTTGCCATAGCCGCGAAAGCTCCTCTCCTGATTGCAATAAAACCGCATAAGGGTTTTGAAGTGCGAAACGGATTGCTCATGGAGCAGTTTACCGACCGTGGTGAGAACATTGTCTCCTTTGTTGCCTTTAGCAATTTTTCAACAAACCGCTTCAGGGTGCTTAGCGATGGAACTTATGTGATTCAGATTTTCGAAAATGAAACTGTTTTCTTTGGCGGTGAGGAGAATGAATACCAGATGCAGCGAACACTGGAAAACCTTAAAAACAGAACAATCGGGCAGCTTATCACCCGGAATGAATCCCTGCTGGCACCTAAAATGAACCAGGGTGTGGTGCATTTCTCCAATCGCGAGTACCAGAAAGTGCTGGATATTAACCATCGCATTGTTTATTCGGGAATCGATGAGGGCGGTGCTTGTTTTGGAGCATTGAACCGTATTTATTACCTGATTTGGGTTCGCGATGGGTCTATGACTTCCTCACTTATGGCACGTGCCGGTAATCCGGAGCTCATTCGCATCTGGACTAAATTTCTACTGAACAATCCTTCCATTATCCAAAAAGACGACAGCACCCAGGTTGCCGAATTTCTTCAAATTGTAGGCTCCCGTTGGACCCGCAGCGAAGACGACGGTGTTTTTTACTCTGCACTTTCACTATTCAGCTACTTTAAAACTACCGGACAGGACGATCTTTTGCAGGGACAGGAGTTTTCAGTGCTTCTGAAGGCTATCGACCGCTATCTTGAAAAAACCTGGAACAGTGAGAAAAAGCTGATCATAAGCAATACCATAGGTGAAACTCCGCTAAAAAGCGATCCTTACTTTGGATATGATGTTGTAAACGGAAATTACGAGAACAACAGCTTTCACAAGAGTCAGGGAAAGGAGATGAGTCTGAATGCCAGTTTATACAACCAGGTGAACACTTACAATATTATGATGATGGTTTCGGAGCTTCTGTCGCAAAACCCAAACCTTGATAAGGGAAGAAAAGAACATTACCTGAGCATTGCCAGCGATATTCAACAATCCCTGAAAACAAAATACTACGACAAAGCCAACGATTGCCTGTTCAGCAGCATAGAGTATTATACCGATGGCACCGAAGGTAACCTCTCCTTCAGCAACGACGACAATCCATGGGAAGGATCATGGGCCAATGCCATTGGACCGTATTTTCCGGTACCCGATCTGCAGTTAAAAACAGCACGGTTTATTTATAACACCTGGCCAAAAATTACCAAACAGGGTTATGGCTATTGTCCCTGGAATACCTTGTCGAAAGTATTGACAGAATACGGCATGTCTTCAGTTGAATATGAAAGCATGCTGGCAGCACAGATGAAAGATGCCCTGACCCTCACAGTGAAGTACCCCATGCCGGGCGGGTTAACCGAATATAACCGGCAAATTGAAAGCTGGCGTGCATTACCATTTTCAGCAGGAAGTCTTTTCTTCAGCATGGGCGCGCAGATGATTACCAGTTTGCCTGAGGGAATTGCTATACGTGCAAGTAATAAAGTGGACAGTGTCACAAATTTCCGGTACCGGCTGTCTTCCTTAAATGGAGAGGCGACCGGCAAAGGCGATGCGGTGGATTATTTTATTCTCAATGGCGACACATTGCGGTATTCGCTTCAGGTACCTGATAACAAACTTCTACCAGGTCAGAACAGTATTCAGGTGATAAGGTCCGTGAATAACCCGCGTTTCCGGTTGTTTTCCTCAACAGCGCAACTATTAAACATCAGCGAAAGCGGATCAAAAGTGGAATACACTTTTAGGAGTACCATTCCATGGCAGTTGACTTTCGAGAATTTTGGGAAATCAAAATCAGTTATCATTCTCGACCCGAAAGGCCAAAATGAAGAAACGATTAAAAGCAGCATGAACAATAATAATCTTACCTTAATTGAAGGTACTTCCACCGGAATTTTTAAAGTAATCGCAGAAATATAACAAACATGGGAAAAGCATTCAGAATAGCAGTGATTTTTGGGTTATTGATCGTAAGTATTTCCGTAAAGGCCCAGCTTACCGGTGAGATTCATCCCGATTTAACGAATAAAATATGGCCGGCACAATGGATCAAACATCCGGCGACAAATGAGCAATATGGAGTGTATCATTTCCGTAAATCGTTTGAGTTAAGCGATGTTCCTGCCAAATTTATCATTCATATCTCGGCCGATAACCGCTATTGGCTATTTGTAAACGGGAAACGCATTTGCACTGGTCCGGCCAAAGGCGACATGGCACACTGGCGTTTCGAAAGCCTGGATATTGCTCCCTATCTCCAAAAAGGGAAAAATGTTCTTGCCGTTACAGTATACAACCAGGGCGATTACCGGGCGGCATGGCAGGTTACCGGCGGAACCGGACTGGTAGTGCAGGGGAATTCAGCCATTGAGTCAGTAGTAAATACCAATGAAAGCTGGAAAGTAATGGAAAATACCACATATTCTCCGCTTTTCGAAATCCACAAGTTTGTGGGGGCTCGCGAGAGCTTTTTAGCAGCACGCTATCCCTTCGGTTGGGAAAAACCTGAAGCCGATGAAAAGTTTTTTATGTCGGCTGTTTTCTCCGAAGAAGCGATTCCTTCCGGTGCACAGGGGTCTTCTTCCCGCAGGTTGGTTCAACGGAATATACCTCTGCCTGAGGAAACTCCACAACGGTTTGGAGCGGTACGTAAGATGGAAAATCTTCCATTCTCCGATGATTTTATCAAAGGTAAAGAGCATTTAGAGATTCAGCCCTGGGGGGAGACTACCATTTTACTCGATCAGCAACATCTTACTACTGCTTATCCCGAACTTCGCTTCAGTGGCGGCAAAGGTGCCAAAATAACCATAACGTATTCTGAAGCGCTTTTCAGCGAACATAATGACAATAAAGGCAACCGGAACGAAGTGGAAGGGAAGAAAATTGAAGGCATTTATGACGTTATCTATCCAAACGGCGATTCCAACATTGTTTTCCGTCCGCTTTTCTACCGGACTTTCAGGTATGTGGAACTGAAAATTCAGAATTATATCGATCCATTAGTCATTCACGATTTCAGCTCAAATTTTACGGGATATCCCTTTAAAGAGAATGCTTTTTTCAAAAGCGACGATGTCAGTCTGGCCAAAATATGGGAAACCGGATGGCGAACAGCCCGGTTATGTGCTTTCGATACCTATATGGATTGTCCTTACTACGAGCAATTGCAATATGTGGGCGACACCCGCATTCAGGCGCTTATTTCGCTGTACGTTTCTGGCGACGACCGCCTGATGCGAAATGCCATCTCGCAATTTGATGATTCCCGCATTCCAGAGGGAATCACCCAGAGCCGGTATCCTAATATATTCAAACAGATTATTCCCCCGTTCTCGCTTTTCTGGACCGTAATGGTGCACGATTACTGGATGTATCGGCAGGACAATGCTTTTGTAAGTCAATACCTGAAAGGCATGCTGGATGTGCTCGAATGGCATAAAAGTAAAATCGACTCAAAAACTGGAATGCTCGGAGCGCTTCCTTATTGGAACTTTGTCGACTGGCCAAATGAATGGCCCTGGGTAGGTTACGATGAAGACAGCGGACTTCCGAAAGGTTCCCGCAACGGAAACTCCGCCATTCATACTCTTCAGTTTGCTTATGCTATTGACAAGGTAATTGAGATATTCGATGCGTTCGGAATGAAAAAGGAAGCTTCGGAATACAAAAAGGTTTCGGCGTCTCTCAAGCAAAGCACTTTCCGCATGTGCTGGGATAACAATAAAATGATGATGGCCGACATGCCCGACAAAAAGGAATTCAGTCAGCATGCCAATGTGCTGGCCGTACTTACTGATGCACTGCAAAAAGTGGATGCAAAAAACCTGATGCTTCGGACGGTGGCTGATACCAATATCATTCAATGTACTGTTTATTACAGGTTTTATCTGAACCAGGCAATGAAAAAAGCCCGACTGGGTGAAAAGTATATTGAAATGCTCACACCTTGGAGAGACATGATATCTATGGGACTTACCACCTTTGCCGAAAGACCTGAACCTACCCGCTCCGATTGCCATGCCTGGAGTGCCAGCCCGAACTACGACTTGCTTGCAACGGTGCTTGGCGTGGAACCTGGAAGCCCGGGTTTTAAATCGGTTACCATCAAACCTCATTTGGGCGGTCTCAAATTCGCCGAAGGGCAAGTACCCTGTCCGCAGGGAAACATACAGGTGAAAATGAAGCTTACGGGTGGTAAACTGGTAGCAGAAGTGGATTTACCCGGAACGCTTGCCGGAACATTCCTCTGGAATGGCAAAACGATAAGATTGAAGTCGGGTAAACAGGTGATTACCCTTTAAGCTTTATCTAAAATAATATCAAACTAAAAACGAATAAACCAGATAAAAATGTATATCAAACGCATCCTCACTCTCTATGTCTTCTTCACCGGGTTGACCCTGGTGGTAAGCGGTCAGGATTTTGTGCTTCCGCTTTACAGTGGCGAAATTCCCAATTCCAAAAAAACGGACACCCCCGAAAAGGTAGAAAAGAAAGATATCATTATTGTATCCAATGTTCAGGAACCCAATATTGCTGTGTATTTACCTTCGAAACGCTTTTCCACCGGACAGGCTGTGGTGATTTGTCCGGGCGGCGGATATTGGATTTTGGCTTACGACCTGGAAGGTACCGACATTGCCCGATACCTGAATTCCATTGGTGTGACTGGCATTGTGCTGAAATATCGCCTGCCAACGGCGGGCAATACCGTCGAACCGCATAAAGCTCCGCTCATGGATGCCCAGCGTGCCATGCGTCTGGTGCGCACAAATGCTGCCAAATGGAACATTGATACCGCCAAAATCGGAGTCATGGGATTCTCGGCAGGTGGTCACCTGGCTTCTACCCTCGGGACGCATTTCGATTACGGCAATAAATCGGCCAGCGATACTGTGGAGCGCTTCAGCTGCCGACCCGATTTTATGGTGCTGATGTACCCGGTAATCTCGTTCACGTCTCCGTTGATGCATCCTGGCTCCAGAGAAGCTCTCCTGGGCAAAAACGCCGATCCCAAACTTGCTGAATATTACTCCAACGAGCTCCAGGTGAAGGACGACACGCCTCCTGCTTTCTTTGTACATGCCGACGATGACAAGGGAGTGCCGGTCGAAAACTCGCTGCAGATGTATGCTGCCATGCGGAAAAAGAAGATTCCTGCCGAGCTGCACATCCTTTCCGAAGGCGGTCATGGTTTCGGGTTGGGTGTCAATAACAACCATATTGCATCGTGGACCAAAAATTTACAGTTGTGGCTTAATTGGCTGAATAAAGATAAAAGTACTAAGTAAATAGTAATCAGTAATTAGACAAACAGCCACTTCCCGTTTCCCTGATAGATATGAAAAAGATAACTTCTTCGTGCTTTAATGGCTTAAATCAATACAAATGAAAAAATACTTAATTTCAGTTCTTCTGTTTACAAGCTTTTCTCTTCAGGCCCAGAAACTGGTCACCTACAATGCTCCGGAAGGTGCCGAGGCTGCTCCCGAGTTTGAACTTGAAGTTAATGGCCGTCCGGTTTTTGTTTATAATACCCGGAATGCCGCGGTAGCTTATTTTTCGTTCGAAGGCAAAGTGGAAGTGAAAGTCACATTCCTGGCCAAAGTGTACGACTTCGATATTCGTCCTAAAAGCCGCAACATTGCCGGTGAACTCTACCGGAACCAGGTCAGGTTTTCGATTGACAAACCCGAACATTTGAGTGTGGAAATTAACAAAAACCTGAAACGACCACTTTTTATTTTTGCCAATCCGCTCGAAAAAGAAGTTCCCAATAAAGCTGATAAGAATGTAATTTTCTTTGAAGCAGGGAAAATCCACTATCCCGGCGAGGTGATGATCCAAAGCAACCAGACCGTTTATATTGAAGGTGGTGCTATTGTGCGGGGGCATTTCATGACCGATAAGGTGCGAAATATCCGGATTGCCGGCAGGGGCATTCTCGACAATAGCCACTATAACAAAGGGCAGCATCGGCCTATTGAGATCAACCAAAGCGAAGACGTACGCATCGAAGGCATCATTCTCACCGAAAGTCGTCACTGGAGTTGTGCCTCGCATGCCTCTAAAAATGTTACCTACGATAACCTAAAAATTGTCTCTTCCAACGATTGGGACGATGGCATCGACATTGTCGCGTCGCAGCACGTACTCGTGAATAACTGCTTTATTCAAACCAAGGACGATTGCATCGCCATCAAGGCGGGTGTGAATTACTTCACAAAATTCAACAGCAGCTCTAATGTTGACAATGTGGTGGTACAAAATTCGGTGTTGTGGAACGGCGTATGGGGTAACGGAATCGAAATAGGCTTCGAAACCCGTGCCGATACCATTAAAAACATCATTTTCCGAAATTGCGACCTCATTCATGTGGAGGGTCCGGAAGGCACATTCACAATCCATAACGGCGACAGGGCTGTGGTGAAGAATGTTTTGTATGAGGATATCCGCGTGGAAGACAGCCGGGGTTGGCTTATCGACTTTAAAATTCTCAATTCAAGCTATTCCAAAGATAAGGTTCGTGGTAAAATTGAAGATGTGCGGTTCAGAAACATTACCGTGGAAGGAGATATTTCCCCTTATTCGCAGCTGATTGGATTTGACGAAAACCATCGGATTACGGGCGTGGTAATCGAGAATTTTGTGATTCACGGAACCAAAATCAATAGCACTTACAACGGAATGATCACTACCATTCATGCAGATGATATTGTATTTAAATAAACCTAATTAATATTCAAATGAACACAAATAAGACTACATCAATAACTCGGCGCAGGTTTCTTGGAACTACTGCCGCTGCAACTGCTTTTACATTGGTTCCCAGCCATGTGGTTTCGGGACTTGGTCACCGTGCTCCCAGCGATACGCTGAATGTGGCTGGTATTGGCGTTGGTGGCCAGGGACGTGGCGACCTCCGCGGAATGAAAGATGCTATTAATGTTGTGGCTCTTTGCGATGTCGACTGGAAATATGCCAATAAAACTTTTCTCGATTATCCTAATGCTAAAAAGTATTGGGACTGGAGAAAGATGTTCGACGAAATGAATAAAGATATTGATGCCGTGATGGTTGCAACTTCCGACCAGTCGCACGCCATCATTTCTGCGTCGGCCATTACCCTGGGAAAACATGTATATTGCGAAAAGCCGCTTACTCACTCGGTGCACGAATCGCGTCTTCTTACCAAACTTACCGAAAAATATAAAGTTGCTACCCAAATGGGTAATCAGGGAAGCTCTTCGGAAGATATCCGCCTGGTTTGCGAATGGATATGGAATGGAGAAATAGGCGAAGTACGCGAAGTTCACGCATGGACCAACCGTCCCATCTGGCCACAAGGGTTACAGCGTCCTGAAAGTGAAATGAAAGTTCCCGAAACATTAAATTGGGATTTATTTGTTGGTCCGGCACCCATGCGCCCCTACCACGAAATTTATACCCCCTGGAACTGGCGTGGTTGGTGGGATTTTGGAACAGGAGCACTCGGCGATATGGCTTGCCACATTCTCGATCCTGTTTTCCGTTCCTTAAAACTGAAATATCCTGCTGCAATCCAGGGAAGTTCAACTCCTGTGAATACCGAATGCGCCCCCAATGCGCAAATGGTAAATTTTGAATTTCCGGCGCGACCAAATGAAAAACTGGTTAATATGCCTGAAGTGAAAGTTACCTGGTATGATGGTGGCTTGTTACCGAAACGCCCCGATAAAATGCCCGATAACTTTCCAATGGGCGACTGGAATGGTGGTGTAATGTTCGTTGGTTCAAAAGATATTCTGGTAACCGATTGTTATTCAGCGCGTCCACGGCTGGTTTCAGGTAGAATTCCCAAAGCTCCCGTTGTTCTTCCACGAATGGCAAGCGGGTTAAATCATCAGACTGATTGGGTAAGAGCTTGTAAAGAATCACCAAAAAACCGGGTTGAAGCCAGTTCTCATTTTGGCTATGCCGGTCCGTTTAACGAAATGGTGGTGATGGGTGTTCTGGCAGTCCGCCTTCAGGATCTCAAACGTAAACTCCTGTGGGATGGCGAAAACATGCGTTTTACAAACATCTCAGATACAGATAAGATTGGAGTAATCACTTCAAACAAGTTTACCGTGATAGATGGCGATCCGAAATTCGATACACAATATGCCAGCTTCAACGCAAAGCAAACAGCTGATGAATTCACAAAGCACAATTATCGTCAAGGTTGGTCGTTACCAGCTTAATAAAGAAGAAATGATTAACACGAAGTCACGAAGACACTGATGTTAATTATTCTAAGTGTTTTCGTGTTTAACTGTCCTAATCCTTTTACATCATTAATAAAACATCCATGAAAACCAGAATTACCATAGTCCTGCTCTTTCTCTTTATAAGAATTTCAGCCCAGACCGAATTCTCTGCCGAGGCTGGCCTCTATGCCTCGCTGCTAAACGATCTTAAAAAGAATCTTTATGCCAGTAACCGTGTACAAAAAGTAACCCTCGACGGTAAAGAACGGCTGATGTTTGTAACCTGGGTGCGCGATCATATTCATACCACAAAAGCTTACAAATACTGGGAAAAAGACCTTGCGAGCTACATTGCTTTTTTTATGGAACACCAGACCGATAAGGGAATGTATTTCGATTATTGGGAATCGTACAAAGATAAGAACGTGGGCCAGATGTTCTTTACCAACTGCTTCGACCGCCAGTTTTATTTTGTGGATGTAAACCAGCAAAATTTTTTCTTCCGCATGCCTATGGAAGCCGATCTCGAATACCTGTTGGTTGAAGGGGTGTATACCAACTGGCAGGCTACCGGCGATGCTGAATATGTGAAAAAATGGTTGCCAACGCTGGTAAAAGGGATGAAGTACCTGATGAATGATCCCCTGCGGTGGTCGGGCAAAAACCTGCTGGTAAAACGTCCTTATACCATCGATACCTGGGATTTCACATCGCAGCACGACAGTCTCACTGGCGTTGACCGGCTTTTAGGGCATATCGACAACACCGATAAAACGCCAAAGGGCATTATGCATGGCGATAACAGCGGTATGTTTATGGCCAGTAAAATACTATCCGAATTATATAGTGCAATTGGAGAAGCTAATGCTGCCAAAGAATGGGATATACAAGGCGATTTATTCCGCCACCGGCTAAATACATTGTGCTGGAACGGAAAACATTACGCACATTTTATTCCTGAAGAACCTGTTCCCTCTCATATTCAAACTGATCCTATTCAGTCAATTGGCTTATCCAATACCTACTCCATCAATCGTGGAGCACCTACCCGCGAAATGGCCGCTTCCATCATCAAAACCTACCAGGAGATCGGCGAAAAAACAAAAAGCGAATCGCTAGCGCCCTGGTACGGAATTTACCCATTCATCCCGCCCCATTTTGGAAACTACAAAGTTGGAGAATACATGAATGGCGCTATTTTGCCGTTAGTGGGCGGAGAGCTGGCCAAGGCTGCCCTTCAGAATGGTTTTGAACGCTTTGGGATTGAACAGTTCAGGCTACTGGAAGAGATAATGAAAAAGAACAACCGCAAAGTGCCGGGCTGTGTAAACGCCGATGGCACCGCCCAGGAAGAAGCTATTCCCGACGAATGGGGTCAGGCAGCTTTTGTAAGTGCCTTGGTGGAAGGACTTGCCGGAGTGGTGGATAAAAGCAATCTGTTCAAAGAAGTGGAAATATCACCGCGGTGGTATTTTGCAGGAGTTGAAAAAACCAAGGTAGATGTGGGCTACGGCAGCGACGGCAACCAGGTGAGCTACGAGTATGCGTTCCGGAACAACAGGGTTGAGATTAAGACCAGTGGCAAATTCGAGCGCTTTACCATGCGGGTACCTTTCCCTGATAAAGCGAAATCGGCTTCTGCTACCATCAACGGCAAAAATGTTAAGGTGTCGGTCGACCAGGTAAACCAGTCGAAGTACGCTGTTTTCAGCGGAAACGGAAACTCCAACACAATCCTGGTGAATTTCAATTAGAAATTAAAGGACATGATCAGAATGTATAAAGGAAACACCAAAATGTATATTGTCAGTGATGCACGATAAAAATACATTTGAATGTCTGAAAAGGGGTTTTGAAAAAAACCTGGCAAATTATGCACTGATGGTAAACTCATGAATTGCAACTGAAAGAATTATAAACGAAACTATTGGATAACTATTAATCACCGAAAAAATGAAAAAACACATCCTCCTGATATGCATCACTTTAATTATTTTGTGTAGTTGCGCTTCCAAACAACAGGTATTTACGGAAGTAATAAACTCGCCCTGGCAGTTCCGCAAAGCCGGTGATACAGCCTGGCTGCCGGCTAAAGTTCCCGGTTGCGTGCATACCGATTTGCTCGCCAGCAAAAAAATCCCCGACCCGTTTTACCGGAAAAATGAACAAGCAGTAAAATGGATCGAGAATGCCGACTGGGAATATTCTACCCGGTTTAATCTCTCCGGCGAAATAGCTTCTTATCCTAACATCGATCTTGTGTTTGATGGCCTCGATACCTACGCTGATGTTTATCTGAACGATTCGCTGGTATTAAAAGCCGATAACATGTTTCTGGGGTGGAACGTCGAAGCTAAAAAATTCATGAAGAAAGGCGAAAACACCTTGCGCATTTATTTCCACTCTGCTGTAAAAGTGGGCATGGAAAAACTTAAGAAGGTGCCTTACCTGATTATGGCCGCCAATGAAATAGCCCCGGAAAACGAGCGTACCAACGTGTTTACCCGCAAAGCACCGTTTCATTATGGCTGGGACTGGGGTCCGAGACTGGTAACCTGCGGGGTTTGGAAACCTGCGAAGATAGTGGCCTGGAATGAAGCTAAAATGAACGACCTCTACATAAAACCGCTGAATGTTTCTTCCGAAAAGGCCACATACCGGGTTTCTGCTGCAGTTGAGGCCACCGGTAACCTCGATGCAGGTCTTGAAGTGTGGGTGGATAACAAAAAAATGGCCTCTCAAAAAATAGAGCTTCAACCGGGAATCCACAACTCCGGTATCGAATTTACCATGGACAAACCTGAACTGTGGTGGCCAAACGGACTTGGCAGCCAAAAACTATATCAGTTGGAGCTACGGCTCGTAAAAGGCAATAAAACCCTGCAAACCCTGTCGCACCGCCTTGGGGTTCGTACACTGGAACTGTCCCGTGGAAAAGATTCCACCGGTACTTCATTCACCTTTAAGGTTAACGGCGTACCTGTATTTATGAAAGGGGCCAATTACATCCCATCCGATATTTTTACAACACGCAACACCCTCGATAACTATAAATGCGTGGTACAGGATGCCGTGGATGCCAATATGAACATGATCCGTGTTTGGGGTGGTGCTATCTACGAAGGTAATGAGCTGTACGACTTGTTCGACGAAAAAGGCATACTTGCCTGGAACGATTTTATGTTTGCCTGTAATATGCAGCCCGACGACTCTTTGCATCTCGAAAATATCCGCAAAGAAGCCGAATACAACGTAAAACGGTTGCGCAATCACGCTTCCATAGCCCTCTGGTGTGGCAACAACGAAAATTTACGAGCCTGGAACGACTGGGGATGGCCGGCTAAGGTTAAACCCGGTCAGGCCGACACGCTCTGGAATGTTTATAAAAAAATATTTTACACCATCCTGCCCGAGGTGGTTAAAGAAAATCATCCCGAAATAACCTACTGGCCTTCGTCGCCACAAGGCGAAAACAACACGCTTTCAAACCCTTCATCGGGCGATGAGCACGACTGGCGCATTTGGTTTGGCGATGTGCCTTTTTCAACCTATGCAGAAAATACAGCGCGCTTCATCAGCGAATACGGGCTGCAATCGTTCCCCGAAATGAAAACCATAAATGCCTTTGCCAGCGACAGCGATAAGGCATACCGTTCTCCTATTATGGAACACCGCCAGCGCAGCCTTATGCCTTGGATTGCTCCGGGCTTTAACGGTAACGAAATGATAAACACCTATATAAAACGCTACTATAAACCTGCCAGAGATTTTGAATCGTTTGTTTACCTGAGCCAGGTAATGCAAGCGGAGGGTGTAAAGTTTGCCATCGAAGCACACCGCCGGCAAATGCCACATTGCATGGGTTCGCTCTACTGGCAGATAAACGATTGCTGGCCTACCATGTCGTGGTCCAGTGTTGATTATTTGGGCCGGTGGAAGGCATTGCATTACTTTGTACGCGAAGCTTTTAAACCAGTACTGCCCGTTATTTTCAGGGATGGCGCAGATATTAAAATAGCCATCGCCAACGATAAACTGGAAGCCGAAGAACATCAACTGGAAGCCACTCTATACGATTTCAGCGGAAAAAAACTTTGGCAACAAAACAAAAAAATCGTTTTGGCCGCAAATACCAGTCAGGTTTACTTGTCGGTTCCCGAAAAAGAACTTGCAGCCAAAGGAAACCCAACCAAAATGGTACTGGAAGTGAAGGTTAAAAAAGGCCAGAATGTAGTGGCCGAAAACCTTTTTTATTTCCGTGAAATCAAAGCTTTATCGTTGGAAAAGCCTGAAATTGTTAAAACTGTTGAAAAAACAGGCAGCAAAGAATTTAAAATCACACTAGTTTCAAACACACTGGTTAAGAATGTAGCCTTAAGCTCAACTTCCGAAGGCCGTTTCAGCAATAATTTTTTCGATATGCTGCCAGGTAAAACTTACACCATCAGCTATGCGGGCGAGCTGGAAGGCGAAATTAAGGCAATAACATTAATAGATAGTTACTAGTAAGGTTGTTATAATTAACAAATTATGAAAAGAAGTCAAATAAATCAATTAATTGCCGAATCAATTGCCTTTTTCGATTCTATGAATTTTAAACTTCCACCCTGGGCTTTTTGGAAACCCGAAGACTGGAAAGGTAAGGGTGGAATCTGCGGTGAAATAGCTGATAACATGCTGGGTTGGGACCTTACCGATTTTGGAAGTGGACGGTTTCACGAACGTGGGCTCATCCTGTTTACCATTCGCAATGGTAAGTTTGGCCACAACAAAAAGCCATATGCCGAAAAGGCTATGATTGTTGAGGAGATGCAGGAAACTCCCATGCACTTTCATTGGAACAAAATGGAAGACATTATCAACCGGGGTGGCGGCAACCTTGTAATAGAGCTCTACAATTCAGCAGGCAACGACCGCTTTTCTGACAAACCTGTTACATTGCGAACTGATGGCATACTCCGTTCCGTTCAACCTGGCGGTAAGGTGGTTCTTACCCCAGGCGAAAGTATTTGCCTGGAACAGGGAGTTTTTCACAGGTTTTTTGGCGAGGCCGGGAAAGGGAAAGTGTTTGTTGGAGAAGTAAGTGCCGTTAACGACGATACCTCCGATAACTGTTTCTACGAACCTATAGGACGCTTCCCTGAAATTACCGAAGACGAACCTCCTGTTCATTTGCTGGTTTCCGATTACATAAAATATTTATAACTCAGCATGAGCCGTAAAATAAACATTGCAGGAACAGGTTGTGCGTTAGCCGATTTTCTCTATTCCAGAGTCGATTTTAATGCACCGGGTTTTCGGAAATACCTCTCCTTAAAAACAGGCGACGGTGGCTTAAGTCCCGGAAAACTCGTATTTACCAGCGAATTGGAAACATTTGCACAAAAGCCTTATTTCGATTTGCTCAGCGAACTGGTTGGTAATAAAAATTTCGACAGCGTTAATTTGGGCGGGCCTTCACTTGTATCACTTATTCATGCTGCCCAAATGCTGCCGCAGCAGCAATACCAGGTAAACTTTTACGGTTGTACCGGAAACGACAATACTTCGGCGGTAATCCGTGAAAAGGTTGCAAAAACCCCGCTTAATTTCGATAATTATGTTGCCTTGCCCGGCCGCAATACTGCCTTCACCCATGTGCTGTCCGATCCTGATTTTGATGGTGGATATGGCGAACGCACTTTTATAAATAATATTGGAGCATCGTGGAACTATCATCCCGATATGTTGCCACCCTCTTTTTTTCAAGCCGATCTGGTTTGTTTTGGTGGAACAGCATTGGTGCCGCAAATCCACGATAACTTAGCCATGTTGCTCAAAAAAGCCAAAGCTGCCAACGCCTTTACGATGGTTAATACAGTGTTCGATTTCAGGAATGAGAAGGAACGCCCTAACCAAAAGTGGCCTTTGGTAAACAATGTCCAAAGCTATCGGTTAATTGATATACTCACGATGGATTGCGAAGAAGCACTTAAAATCAGTGGCACTTCAACCATAAACGATGCGGCTGCTTATTTCGAATTGAGTGGTGTTTCTTCATTCATCATTACCAACGGAAGTCAAAACCTGGTAGCATATTCGAACGGTTCGTTTTTCAAGCCTATGAATATTCGCAGCTTTCCGGTTTCGTGCGAGGTGATGCAGCAATTGCGGATCAACCCTTCCGGAAAAGGCGATACAACTGGGTGTGGCGATAATTTTACAGGCGGAATTATAGCATCGGTTGCAAGTGAGTTTAATTCGCGTACAGAGGGAGAATTTGATATGGTCGATGCCATATCCTGGGGCGTTGCCTCGGGTGGATTTACATGCTTTTATCTGGGGGGTACATGGTTTGAAAAAACTGCCGGCGAAAAAAAAGCGCTTATTGAACCATACCGCCAACAATACCTCAAACAAATAGGGCTATGACTTCTTTAAAAAAAATGGTACTTTTTGGTGCCGGAAAAATAGGACGTTCTTTTATTGGTCAGCTTTTCAGCCGTGGAGGTTACGAGGTGGTTTTTGTCGATATAAGTGCTTCTATCGTTAATCAGCTCAACAAAACCAGGAAATATATGGTAGTGATTAAGAGTGAAGCAGGCGATGATGTTCTGGAAATAGAGAATGTGCGTGGTATTTTGCTTCAAAATGAGCAGGAGGTGATAAAAGAACTGGCCACGGCTTCCATTGCTTCCGTTTCGGTTGGGCAACAGGGATTACCTTCTGTTCTGCCATTAATTTCCGGTGCGCTGCAAATACGGTTCAAAAATCAAGGTTTGTGGCCGCTCGACATAATTATTGCTGAAAACATGCGCAATGCCCGGGAATACATTGCTGGTGAATTATCAAAACTTCTGCCCGCAGAGTTTCCTTTAACCCAAATGGTGGGGTTGGTGGAAACCAGCATTGGTAAAATGGTTCCTATTATGGCGGGAGCGGTTTCGGCCAGCGACCCATTGGTGGTTTATGCCGAACCATACAATACGCTCATCCTCGATAAAAAAGGGTTTAAAAACCCAATTCCCCAAGTGGAAGGCCTGGCACCCAGGGAAAATATGAAAGCCTGGGTCGACCGGAAATTGTTTATCCACAATTTAGGACACGCCACTGCAGCGTATATTGGTTTCAGGAAATATCCGCAGGCAGTTTACCTGTACGAGGTATTAGCACACACAGAGGTGTACACCCAAACCCGGAATACCATGCTGCAATCGGCCGAAATACTCATGGCTCTTTATCCCGGGGAATTTACCCAAGAGCAGTTAACCAGTCATATCGACGATCTGCTTATCCGTTTTCAAAACCGCGCGTTGGGCGATACCATTTTCCGCGTCGGCTGCGATCTCTTCCGAAAACTTGGCCCCAACGATCGTTTAGTCGCTCCTATACACGCTGCACAGAGGCTTGGAATGCCTTACACCCTGATTAAGGAAGCCATTCTGGCATCCCTTTCCTTCAAAGCAAAAGATGAGAACGGAAATTTTTTTACTTCCGATGAGGTGTTTTTCAGATTGGCTGAAAGAGGAGCAGCAATAGTAATAAACGAAGTGTGTGGGTTAAAGAATATTTAACAGTTTTGAACCACGCATTGTCAAATTAGTATTTCATTACCTTTAATATTGAGGGTAGTAATATTTGCAAATAATAATTAAATAAAGCAGCTATGATGAAAAAACTTTTATTTATTTCAATCCTTTTTTATGCTATCAATGTAACCGCTCAGGTTACCACCTGGCAGGGACCCGAAGGGTTTGCATCCAATAAATACTACTCAGTAAAGGTTAATGGTGTGAAAGTTCCGGTTTACGACACACCCATCGCCTCTTATGCAGTTTTCGACTTTACCGGGCAAGTAACCTTAGAAGTGAACACCATGTACGATGTTCGCTGGGTCGACATCCGTCCCCTGAAATCGGCACTGAAGCCTGAGTATACTGACGATAATTCTTTCAAATTTACCATGAATAGGCCCGAAAACATCAGCCTGGAGCTGAACGGGCGTATTCGTCAGCAGCCTTTGTTTATCTTCTCCGGAAATCCTGAAAAGGAGAAGCCATCGAAATCAGATAAAAATGTAGTCTGGTTCGAAGGCGGCAAGCTCTATAAAGATGTGAAGCTGGAGTTGAAGGACAATCAAACGGTTTACATTGAGGGCGGTGCCGTGGTTCAGGGTTACATTTTTGCTGAAGGAAAGAAAAACATCAAAATTCTTGGTCGCGGAATTCTGGACGGATCGTTCAACAAAACCACAGAAGGTAACAAAAACCGCTTTATTCACCTCGAAAATTGTGAGAATATCGCCATCAACGACATCGTTCTTCATAATGGCACCACCTGGCAGGTCGCCCTTTTTCACTGCAACAAGGCCGAAATAAACGGAATCCGGATTGTGAGCGAAAGTGCCAACGACGACGGCCTGGATATCTTCCGGTGCACCAATGTGGTGGTTGATGGAGTATTTGCCCACACCAAGGACGATTGCGTCGCCATAAAATCGGGTGGCAACTACCCTGCCGATCATCCAACCGATAACATTTTAGTTAAAAACTGTGTGTTCTGGAATTCCATTTGGGGAAATGCCATCGAAATAGGCTTCGAACTCTATTCCAACGAGGTAAAAAATATCCGATTCGAAAACATTGATATTATCCATGTGGAAGACGGCGCCACCATAAGCATACATAATGCCGGGCAGGCGCATGTTCATAATGTGGTTTTCGAAAATATCCGGGTGGAAGATTCCCGCCAGAAGCTTTTCGATGTGGCCATATTCTATTCCCAATGGGGACCAGACGGAATCCGCGATCCCGAGTTCATTAAAAAGAACTACCTGCATGGAGCCTGGGATGGCGTTCAGAAACCCCCTGCCGGAAAAGAAGCGTATCACAGCACCTTCCGTGGAAAGGTAAGCAACATTGTGTTCAAAGATATTCATGTGGTGGGAGGATTAATGCCCTTTTCGGTTTTCCACGGGTTCGACAAGCAGAAAAACGTATCAGGTGTTACCATAGAAAATTTAACCTACATGGGTAAAAGGCTTACTACCACCGAAGAGGCAAAAATACGTCAGCAGAATACTGAAAAACTAATAATCAAGTAGTATGAAACCCAATTGTTTTGAAAAACGCAAACACTTGTTCCATATCATGGTAAGCATAGCCGTTTTGCTTTTTAATGGTCAAACATATGCCCAGAAGCCAGGAATGTATGTAGATGGCCGATATTTGTATACCAATTCCGGGGAAAGGGTTATCCTGAAAGGCTTTAATGCAATGATAGTGTATTGGGACATTCATGGAAATGTTAATTTTCCTGAAATGGAAAAGACAGGAGCCAACACTTGCCGTATTTTCTGGAACCTGGCCTATCCAACCCCTCAGCCAGCGGATTTAGACCTGGTGTTATCCAACTGCATCAAATACAAAATGATTCCTATTATTTGCCTTTGGGATGCTACCGGAAAATGGGACCAATTACCGACTTGTGTTGATTATTGGTGTTCGCCAGTTATTTCGGCTATTCTGAAAAAGTACGAGAAAAATCTTTTGGTAAATATTGCCAATGAACCTGGTGACAAAGCCATGGGCGATGCAATTTTCAAAGAAAAATATGCTGACATTGTTAAACAGATGCGAACCGCTAATATCCATACTCCTTTGATAATTGATGCCGACCAATATGGCCGAAATGCCGACGCAGTGCTGGATAACGGGCAATATCTCCTGGATCAGGATCCCGACCACAACCTGATATTCTCATGGCACCTTTGGGATCCCAAAACCTGGGGAACGGGCACCATTTCTGAAATCGAACGAATTATCAATAAAGCAGTTGAAAAAAACATATGTTTCATAGTGGGTGAATTTGGACCCTGCGAAAATTGCGATAAGTGCCCGACATCTGCGATCAATTGGGAATACCTGATTGAAAAAGCTTATAAAAATGACATAGGCTATCTTGCCTGGGTTTGGAAATGGAGCGATTGTCATTCAGTTGTATCGAATTCGAGCGGCAAATACGGAACATGGGCTAATTCCACATGGGGCGAGAAAATTGCTGTAAGCCACCCTTACAGTATAAAGACTACATCGGTTCGTCCTTCAAATCTCCAAACAGGTAATGAGAATATTTCATCGGGTTCTCACTCGTTAGTGGTTTACCCGAATCCTTCGAATAGGGAAATATTTTTTGATTTGACCCTAACCGAGCAATCGGAGGTAGAAATTAAAATTGTGGACACCAGAGGTAAAGATGCACATGTATTAATTCAAAGAACCCTGGTCCCAGGGCGGGTGAAACTAACCTGGGACCCAAAAAAAGCAGGCGAAGCCGGAAGTTCGGGGATGTATATTTTTAGTGCAAAGATTAAAAATACGAAAGGGATATTTTCTGAGTCAGGGAAACTGTTCAGTTTATAACAAAGGCTATTAAACAATACGAAGGAAACTGGTAAAATAACAGTCTTAAACATAAAACTTTAAACCAAAGCGATGGTGGCTGGTGACGCAAAAATTCTTCAGCAGAACACTGAAAAACTTATAATAAAATGAAGACTACTCTTTTAAAATTAACAGTGAGCCTGTTGTTGATCATGGGAATTCAAAAGGTTAACGCTCAGGAAGGGATTCAATGGCTGACTTCGTATGATTCCGCTACCAATTTGGCAAAAAAGGAAAATAAACCCATCCTGTTGTTTTTTCATGGCTCCGACTGGTGTCCGCCTTGCATAAGGATGCAACGGGAAGTTTTTGGCAATGATACCTTTGTAAACTATAGCACCTCAAGGCTTATTTTCCTCGATGTCGATTTTCCAAGGAAGAAAAAAATCAGCGAAGAACAGTTAAAGCACAACCAGGAATTGAAAAAGAAATTTGGTTTACCCGAAGAGTTCACTCAGGGATATCCACAGGTTGTAATAATCGATAGTCACGGTAAAGTTTTGTACCAGGAGAAAGGATATTCCGGCGAAGGAAACGGAAAGCTTATAGGAATTATTGAAACGGTTAAACTTAAATAGAATGCACCCTTCGTCAACCAAATGGCTGTTAATTGTTGCAATTATCCTGCTTTCTGCAGGGATAAATGCCCAAACCAACCTTCAGTACGAACAGCCTGTGAAGCAAAGACTCTTTGTTTTAACGGATATCGCCAACGAGCCCGACGATCAGGAATCGCTGGTTCGCTTGCTGGTTTATTCGAATGAGTATGACCTTGAAGGCATGGTAGCAACAACCTCTACCCACCTGAGATCGCTGGTGCGGAAAGACAAAATTGTAGCTCTGGTGAACGATTATGGAAAGGTGAAACCCAGTCTGGACAAACATGCTCGCGGATACCCAACCATGGATTACTTGTTAAGCATTACCTCGGAACATTTGCCTCTTTACAGCATGGATGGTGTAGGCGCAGGAAAAGATTCGCCCGGCTCGGAACTGCTGATCAAAGCTGTTGAAAAAGCCGACGATCGTCCATTGTGGGTTACCGCATGGGGTGGAGCTAACTGCCTTGCCCAGGCATTGTTGAAGGTTCAGAAAACAAGAGATGAAGCTGCTGTTAAAAAGTTTGTTTCAAAAATTAAGGTGTATTCCATTTCCGACCAGGATTTTGCCGGTCAGTGGATCCGCAATACCTTTCCCGATATTTTCTACATTGTCGACCCCTCCGCTGGCGATTCGTGGTTCGAATATTACAAGGCAACATGGACCGGCATTTCGGGCGACCTGTACTACAAGAACGGCCCGGGTATGCACAACGAGCTGGTGACCAATGCGTGGCTGGCTGCCAACATAAGGGAAAACCACGGTCCGCTGGGAGCGCATTACCTTAAATTCGATTACATCATGGAGGGAGACACTCCTTCGTTCCTGGGTTTAATCAACAACGGTCTGGGTTGGTATATCAGTCCTGCTTATGGAGGATGGGGCGGCCGCTACGAGCTTTACCGCTCCTATGCCGAAAAAGGGAAAATATGGACCAGCTCGGTAAACACTCAGGATGAAATTATTCTGCCCGATGGTAGAAAAGAAGCTTCCAACCAGGCTACCATCTGGCGTTGGCGCGAAGCTTACCAGCACGATTTCGCCGTCCGCATGGACTGGAACATCACCGATTTTAAAAATGCCAACCATAACCCTGTTGTTGTTCTCAATGGCAACTCCGGAAAAAGCATTGCCAAAGCTACGGTTCAAGCAGGAGAAAAAGTGGTGCTTTCAGCCAAAGGCAGCAGCGATTCTGACGGTCATAAGGTGAATTGCCGTTGGTTTATCTATCGTGAAGCAGGAGCTTTCAACGGTTCAACGGAACTCAGCAACAGCACTTCCGAAGAGATATCTTTTCAAATGCCGGAACTCAAAAAAGATCAGAAACTGCATATCATTCTTGAGGTAAAAGATTCGGGAATTCCGGCTCTGTTCAGCTACCGGCGGGTTGTTCTGATGAATCAATAACCTTAGGGTAAACGATAATCTCAATCGAAAAGTGAAACTAATTAACGTGAGTTCTATTTAAGAAAATAAAAATGAAGTTCTGTTACCTATTCAAAATTGAGAACCAATTTTATTTACCTCATCCTAATCCCGAAAGCTTTCGGGACTTCTCCTTGACTTCAAATACAGGGTTTCCTCTCTTTAAGGAGAGGGGTTGGGGGTGAGGTGTTTCTTAAGAACCAAGGCAAAACTGTATTTTTATCTTGATACTTGGTTCTTGACACTTGATTCTATTAATCTTATTGGGTAATATATTGATTAACTTTAAATAACACATCGAACTGACATTAAATAGTAATGAAATGATGACAAAGTCAACATACCTTTTAATTGTATTTTTTGCCCTCCATTTAGCTTGTTTTGCAGGAAAAATTGACCGGAAAGCGCTTGTTCAAAGACACAACCTTACGATTCAAGAAAATAATCCAAAAAAACCTATGCAGGTTGGGAATGGAGAATTCGCTTATAATGTTGACATTACCGGCATGCAGACTTTTAGTGCTCATAATACAATGGCTCGTTGGGCGTGGCATTCAATGCCTTTGCCCGAGGGTGTTAAAGTTGAGGATTTTAAAGGTCCGGTTTATACAGTGAATGGCCGACCTGTTGCATTCGATATTGACAATCCCCAACAACCAGAATTATCTAAGTGGCTGGCAGCAAATCCACAACCTGTAAATGTAGGCCGGATTGGGCTACACCTTACCCATGCCGATGGCTCTTTGGCTGATATTTCAGAATTAAAAAATACCACTCAAACGTTGGATTTATGGACAGGAATAATAACAAGTTCGTTCGTATTCGACAATTACAATGTAACGGTAAAAACAGCCAGTCATCCAAAAAATAATGAACTCGGCATTGAAATTAATTCTCCACTTATTTCAAAAAAACAATTAAAAATTTTAGTTGAATTCCCATATGCCGATGACCGGGAAGGTGCTGATTTTATTGGAGATTATAACGGTATTCAAAAACATTCAACCGTAATTAAGGGAAATGGACAAAATCTGCTCGTTGAACGAAAGATGGATGATTTTAACTATTTCGTGAGCATTGCTTCCCCAAATTCAATTGAATATGAATATATCGACGCTACAAAAAATCCGCATAAATTTCTCATTAAGCCTGAAAGCAACCAAGCCCAATTCACCTTTACTTTCTCGAAGGAACCGGATAATACCCAAGTATTCAAAAGTGTTTTTACTGCAAGTGCTCAGGGTTGGAAAGAGTACTGGTTGTCGGGTGCTGCAATAGATTTCTCTCAATGTACTGATTCCAGAGCTTTTGAACTGGAACGAAGAGTTGTGCTTTCGCAATACCATATGAAAGTTAATAATTCAGGTTCGCTGCCTCCGCCGGAATCGGGATTTCTGAAAAATAATTGGCATGGCAAATTTCATTTTGAAATGATTTGGTGGCATGGTGCGCATTTTGCTTTTTGGAACCGGTGGAATGAATTGGACAAAATGCTGAATGTCTATCAGAAATTCTTACCCACATCCATCGAAAGAGCAAAAAAACAAGGATATTCAGGCGCACGTTGGCCAAAAGCAACCGGAAATATTGACAGGGAATGGCCTCATGTTATTCATGCCTTTCTTATTTGGCAACAACCTCATCCTATCTATTTTGCCGAATTGGATTATCGCTTACACCCAACCCCACAAACCTTAGATAAATGGAAAGATGTAGTTTTTGCAACAGCCGATTTTCTGGCATCCTACCCTGTTTTAGACAGTATTTCAGGATATTACAACCTGAATCCGCCTTTGTTTATCATGTCGGAAAATACCGATCACAACACAACTAAAAATCCGGCCTTCGAACTATCGTATTGGCGATTTGGTTTACGTACGGCCATGGAATGGCGCAAAAGGTTGCAACTTCCTGAATCAAAGTCCTGGAATTCGGTGCTCAAAAAATTAGCACCCTTGCCTATTGAAGACAGCAAGTATGTTACCTATGAGGGAATTAAAGACATGTGGACAAAATACAACTTTGAACATCCCGGCTTAATTGCAACCTATGGCATGTTGCCTGGCGATGGCGTAGATACTGCAATCCTGAGAAGTACTTTTAACGAAGTACTTAAAACATGGAATTTCGACCGAACCTGGGGATGGGATTTCCCGGTTGTTGCTATGACAGCCGCAAGATTGAACATGCCGGAAAAAGCAGTTGACATGCTCTTGTATCCTAATGAACAGTTTTCTTTCGATGTAATGGGTTACAATTCCTGGGTATATTTTCCCGGAAATGGAGGTTTACTCATAGCAGTGGCAATGATGGCAGGCGGTTGGGACGGTTGCCCGGATACCAATGCTCCCGGCTTTCCAAAAAATGGCAAGTGGAATGTTGTGGTTGAGGGTTTCAATAAATTGCCGTAATTTATAATACTTTAAACAAAACTTCACAAAATGAAAATAAAAATAATTTACCTGACAAGCTTACTCTTTCTCAGCCTTCAACTCAATGCCGGAGAATATAATATCCTCGATTTTGGCGCCAAGGCCGATGGCATCAACCTAAACACGAAAGCCATTAACGACGCTGTGAACAAATGCTTTGAAAACGGTGGAGGAACAGTGTTGGTGCCTGCCGGCACATTCGTTACCGGAACTATCGTCCTGAAAAGCAATGTGAACCTGCATCTCGAAGCGGGTGCCGTGCTTTCGGGTAGTGAAATCCTCGGCGAATACAGCAAATCAAGAGGGATTATCTTTTGTGAAGATGCTTACAATGTTTCCATTTCGGGGAAAGGAGCCATTCAGGCCAATGGAATAAAATTTTATGAGACAGATAAAAACCATGTCTACGAAGAGTTTGTCAAGAACCGTACCCGGCAGAAGCAGAACTATATGCCCGAAGGTACCTTCTTCACCGACGGCCCGCTCAAAAGAAAAGGAAGTCCCGGAATGACGATTGTTTTCTTTCATTGCACAAAAGTATCCATAACAGGTATCACCATTCTCGACACTCCTGTGTGGGCTACCCGCTTCGGGTATTGCGACGATCTTGTAATCGACGGCATTACCATTCAAAACAACATTCTCATTCCCAACAGCGACGGGATCCATTGCACCGCTTCACGGAATATCCGCATCTCCAACTGCCATATTGTGGCTGGCGACGATGCCATCGTTTTAACCGGTTTTCCGAAAGATGAAGAAACTCCCGTATTTACTTCCGAAGAGCAGGATAAGCATACCTATGGAAATAAAACCATCTATGCCGAAAACATGACGGTGACCAACTGCATCCTCAAATCGAGTTCGGCAGGGATAAGGATTGGATACGGTCAGCACCCCATCCGGCGGTGTGTTTTCAGCAACATTATCATACACGATTCGCACCGCGGCATCGGCATTTTTGCCCACGACGACAGCAATATCGAAGACCTGATTTTCACCGATATCATTATCGAAACCAAATTGTTGAACGGTCAGTGGTGGGGACATGGCGAACCCATTCACCTTTCGTGTATTTCGCGGTTTCCCGGTAGAAAAGCCGGACAGATTAAAAATGTTCAGTTCAACAATATAAATGCTACCGGGGAGCAGGGAATTTTGGTGTTTGGCCAAAAAGAGAGTCCCATGGAAAACATTCAATTCAACAACTTGCAGTTGCGGATGCGTAAAGGGAAAGAAACATTGGCTTATGGTGGAAATTTCGATTTACGACCCGCTTCTCCAAAAGACATGCAAATTTTTGAGCACGATATTCCAGGCATCTATGCGCAATATATCAATAATTTGTCCATTCGGAGTTTTAACCTGAAATGGAACAACGACTTACCTGATTTTTTTACAAATGGAATTGAATGTTTCGAAGTTAAAAGTTTGTTAATAACCGATTTCGTTGGTAAATCTAACCCTAATGCACCAGGAAGTAAAAAGATTAAAATTCAAAATTCATCTTACAGAAAATAAAACTTCAATTATGAAAAAAGACTTACCTCACTCAACCGTGGCACAATATAAAGCGGAAAAAATGTATGGTTTTCATATCGTTTGTATTTCATGCAATAAAACATCCACGCCATGCCAGAAACCGACATGGGCCAAGATTATTCTCGATTTCAAAGTAACTGTTTAAATCAATCATAATTATGAGAAAAATTTGGATTTTCTTTTGTATTGGCATTTGCACCATAAAATTAAATGCGCAAAGTATTACTGCTGGTTTAAATGCGGTTGAAAGTAGTTTTCAACATAAAACTTACCAATTCAATCCGTTAAAAATATTATGGCAGTCTGATAGCATATCTAATTCACATTTTATTCTTCGCTCAAAAATCGACCAGGCGACTGCTGTAAATGCAGAATGTTTTAAAATGGTTTCCAATGAAAAAGAATTGAGTATATTATTAGATTTTGGAAAGGAATTGAATGGATCTGTTTCTATTATCAGCAATAACATAAAAAATAATTTGCCTGCCCGTTTTCGGATTCGATTTGGTGAATCAGTGGGTGAAGCAATGGCCGAAATTGATACTATTCATAATGCTACAAATGATCACGCCATCAGGGATTATCAATTTTTACTCCCATGGAAAGGAAAAATTGAAATAGGCAATACCGGTTTCCGATTTGTACGATTAGACTTTCTCGACAAGAATAGTTTCTGTGAAATCCTATCAATTAGGGCTAACCTGAAAATTAGGGACATTGAGTATAAAGGTACTTTTGCGTGCAGTGATACTTTACTCAATAAAATATGGGATATTGGCGCCTATACCGTTCATCTGAATATGCAGGACTATTTGTGGGATGGTATTAAACGCGACAGATTAGTTTGGAGTGGAGACCTCTATGTTGAGAATTTAACAGTCAATACGGTTTTTGGTTATAATGATATTGTCCCGTCAAGCTTAGACTTAATCCGGGATCAAACTCCCCTGCCAGAATGGATGCACGGTTTATCTACTTCAAGTATGTGGTGGGTGCAGAACCAATATCTTTGGTATTCTTACCACGCAGATCATAACTACCTGGAAAAACAACGGTTATATCTAACCGGGCTATTAAAAATACTCCTTACGAAAGTTGGTGAAACCGGATACTCCACGTTTGAGTGGGGTTTTATTGACTGGCCATCAACAAAAAATAATCCGGCTGCTTTAAGTGCAACAAATGCCTTATTATTAAACACCATTGAAAAAGGAGCTTATTTATTGTCAGTTTTAAATGAAGATGCATTAGCGGCAAAGTGTTTTGAAACTGTTGAATTAATGAGGAAAAAGAAGCCTGAAATTCATAACCAAAAACAGGAAGCAGCAATTCTTTCATTATCGGGTCTGGCAGATCCTATATTAATGAACGAAATCATAAAAAAAGATAGTACGCAAAATTTCTCGACATTTTTTGGCTATTTCATGTTAGAGGCCATGGCAAAAGTCGGCGATTATAATCATGCCATGGAATTTATAAAACAATATTGGGGAAAAATGATTGAGTTGGGGGCCACTACTTTTTGGGAGCAATTTGAGCTGAATTGGGCACTAAACGCCAATAAAATTAGTCAGATGCCAGAAGCTGGCAAGATTGATTTGCATGGTACTTACGGTGATTTTTGCTATATAAAATATAGGAATAGCCTTTGTCATGGTTGGGCTTCAGGACCTACTCCATGGCTTACTCAACATGTTTTAGGAATTAATGTTGTAAAACCCGGTTGCAAAGAAATAACGATTAAACCGCATTTAGGCGATTTAAAATGGGCGATGGGAACTTTCCCAACACCATTTGGGGTAATTCACATCAAACATGAAAGATTGAAAAACAATGAGATCAAAACAACCTGCAAAGCTCCCAAAGGAATAAAAGTAAAAGTTATTAATGATTGAAGATTGATTTCTTAGTATAGATTATCCGATGCAACAAACTATAAATTACAAAGCGCCAATACACAATATTATATTAAAAAAAATAGCATGAAGAAAAAAATACTTACTCTTTTAATATCGTGTGCATTAGCTTCAATAAGTTTTGCCAATGCGCAATCCCAAAAAGCTTTATGGATAACTTTAACCCAAGATTCAATAACCCAGGCCAATACCTGGTATTGTTTCAGGAAAAACTTCAATTTGAAAGAATTACCAACACAAGCCATTGCGCAAATAGCTGTTGACACCCGTTATTACCTTTGGGTGAATGATTCGCTTGTAGTTTTGGAAGGAGGTTTAAAACGTGGCCCAAATCCTAAAGACACCTACTTTGATGAAGTAAACTTCTCCCGCTTTTTGAAAAAAGGAAACAATAACATCTCTGTTTTAGTTTGGTATTGGGGAGGTAAAGGATTTT
This sequence comes from Bacteroidota bacterium, assembly GCA_020048915.1. GTDB lineage: Bacteria > Bacteroidota > Bacteroidia > Bacteroidales > JAAUTT01 > JAAUTT01. Next base: position 21,728 of record JAIFLU010000017.1, on the reverse strand, counting down.
CGCACAATAGCAGCGGTCGTTGCGGTTTGTGGTTCAATGGTACTTTGGGCACTCAAAAATTAGTGAGCGATAAAACCTGGAAAACATTGCAACATCCTGCTTATGCTCCAAGCAATAGGCCAAAGCCTAATTTTCGATTGTCGGAGCCAAACCTGTTTTTCGATGCGCAAAAGGACATCGCGGGCTGGAAAATGATTGCATATAACGATTCTAAATGGAACACAGCTTGTGAAGTAGGCGCTAACCCTTCAAAACCATGGAATAAACTGGTCAAAAGACCAATACCACTCTTTCGCGATTTGGGACTCAAAGACTACGTTTCGGTGAAAAGAGATGGCGACATAGTATACTGCCAATTGCCTTATAACTGCCATGCCTCTCCATACCTTAAAGTAAAGGCGAAAGCGGGCAAGAAAATATTTATACGCTCTGATACTTATTATTTGGGCGGACTGAGTACTACAGATTCATTATATACCTTATGCTCCGATTATATTACCAAAAATGGTATTCAGGAGTTTGAAAGTTACAATTGGGTTACCGGCCATGTAATTAAATATACCATTCCTGACGATGTTGAAATTATCAGTTTAAAATATCGCGAAACTGGATATGATACTGAATTTTCCGGAAGTTTTACCTGCAACGACACTTTTTACAATAAACTCTGGTTAAAAATAGTGCGTACTTTGTATTTGAATATGGGCGATACCTATACCGACTGTCCCGATCGTGAGCGGGCTCAATGGGCTGGCGATGCTACTATTGATATGGAACAATCATTTTATTGCCTCGATTCAAAGTCATGGGCGCTGGGGCGTAAAATATATACAGACCTTATAAACTGGCAAAAACCCGACGGGGTCATTTATAATCCTGTTCCAGAGAAAGACTGGAAAAATGAGTTGCCCGCACACGGTTTAATGCCTTTGGCCGAAAGTTGGGAGTATTTCAAATTCACGCGCGATACCTCATTATTAAAAGAAATATATGAACCTTTTAAAAAGTATATTTCCCTTTGGACATTAAAAGACAACGGTCAATTAGTTTACCGACCGGGTGGATGGGACTGGGGAGACTGGGGTGAGAATGTCGATTTAGTATTAGTTCAGCATGGTTGGTATTTAAAATGCATGCAAACACTGGAGAAAATTGCAACCATATTAGAAAAATCCAACGAAGCGGCCATCTATAATGAGAGATCTGAAAAAATGGTTGCTTTTTTGAATAGTCCTGACTGCTGGAACGGAGAATCATATCGCTTTAGTTCCTACAAAGGACAAACAGACGATCGTGCCAATGCGCTTATGGTATATACTGGTGTTGCAGATACTTTGAAATGGGAAAAACTTAAAAAGGTTTTCTCCACGCAGTTTCATGCCAGCCCTTATATGGAAAAATATGTTCTCGAAAGCCTCCTCATAATGGGCGAGCCTGCATTAGCGCTGCAACGAATGAAGACAAGATTTCAACCCATGGTTAACAGCAAATATTCTACTTTATGGGAACTTTGGACTTATGATGAAAGTGAAGGTGCAGAACATGGCAATAGCGGCTATAACCATGGGTGGGCTGGCGGGCCACTCATATTACTCAGTAAATACTTTGCTGGAATTGTTCCCGATGAAAAGCTGCCCAATACTTATCGAATAAGTCCCGATTTATCAGTTTTAGCAAGCATTAATGCTGAATTTCCAGTTAAGGAAGGAATTCTGGCATTGAACGCATCAGAAAACCTTATTGAAGTTATTGTGCCAATTCAATCATCAGCCATTGTGAACATTTTAAAGGGAAATGAAATCCTTTTGAATGGCCAGAGTATATATAAAAACGGGCAGTTTATACAAAATGAACTGGTTAGTTTTGTTGGGTATGATAAAGACCGATTAATGTTTAAGGTTACTGACGGCAAATATTCATTCAAAACAATAAATAATTGATAACTCATAAATGAGATACAAATGAAAACAATACTAATTACAGTGAATCGATTGAATCATAACCAAATCCTGATATTTTGTTTTTTACTATTATCAGATTATCTGGTTGCGCAAAATACAAATCATATTTTAGCACTAAAATCGGCAACTTTGGTAAGTCCTTTCGAAGAAGTCGTCGTGATGTGTCATGGTGAGGGGAAAATTATCGTTACTGATGCTGAGGGTAATGAATATTTTCAATCGTATGCCGATGGGCATATTGCATTTAAAGCCGGAGGTGCAGCTGGAATCCAAAAAATAACTCTTCTTAACAAAAAAGGTAAAAATATTGCTGAAACATCTTTTACGCTTAAAGCCAAAACAAAAGTTGACGATGGCGGCAAATACGCCGATTTTTTCAACATCCTGAAAGATGGTATGTTTTGGCATGGAAAAACAGGATATGGTGAGCATTTTTATCAGGGGAAAACATATAAATTCTATGTTCCATGGGATTTAGATAATAATAATGTACTTAATGGTATGCAGTATTTTCTGCCTTATGGCGGCGAAAACACCGATTTACTTCGCTTAGTTCAACGTGAGGATGGTTTGATTTGGAGTTTTGTGCGCAATGGAGAAGGTGATGATTATTATAAAACAGCCTATGGTGCAGCCGATTATTATCGTCAGTACGATGGTATTTGGGCGGTTCGTCAACCGGTGGATAATCATTCCGATTATAATTTCGTAAATCAGTTTTATAAACATTGGAAAGCTTCAGCCGATAACGAATGGATGAAAATAACGATTGAATCAGCAGCCAAAGCGCTCGATTATTGCTATACCGATTCAGTTCGCTGGTCGAATCGTTTCCAATTGATCAAACGGCCATATTGTATCGATTCATGGGATTTTCAGGTAGATGATGAATACACGCCTACTGCGCCTATAAGTCATACTATGGTTTTGGTTCCAGGAAAAACAAAGTATGGAGTTTTCTTTGGCGATAATACCGGCTATTTTGAAGCTTGCAATCAGGTGGCAGAAATGTACGCTTTTATTGGGAATGTTGAATTGGCGAAGAAGTATAAAGATAGAGCCGATTTAATACTTAAAAATTTATTGAAATTGTCATGGAATGGGAAGTTTTTTACTCATTTTATTGATGAGAATTCTTTAGTAAAAAGAAATTTGGGAGTAGATGAAAAGTCTCAAATTGCTCAAGGTAATATGTATTCTATTAACAGAGGTTTGCCTGCCGATATCAATAAGGCGATTATTCAAAACTATCTAGACTTTAGGAATAATCTGCCTGCTGGTTCACCGGGTGAATGGTATTCTATTTATCCTCCTTTTGAAAGGGGTTTTGGTGATCACAACGAGAAGTGGCAATATATGAACGGAGGTATTGCCGGTCATGCAATTGGCGAACTTGCCAAGGGAGCCTACGAAAACGGTTATGAGAACTATGCTTCCGATATTATGGATCGTTTTTATCAATTGGGGAAAAAATATAATGATAAAATATATTTTTCTTATACCGGCATTATTGCTCCTCCTCCTCCAGAGCCAGTCTTCCAGCCAATCGACATCAGAAAACAGGCAAATATGGACTTATGGGATACCGGATCTATAAGTGCCTTGAACTGGATGGGAACTGAAAAAGCTTCGGGTAACGATATGCGCGGATTGCCTACAGGAAAACAGATTTTTAGAGGTATTGACTTTAATGTTATTGATCCTGAATTAAATAATCGAAAATCGGCTATTGCTGTTTCGGTTAAGGCCGGATTACCCCGAGAGGTGGAAGTGCCTGTAAACAAAACAGCGGGTGCTATCTATTTGCTGCATTCATCATCCGATAATGTTCCAGGCAATGTGGCTGGTGCCATCACTTTTGTGTATTCCGACGGTAGTGAGTCCTCGCAATATCTGTTTAAACATAAAGAAGTCACAAACTGGTGGTTTCCCGATTTAGATACCGAAAGTGCAGGAGTTGCCTGGTCGGGCCCAAATTTAAAAAGTACAAAGGTTGGTGTATGCTGGGCTGCCATCGATAATCCAAAGCCCGAAAAAAGCATAAGCAAACTCAGATTCTTAGCGCCTTTGGAAGGAGGTATCTATGCTGTAATGGGCATTTCACTCTCCAACCAGCCCCATTACATTGCGCCAAAGGGCGAATCGTACGGGGGACCCGACAACTGGGCGGCAGCCAATGGAATGAGTGCGCTAATTGAAGGCTTGGCGGGTGTTAAAAATGCCGGCTTGGCCTACGACAGCGTGATTGTATCTCCGCGTTGGTCAACCGCAGGTGTCGATAGTGTGGGTGTAGTGGCTTGCCTTGAAGCTTCGGGCGCTTATGCTGCATATAATTACAAAATGGATAAGGAAAGAAATTCTATTCAGTTACATTTTACATCTAGCGGAAGTACTTCAATTATTCAAATGCTTATACCTTCTGGATTTACAGGTGTTGCGAGCGTAAGCTTAAATGGAGTAACAATTCCTTATCAACTTAAAACTGTGGGCAAGTCGGTTTATGTTAATTGTAAGCTTCTTCCATATCAAGTTAACATACTTTCTTATGTCTTTAACAAATAATTTATAAGAATTATGGTTGTTGCGTTTTCGATTTTATAAGTTAAAATCAGAATTGTTCTAAACTGTTTGCAATAAACTATTAACAAATATTTTAACATGAAGATATCTATAAAAATTACAGCACTTTTTTTATTAATTGTAAGTTTTGCTTGCAATAATATTCAAAAAAATATTACATCTCCTGATGGAAGGTTGAAAGCCGAAATAGTGGAAATTAACAATCAACTGTTTTATTCGGTTTCTATTAACGACACGCTTATTATTGAGCAATCTCCTTTGGGTATTAAATTTGAAAATGAGGCATTTGATTTTACGTCTAACTTAAAAATTACACAAAGTGATGTAGCTTCTTTACGCGATACGCTTATGTTGTTTTCAGGTAAACAAAAGAAAAGTTATAACTCTTGTAATGAACTTATATTGCAGGTAGTAAATAATAATGGCGAAAAAATGAATGTCGTTTTTAGGGCTTATAATGATGGAATTGCCTATCGTTATAAGTTGTCGAATAATAAAAATGAAATTGTTGAAGACGAAATTAGCGGTTTTAAAATCCCTACTGGCTCATTGGCATGGGCTATGGAAAGCCGAATTGACAATGAAGGTTTTTATCCAAAGCAGAAAATTGATACCATGAAAGCCGCCATTTATGTGATGCCTTTCTTAGTTCAAACGCCTTCTAATAAATTTATACTTATTCATGAAGCCGATGTAATGAGCAAGTATTGCGCAAGCAGTCTGAGTGGAAATTCAGGCGATAATATTTTCAACATCAATATTCGTTATCCTAAATTTAAACACACTAATGTTAATTATAAAGAAACGTATGAATTAGTTCTCGAAAATGAACGAACAGATATTATTGCATCACCTAATTTTTCTTCTCCATGGCGGGTTATTATGGTTGGTGAAACGTTGAAGCCAATAGTTGAATCAACGTTAATTGAAGCCTTATGTCCTGCTCCCACACAGTCTGATGTTTCTTGGATTAAGCCCGGCGTTTCTGTGTTTCCATGGTGGGGAAATAACTTAGCCAATGGCGATACTGTGGCATTAAAAGAATATATTGATTTGGCATCGGCTATGAATTGGACATTTGTTGAATTTGATGTTTCATTAATTGGCTCTCCTTCTTATGCAATAGATAAATGGAAAACAACACCCTGGGTAAAACGCATTGTGGATTATGCTGCATCAAAAGGCGTATCAGTATATGGTTGGGATGAACGAAGAAATTTGAATACGCCCGAAAAACGAGCCGATATTTTTGGTCGCTATCGCGATTTAGGTATAAAAGGTATTAAAATAGATTTTATTAATAGTACCAATCAGGAAGCCATGGCTTTTCGCGAAGCCTGTTTAAGTGATGCCCTAAAATATCATTTGTTGGTTAGTTTTCATGGCGATTATCCTCCACGTGGCGAACGAAGAACATATCCAAATCTAATGACACAAGAAGGCATTAAAGGTTCGGAATATTACATTTTTAATTGGCAACCTCCAACACCTGAGCATAATTGTGCTGTTGCATTTACTCGTAACGTAATTGGTTCTATGGATTATACGCCAGTTGCTTTTTCTACTCCAAATAGAACTACGTCGTATGCACATGAATTAGCCTTGTCGGTTGTAGTTGAATCGGGATGGCTGGTTATGTGCGATAAACCCGAAATGTATTTGAATTCTCCGGCAAAAGAATTGTTATCGAAATTAGTTTCTACCTGGGATGAAACTAAATTTTTAGATGGATATCCCGGTCAATATTTTTGTATCGCCCGCCGTAATAATAGCGATTGGTTTATTGCCGGAATTAATGCTGGTGATGAACGAACAGTAGAAATTAAAACTGACTTTTTAAAGAATGACCAAACGGTTAAACTATACTGCGATGGTAACGACGCTTTTAATAGCTGTGAGGTAAAAGATGTTGTTGTTTCAACTACTAAACCTCTTTCTATTACCATGGCAAAAAATGGAGGTTTTGCTATTTATATTTCTGGAAATTAATTGGGTTAAACATAACTTACTAATAAACTAAAACATGAAGATTATTTTAGCAATTAGTATTTCCTTTTTTATAGGAATAGCGGATGTTTTTTCACAAAACATTCAATTTAGTGTAAGAAATGATGGAACATTTGATATCATAGGAACAAGTGTTAAAATTTTGAATTGTTATCCTGCCATCGATAATATAATGCTTAAGCCAACAAGTGTTAAAATTATTGCCAAAAACAATCAAAAAACTATTCAATATTTTCTGACTGACGGGAAATTTGAAATTATATTGGCCAATGAAGGCAGTGCGATAACGGTAAATACTAATATCTTAATAAATAATATTAAAACTGCATTTATTTCTCCTATTCATGATGCAATAGTTGTAAACGCTAACCGTATTTACCGAACTCCGTCAGCAATTATGGGAGCGGGGGGTATAAAAGAATGGCCTATTGATAAATTAGATTTTAGCAGCTCTTCATTAATTTCAGGAATGCTTCCTGATAGTGGGTCAACAATGGTAATTTCAACACGCGATTATTCAAAATATCAATCCTATACCAATTTTTACCCCACAGCCAGGTATGGTGGCAAAAAAATGATTGATGTATGTATATCAACTGAAATGGTTCGAACTGATAAATTGCCCACTTTTTATATTACAGAGAATGTATCAGCTTTTGAAGCTATGAAAAATGAAGCATCAGAAGTTGCTAAAACCAAAAATGTAAAAAATGACAAACCTCAGTCGTATCATTGGTGTTCATGGTATTATGCTTATTATCACTTAACCGATGAGATGCTTTCAGAATACTTAAAAGGTTTCAAAACTGTTACACCCAATGTTCCCATTCAAACCATACAAATAGATGCGGGTTATTTTCCGCATGCTGGCGATTGGTTAGAACCATTTTATAAATTTCCAAAAGGTCTCGATAAATCAGTAAAAGAAATTATTGATAATGGTTACAAAGCGGGTATATGGATTGGTCCCTACATGATTGGAAATAAAAGTAAATTGTATAAAGAACATCCCAATTGGATTTTATATAAGAAAGATGAAACACCAATTATTAACATGACCTTTTATGGTGAGGAACGTTTGTGGGGCCAGATGGATGAAGAAATTTATACTTTAGATACCAGTAATCCTGAAGTGATGGAATATTTACGTCAAGTATTTAGAGCATTTAGAAAGATGGGTATTACGTTCTTTAAAACAGATTTTATGTTGTATGGTTCCGAATCTTCTGCTAATGTGAAAAGATTTACTCCCGGTAAAACATCATTTGAATATCAACATGAATTATTCGAAATGATTCGTCAGGAAATTGGTCCAGAATCCTATTGGTTAGGTTGTATTGCTCCTTTTGCGCCTATGATTAGTTATGTCGATGGAATGCGTATTTCAGCGGATATTCGACCTATGTGGGAGGGTGGCAAAAATATGTTTGATGAGTCAATAGGTGCGCAACACATTAATAATGTTTGGTGGCAAAATGATCCCGATGCGATGATTTTACGTGAGAAATATAACCACATGAATAATGACGAAGCTCAATCTATGATTCTTTGGATGGGTATGCTTGGAGGTGTAATTAATACTTCAGATTTATTTCATGATATTCCAAAATTTAGGACTGATCTTTTTAGATTTTTAGAACCCTCTACAACAAAACTGAATTCTACATTGCCTTTTATCGATAAACCTGAGAAATTTGAAGTCATGGTGCGTGAGTATCCTTCTAAAAATAGCTATGCAACTCTTTTTGTGAATAGAAGTGATGAAAAGGAAAGCGCCAATTTTACAATTGAAAAACTTATTGGAAATAAATCAACTACCTGTTTTGATTGGAGTGTAAATGGTGCAATTAATTTAGGTGTTAAAACAGTTATTCATATCGAATTAAATCCTCATGAAAGTAAATTGATATATATGTCTATTGATGGTAAATCACCAGATAATATGACATTAGGAGGATCAATAACCAATTAAAAATGTACAAGTAGCAATTAAAAATGGTTTTAAGGTATGAGAAAAATGATTTTAATAATGGCTATTCTGGCAATAGCAAGAATCACATTTGCCCAGGAAACTTCTGAAAAAGTTTATCTTTCAACAAAAGAATCGCTTTCAACAAGGAAAGCTCCCCAATGGTATAATGATGCTAAACTTGGTATTTTTATTCATTGGGGTTTGTATTCTGTTCCTGCATGGGCAACTCCTACAACCACACCCGATAAAGTTACCGATTGGAGAGCTTTTTACAAAAGCAATCCTTATGCAGAATGGTATTTGAATTCACTTCGGATAAACGGTTCGCCAACTCAGACGCACCATGAAAAAGTATATGGAAAGGATTACGATTATTACAATTTCAGTGACACCTTAATCAATCAAGCAAAGCAATGGAATGCTGATTCTTGGTCAACCATATTTTCAAATATTGGAGCCCGCTATGTTGTTTTTACCACAAAACACATGGATGGCTTTACCATGTACCCTTCCAGAATTACAAATCCTTTCATGGAAAAGGAAAAAATAAACAGTCCCCTTGATTTTACTGGCGAATTGTGCCAGTCGGTACGGGCTAAAGGGATGAAGTTTGGAGTTTATTATTGTGGTGGCCTCGACTTGACCTTTAACCAAAGCCCGATAACAAATCTCTGGCCCGATTTATTTGAAAGCATGCCAAAGTCATTAGCTTATACTGCTTATGCCGATTGCCAGGTTCACGAACTGATACATCGTTATAAACCCGATATTTTATGGAATGATGTGAATTATCCAAAAAATGGGGATTTTTTAGGCATATTCTCCGAATTATTTAATTTAAATCCGCAGGCTGTCACCAACGATCGTTGGAATCAATATCCTGAAATGTACAATTTTACCACCCCCGAATATCAGGTGATGGACTCTATTGTTGCTAAAAAGTGGGAAACCTATCGAGGGATCGGATATTCGTTTGGGAACAATCAGGTGGAAGGTGATGAACATTTACTGTCTTCCGAAGAATTAATTCATTTGTTCATTGATATAGTAAGCAAAAACGGGAATTTACTGTTAAACGTAGGCCCCAAAGCCGATGGTACAATTCCTGAAAATCAGTTGAAACGACTGACCGACTTAGGCGAATGGATGAAAATAAACAGTGAAGGAATTTACGATACGCATCCATATGTTATTCCTTCGGCAGTATTAAATGATGAAACCCAAGTAAGATTTACTCAAAAGAACGAGGATTTATACATATTCTTGCTTTCTGCACCAAAAAACAATTCTATATTCATACCTAATTGCAAAATAAGTCAATCATCAAAAATTTTGCTATTTGGAAAAACACAAGAATCACTTTCATTTTCAAGTGTAGTCAATGGAATTGAAATTAAACTCCCTAAAAATATGGATTTTAAATATGCTAAGATGATCAAAGTGACTAATTTGTCTAAATAAATAGAATTTGTTCAATAACAAAATCATAATGAAATATTTATTTTATTGCGCATTATTTTTAGTTGCTATTTTTTGTGCAGAGAAAAAAAATGCCATTATATGTGTGTACTTGACAATGGCGGAGTTTTGAAATTGAAATACTCCAATGGGCAAGATGTAAGCATTAATTTATAAAATCAAATAATGAAACGAACCGTGAGAGATAATCTCACACACACATGATTATCGTTGGCAAGTTCCATCTGACAATTAAAGAACAAATTATATACGCATGAATAAAATATACAAAATCAAGAAGTTACCGTTACTACTTTTTATAACTTCTCTTCTTTTATTTCAATTTGCTTTGAATCAGCTTTTTGCTCAAGTGTATCATAAAACAATTAGCCAAAACCAATCCTATACTCCTCAAAACCGGGAATGGGGAAGAATAATATCTCTGGATGGCCAGTGGGAAGTGGCTGAAGGCAACAAGTTACAAATTCCATCTCAGTTTTCAGCAACCGTTCCAGTTCCGGGTTTGATTACTTCGGCCACTCCAGCTTTTAAAAACGCGGGCGAAGAAAAACCTGAAAATTCGGCTTACTGGTACCGCAGAAAGTTTACCATTGCTGGTAACATACCCGAATTGGTACGTTTAAAAATTTTCAAATCTATGTTTGGTACCAAGGTTTTTATAAATGGGAAAGAAGTTGGGGAAAGCCCAAAGAATTTCACCCCTCTGTATTTTTCAGTTACACCATTTTTAAAAGGCAATAATATTGAAAATGAAATAATTATAAGGGTTGGAGCATTTATTTCTTCGGTGCCTGATTCTGTAGTTTCGGGCGGTGATCCGGAGAGGCATCGTTATCCATCAGGCATTTATGACCATGTGCAATTGCTTTTTTCAGGAGATCCAATCGTGACCCGTACACAAATTGTTCCCGATATTGAAGCCGAAAGTATAAAAGCGGTTGTCTATTTTGCTACCCACCAAAAGGCTGGGCAATCACTCGAACTTAATGCAAATGTTTATGAATTAATATCGGGTAAAAAGGTTGGCCATACCATCATAAAAAGTGGTGATATTGAATCAGGGACAGAGACGATAAAGGCGGTTAACATTCCAATAAAGGATTGCAAGCTGTGGACACCGGAAGAACCGAACCTGTATGTTTTGCGACTTTCAAACAGCAATTATTCCTATCAAACCCGTTTTGGAATGCGCTCTTTTGCAGTTGACAGTTCTTATTCCAATAAAGCCCTTTTGAACAATGAACCCTGCTTTATACGCGGTACAAATTTTGGCATTCATCGGTTTTTTGAAGATACTCTCTCTAAACAGCTCCCATGGGATTCGGTATGGGTACGACAATTATTCAGGAGTTTTACAAAAATGGGGATGAATGGTGTGCGTTTTGCAATTGGCCCCGCGCCTGAAATGTGGTATGATATAGCCGACGAAGAAGGAATGATGATTTTCGATGAATATGCCATCTGGTATGCCTATCAACCTGATATAGGAAGTGTGGAAGAACAAGCAGCAGATCCTTTTAAAAAATGGGGCATTTGGCCAAAAAACTTGAAATCAAAACAGTTGATTATAGAATATACTGATTGGATGCGGGAGCGTTGGAACCACCCAAGCGTAATAGTATGGGATGCCCAAAACGAATCGTGGTCGAAAGAAACCGGAGAAGCAATTAAAGAAGTTAGTAAACTTGATTTATCCAACCGCGTTTGGGACAATGGTTGGTCGCCCCCTGTAAGTGCTGGAGATATTCGTGAAGCACATCCGTATTTCGAAAGTTGGACAGCGGGATCGGAAATGATAAAGCCTGATGGACATAAGGACAAACCTTTTTCTATGGAATACATGGCAACGGCAGAAAAGCTACCGTCTACATTTTACTTACCATACCAATATACCTATGGGCTTTCTCCAAACTGGCACTGGGACCAACCATGTGTTATTAACGAATATTCTTACTTATGGCTTAACAGGGATGGTACGCCAACCTCTCTAACCAAACCATATTACGATGCAGTGCTTGGATCCAAAGCTAATGCCGACCAATGCAGGGAGTTATATGCACGCAATCTTGCTGCCGTTACCGAATATTGGCGGGCAACACGTTCATGCTTTGGAATCCTTTATCCTTTTGGACTTGCCGCTTCTATACCCAATGGCGCAACCAACGACAATTTTATTGATGTCGCCAAACTGGAGTTCGACAAATATTACAAAAAATATGTTCCTGATGCTTTTTCGGCTCTTGCTATTTGTGCCGAACTCTGGAAAACCGATTTTGAAATTGTACAGTGGTCGGGCACACAGGCAGAATTTTCTGTTGCCGTTATTAATGATTTGGGAACAACTTTTAATGATAATTTCAACATTATTATAGCCAAAGGAGATTCTATTATTCAAACCAAAAGATACAGCTATGAAGTTTTGCCTTATGAAGTGAGCCGGAGATATGTAAAAATTGAATTGCCAAATACACCCGGCACTTACGAAATAATAGCTGAATTGCACGGTAGAAAAGATAAAGTAGTGCGCAGTTACCGCACCATTAAGTTGTATGAAAAATAGAAAAACGAATTACATGAAACGAGCCATTAGTAAACCTTTCGCACTCTGGTGGATGGTTGTTGGCGGTTCCATCTGACCGATAAAAGAACAAGTTATAATATTTGAACATGCAATCAATTAATTTAAAAAAGAACCTACTCATACTAATGCTATTAGTATTCGGATTTATAGCTAAGTCTCAAGTGCTATTACAAAGCGATTTTCAAAAACCTTCAAAGCAATATCAACCCAGAGTTTGGTGGAGGTGGATTGGAGGAAATGTTTCTAAGGAAGGGATTACAAAAGATTTAGAAGAAATTTCAGCTAAAGGTATAAATGGAATTACATTCTTTAATCTCGGTGCATTTTACCCAAAGGGAGAGATAACTTTTGGGACACCTGAATGGGATAGCTTATTTTTGTTTACAGTGAGTGAGTGCAATCGGTTAGGGCTCGATTTTAGTTTTCAGCTTTGCGATGGCTGGGGTGCCAGCGGGGGGCCGTGGGTTTTGCCTGAAAATGCTATGAAATTTTTAAGTTCATCAAAAATAAACATTGCTGGAGGAAAAAAAATAGTTGCAAGTCTTCCACAACCACATACTAAATTGAATTTTTATAAGGATATAAAGGTATATGCCTTTCCGCAAATAGATAATTCGTTACATTTATTCAACAAAGCTAATATTAAGGTAACTTTTGGTGGCTGGAATGTTAATCCTCAGCATCTGATTGATGGAGATCGGTATTCTGAAACCATGTTTGGATACAAAACTGATGATACAAAACGATTGATAAATTTTGAATTTAAAAAGACAACCCCAATAAGCCAAATCAATATTTATCATACAAGTAAAGAATCGCCTGTCGGAATACAGGAATGTGAACTTCAATTTTCAAATGACAGCATTAATTATACTACCATTGGAAGGTTTAAATTAAACGATATTATGGGTAGTTTTTCTTTTCGGCCCATAGAAGCTAAATATTACAGGATAAAGATTAATAAATTTACCCCTGCAAGTGGAAATGGCAGTTGGGCATTTATTTCTGAAATTGAAATGCTTTCACCCACCAATGTGTCTGATTTGCCAAAAATTAACGACTTTGAAGTGAAAGCTGCTGTATGGCATCGGAGGCGTGGCTGTATGGAATCACTTGATGTTCCCGTTAAAAACTGTATCCCTCGTGAAAAGATATTGGATATAACTCAATATATGGATAAAAACGGTTTGCTGCAATGGAATGCACCTGCCGGTAACTGGACCATAGTACGAATGGGATATACACTTACGGGAAGAGAAAATGGACCTGCAACCAAAGAAGGTACCGGGCTTGAATGCGACAAATTAAGTAGTGAGGCTATAGAATTGTTCTTTAACGGGTATGCCGGTAAATGGATTGATACTATAAAAAATACAGGTGACACTGCTCTAACCCGATTATTCCACGATAGTTTTGAGGCATTGTCGCAAAACTGGACTGAATCATTACCTTCTGAATTTCAAAAACGCAGAGGATATAATATGATGGATTGGTTTGTTGTTTTATCAGGCGAAGTTGTTGACAACATTGATGTTAGTGAAAGATTTTTGTTTGATCTGCGATTAACACTCTCAGAGATGCTTGCAGATAATTATTACAAAAAATTGAATACTCTTTGTAATGAACATGGGATAAAGTTTGTAGCCCAGGTGGGAGGTGAACAACAAATGCAGACAAACCCCATGCTATATGGTCAACAGGTTGATGTTCCAGCTATGGAGATTTGGGTTGACAGAGATGATAAACGCAATTTTAGTTTCAAGGGTTTTAGCTCGTTATACGATGTGATATCCGTTTCGCGGCAAAATAACCACCCTGTTATTCCAACCGAAGCATTTACTGCGTTATTCAACGATTTCAGCGTTACTCCGGCCATTTTAAAACCTATTGCCGATAAAGCTTTCACGATAGGTATCAACCAGTTAGAATTGCATAAATACATCCATCAACCCGATGAATCATATCCAGGATTGCAGCATCTTTTTGGTATATTCTATGGTAGAAAACTTACATGGTGGAAATATGCCGGAGAATTAAATAATTATTTCACTAAAATACAGTCGGTTATGCAAAAAGGACAAACAATTGCAGATGTTCTTTTTTATACCGGAGAAAATATCCCCACCGACTTTGAATTTGCATACCACGCAACCTCTCCCTATCATATTATGCCTCATGGATATACATGTGATATGCTTGATAAAAATACAATGTTAAACGCAATTACTTGTAAAGATGGAATTTTTAATTTGCCTAATGGGATAAAATATAAAGTGTTAGTGCTCCCAAAAGCAAACAAGATGTCGCTTAATGTATTACTAAAAATCGAGGAGTTTTTATTAAACGGTGGAATTATTATAGGTCAGAAACCCGAATCATGTTATAGTTTAACCGATTTAGGTGAGAATGAAAAGCAATTACAAGTAATTGCAGACAGGATCTGGGAAAATCATAATAAAAATTTTCCAGCTTTAAATACTTATGGAAAAGGACGTGTTTATAGTGGAATGGAAATAGGTGAGGTATTATCGAAAGAAAAAATCTTACCCGATTTTACGTATACTACATCGGTACAAAACCCCGAATTGCTGTATATTCACAAAGAAATTGAAGGATCGCATGTCTATTTTGTTTCGAACCAAAAAAATGAGGGTTTGCAAGCTGAATTAATCTTCAGAATGCAAGGTTTGCAGCCTGAAATGTGGAATACCGAAACAGGTGAAATTTCAATTCTTCCCGTATTCAGTTTCCAAGACAAACAAACACGCATTCCTGTAAATCTAAAACCATACCAATCTGTTATGTTCGTATTTCGGTCTGCACCTAAACAAACTTACTGCACCAGAATACTTGAAAACAATAAGGTATTGTTCCCTTTTGCTCAGACACAAACAGAGTATCCTGAAATTGTATATAATTCCAAGCAGTCAATCTCCATATCAACCAATCGTAATTCAGATTACGTAATTACAGATTCACGAGGTGATGTTACACGTTTTAAAGCTAAGGGTAGTAAACCCGATATCCTTTTGAAAGACCGATGGAATGTGACTTTTTCTGATTCTATGGGTGTTGTACCTTCTACTGTAATTTTCGATACGTTATATTCCTGGACAAAAAGTAAAATTGATAATATCAGATTTTATTCCGGCACTGCCAGCTATTCAAAAGTTATAGAACTACCTTCAAAATATATCGAAAATAACATGAAGTATATTCTTGATTTAGGAAAAGTTAAGGACATTGCTGAAATACATGTCAACGGTAAATTAATTGCAACCAGAATTTTCCCACCATATTCTTGTGACATTAGCGGTGCATTAAAGACTGGAAAAAATACCATTGAAATAAAAGTCACTAATACTTGGGATAACCGGATAATTGGTGATGATCTGCACCCCGACAAGCCCCGATATACAATATATCCTGTAAAAGGTTATCAAGCTGATAGCGAGCGGGAAAAATATTCTTCGGAGGACCAACTTTGGGAGGCAGGTTTAATTGGACCAGTTAAAATATCAACGTATTGGGTAAAGTAAAATTTTATTTATAGTATATTTATTATGATACCATTTCCCATTGCTGAAAAACCTAAAAGGCAATGGCATTACAATAAATACCCTGTGAACAGACCAAATAGTTGACAGTTTGTAGTTTCATCAGATATTTATAAAAAATATCTATAAAAAGGCAATATAAAAATCCCTTTTTGGCTGCAACCTAACAAATATTAGAGTAGATAAAATAGTGATTTATTAAAGCAACATAAACAGTATGGAATACAGAAAAAAAAATCACATGATATTTAGATTAAACACAAGTAATATTTTGATTTACTTTGTTTTTTGCTCATTGCTATTGACTTCTTGTATGGAGAAAAAAGTAGGGTTTTACAGGCAGTTGCCCTATCCGCAAAGTGAATTCATCGAAAAATTGGAATGGACTTCGGAACCCTACCGTTATCCGGGCTCGGGCTCAGACATGCACTGGTGGACATGGGGAATTGATGATGCTATTTATACCGTTGAAGACGATGGCGCCAATTTTGGTGGAAAGGGTTGGTACGCACACGTATTGCGGGTTACAGGAATTCCGCCAAACCATACTGTTGAAACGGCTACTGACTTCGACACCATCGATTTCAGGGCTCACATCCCAAATAAATTGTTACGGCGTTATGTATGCGGTCCTGTGGCTATTGACTCCGTATTATATGTAAGTATTTATGACTATGACTGGGATATTCCTTCAAAACCATTGAATTACGATACCCTTTATCACCGCATAAAATTATTCGATTCATGGTACAACTTAGATTCAACCTTGGGCTACAATATGGGTTTTATTGATGGCTATTCGAAACTTGGCGGCGTAGCAGGAATAATTAAATCTGTTGATTTTGGTAAAACCTGGACTAACATTCCTAACGAAACTACACCACGCTTTTTTGAACCTGAATTTGGCGCACCTGCCTTTTTAACCTTTGGCAAGGGAAACACCGAAACACCAGAGGCTTTAGATCCATACGTTTATGCCATTTCGAACGATGGAAGTTGGGCTACAGGCGATAACATCAGACTTGGCCGTGTTCACCGCGACAGCATTCTGCAGCGGAATGCATGGCAGTTTTTTGCCGATGCAGGCCAGAATAACCAGCCTTCTTGGTCTTCTGAATTAAAAAAAGCAAAACCTGTTTTTACCGACATAGACCATACCGGACATCCAACAATAAGCTACAACAAAGTACTAAAACGATATTTTCTACTTAATTACAGCGATGTCGTTCCTCACCATGAAAATGCTTCTCCTGAAGAATTCAAAAAATGGAATTACCAGTCGGAATTGCAGATTTACGAAAGCCCGAACCCGTGGGGCCCATGGTATGTGGTTCATACTGAAATGCCGTGGGGTGGAGCCAACCATACCGCTTACCTGGGACAAATGCCTTCTAAATGGTTCAGCGCCGACGGACTTTCAGGAACAATTCTTTTCGCCGGAGATTATACAAACCGAAAACCCGAGTATTACGGTTTTATGACACAGTCGTTTACCTTAAAACTGAAATTATCAAAATAATCATGACAGGTATAAAACAAATTTCAGGAATGCTTTTAATGGGAAGCTTTTGGCAACCATACAGGTTGCTTCTAATAAAGGAAAAACTTTGGTTACAGTTAAAAACCTAAAGTCAGCATCAATCGAATTAACAATAGAATAATTAATAAAAATATAATATGCAAAAGAAAACGAGCAATGTAGCTTTACTTCCAGTTTTATTTGGGTTTTTCATCATGGGTTTTGTCGATTTGGTTGGCATTGCCACCAATTATGTGAAGAAAGATTTTTCACTTACCGACAGTATTTCAAATTTGTTGCCCATGATGCTCTTTTTATGGTTTGCAATTCTTTCTGTGCCAACGGGTTTGCTAATGAATAAAATGGGTCGTAAAAATACTGTTCTATTAAGTATGTTCGTTTCTTTACTCGCTATGTTGTTACCATTTATTTCGTATTCTTTTGTAGCTATTCTTGTTGCTTTCTCTTTATTGGGCATTGGTAATACTATTATTCAGGTTGCTTTAAATCCATTATTATCTAATGTTGTAAGTGGCGATAGATTAGCAAGTAGTATTACATTTGGTCAATTTGTAAAAGCAATTGCAGCTTTCTTAGGTCCTATTATTGCTGCTTATGCCTCTTTGCATTATGGTTCATGGAAATTAATTTTTCCCGTTTATGCCATAGTTACTATTTTATCTGCGCTTTGGCTTTTTCTTACTCCCATTGAAAAAGAAAAGGTATCACAATCTACAACTTCATTTGCTGGTTGTTTTAAACTGTTACAAGATAAATTAATTCTTTTACTTTTTATCGGAATTGTTTTTGTGGTTGGTATTGATGTTGGCCTAAATACCAGTATCCCTAAATTTTTAATGGAGAAATGTTCTATTTCGCTTGAAGATGCGAGTTGGGGTATTAGTTTGTATTTTATTGCACGTACTGTTGGATCATTTGTTGGGGCGTTGTTATTGGTAAAATTATCTGCAAAAAAATTCTTTATGTATAGCATGGTTGCTCTCATACCTCTTTTTATAATTATGCTTTTTGTTTCGCAATTGTGGATGTTATTTGCTTTAATATTCATTGTTGGTTTATTAATAGCAAATGTGTTTTCAATTATATTTTCAGTTGCTCTAAAAAGATTGCCCGAACGTGCCAACGAAGTTTCAGGTTTAATGGTGATGGGTATTGCTGGTGGGGCATTAATGCCAATGATTATGGCACTTATATCTGACGCTTCTAATCAAACTTTTGGTTTTGCTGTTTTGTTATTAGCAATTATTTATTTGTTGTTTACTTCTTTTAAATTGTAATTTTTTTATCGTGGGAATTGGCCAATGGCAGTTCGTAAATACCTGGGATATGAAGAAAAATACGTTTTTACCCACCGAGAATATAAACCCTCAAAATGTGCCTTTTTACATGTGGGGAATGCTTTCGCGTTTTGTACCCAAATATGCTATAAATTAACTGTTGAAGGCGGCGAAATTGATGAATACAAACGCGTATTTACAGCTGCTTATATGAGTCCTGAAAATAATAATATTTCTATCTTTATTTTAAATGATTCGGAAAAGGAAATGTCTTCAACTATTAACCTGCATGCCGTTAATGGAAAAACATTTTATAAATATGTAATAAATGAATCTGAAATATCAAGTTCAAATTTTGAATTAAATTCAATATAAAATATTTTCAGTAATACCTCGTCAGCACTGCTGCGAGGTATTTTATTTTGCGTCCAATTAATTATATTCTAATAATTAATTCTAATAATTTTACCGCTATTATGACTAATGCGCAATATGCCGCCAGATTCGAGTGGTAACCATGTCCATGATTGGGAATCGAGTATTTGTTTTTCAGCTATTTCAATTGTGTCTACCAAAATGCTTACTGGCTTTTTTGTAAGTCGGAATAACTCTGTTGAATTTTTATCATAGCTTTTATACCATATTCTGGTAAAGTGATTTTTTCCTGCTATTAGTTGTTGTTCACTTTCGGCAATAGCCCATGGATTGAATTTAAAGTGCGGAAAATATTCAATATCTTGAATTACGGATGTGGATTCAAGAAGGTGATTCTCATTGTCAGGGGCAAGTTCTGGACATACTGCCATTGCCCTAATATAATGCCTAATGTAGTCGCCATAACTGTCACTTAACCATATTTCGTTAACCGGATATTGGTTTTCTCCACGCTCATTTACCATGTAGGTAGCCCAAATAAGTTGACGCACTGCATTGTTGTAATGCGAATGTTCTCCTCTTAACTTGTCATATAACAACTCAACTGATGCCTGTCGCGATGTGTGGCTGTTTCCTTCATAACGGAAGGCTGTTTGCTCGTTCACCACTGTCACGCCATATGATTTCCACATATCATTTCCTAATTCCTTATACACCCAATCGAAAATACCAGTAACATCCTTTTTCCAGTTTGGAAAATAAGTGGTGTGCTTAAGCATATACCATGCAAAAGTTACAGCTGTGCTTTGGGTATCCGACCAACCTGTTACATCTTCGTACATGGGTCCCCATTTGTTTGTTTTTAGCGGATATGCTGTAAACCATTTCACGATCAAATCAAATGACTTTTGGTATGCTAGGGTGTCGCCCTTTTGGAGTTGTATTAATTCTTCAAAAAGGTCAAGGGTATAAGTCCAATTGGTTGAATAGCCCGACTCTCCTTCTTTTTCTCCTGTTTCATGATTGAAAAGCATGCCTGATTCTCAAGTTCTGGCATTTACCTTAAACGGAAGAGGTGAATACTCATTGTTGCCCGTTTTAGTGTGTTTAGCTAGTGTATTAGCAATGTTAACGGCTGCGTCAAGATACAGGGAGTTTTCTGTCATCTTGTACATCTGTAATAGTTCAAATCCAAATGCCCCTGCTTTGTCGGGCTGTGTAAATCCTTTCCCTAGAATCATATCGCCATCATAAACACCCGAATAGATGAGCGTGTTATATGGGTAAGGAATATTAGACCACTCATCTGTAGGTAATGATAACGAATGCGTGAGGTAATAATCAGCTATAAATTTCATGTTTTCGAAAACGCGTTTATCGCCTGTGTATCCATAATAAAGCCGCCACGATGATAAGGCCATATTCAATTGGTCGCCCCCAAGGCCACGTTCGTTTGTATAATTCTCTGCCCAAATCATGTGATTCATGTAATAGGGTAAGCCGTTGAGGTCGGTACGCATGGTATACCAAAAATCAAATACTCTATCAATTGCAAAATCAAATGAATATCCCACGTTGTCGGAATACCATGGGGCAATATTACCAAGCTTATCTGTCTTAATTTTATGCCATACCAGTATTTCATGATTAAGGTTAAATGTATCGCGCGATGAGGTGCTTCCTCGTGCAGCTAGTTTGCAGTTTTCGAGCTTTTGTTCAAAGTGATTGCTTGCTTTATTATTAAAATCAAACAATCCGATAATATTTTCAGCTTTCACAGCACCTCCATGAGTTCTTACTAGCAACCCTTTTGTTTCAAGTAAACTTAGGTCTCGCCTTGCAGTTATTTCTGATACATTGCACTTGGTGATTATTTACTGGACATTTTGTAAATTCCTTTCTGTCTATATGGTCTAGTATTAATTTTTGTCTTATTTCAGGCACCATATGATTCAAATGATAAAATTATGATTGTTTATGACAAATATAAGTATTTTCAATCATATTTGAGCTTATAACAAAAATATAATTAATATTATATTTGTTTATATATATATATATTATATAACTTTGATTCAAATTAAAAACGATCATATATGATCATTTAACAATTCCGGGGATGATAGATTTAAAAAAAACAGCCGAGAAAATTAACCCTTGTATTGACGGAGTATTATTAAGTCCCGGAATGTTGAAGAATTTAAAATTCGTTTTTAATTTCAAAGGAGCTCCAATCCCTATAGTGAGATTAAATTGGAGTTCGGTATATTGCTTTCATTGGAATTACAACAATGCATATACGGTTATGGCACAAACTGTTGAACAAGCAGTTGCTAACGGTGCCGAAATTATTTTGGCTTCGTTGACATTACAAACCGGTAGTGAAGAAACGGATACCC
>JAIFLU010000272.1 GCA_020048915.1 Bacteroidota bacterium | reverse complement strand
GGAAAACTAAAAACTATAAAAAATTATTTTAAACAGAATGGTGCCTGGAAATATACTTCGATGATCGGCCTTGAATACAACGGAGACGATATTATAACCTGGAATTTATACGATGCTGCCAATGTCCTTACCCAATTCCAGTTGTACGAATATGACAACAATGGGAATGTGCTGAAAGAAAAATATTATAGCTACCTTTCTAATAAAAATAATGGCCCCCAATTAATTAGCTCATTATATTACAAATACGATGATAAAAAAAATCCCTTTAAAGTTTTTAAAGAAATGGGGCAACCTGGTTTTTATAGTAATACCAATAATATTATTGAATCCAGTTCCATTTTATATGAAGATGTCCCTGGTGTAGATAAGTATTCGACCCGCGAAACACATTACGAATATAACGGCAACAACTTCCCTATAAAAGTGGTTGATGAAAACATTGAATATAAATATGAATAATAGCGATCTGTAATCAGGTTGCAAGGATTAGGGCTTAAGGCCGCTTCATCCTATTACCTGATTTCCATTCCTATGTATTCAAAATGATTATGAGCTTCCAACCTCCCAATATATCAATCATGGCTTGATTTTTGATAATTGCCCGAAGCATTCAACCAACACTAACTATGAAAGTTACACTTACCCTATGCCTTGCTTGTTTTTGTATTTCAACTTTCTTCCAGTCACGCACCTTTTATGCCCCCGACACGGTATCCCCTCTTCTGAAGCGTACCAACCCGATCTTAGAACAACCATTTATTGGGAACCCAACCTGGTAACAGATAGTGAGTGGAACGCCAGTTGCATGTTTTTCAATGCAGATAATAAAAGCGCAGTAAAATTAACTGTCGAGGGTATTACCCTGCTCGGGGATCCTGTTGTGAGGAAAGCCAGTTTCAATGTAGCTTCGGAGTAATATTTTATAATTATATTGCCATGATGGTTGGTTTGAAAATTAAAAAATCAGTAAACATTTACACTTCGCTCAATGTAACACTAATACTAGACTTTCAAGCTGAGCGAGCCGAAGCCAATTTCTTTTATCAGGGACTTTGATTTTTATTTCATAAACTCTGGCTATTTTAACTGTATTCAAAATCTCCATTTACTTAAAATCAGCTTACTAACAACTAACTATTAACCAACACTTATAATCTATTAACATGAAACTTAAATTATTGCTACTAGCACTGTTCATTGTACCGAATTTATGTGCACAACTGTCTATTACCGGGCTTGTAACCGATTCGTTAAATAATCCGGTTCCATTTGCATCGGTTTATTTATCGAACACTACCATTGGAACATCCGCCGATAATATGGGTGCTTATAAATTAACCGTTCTGCAGGAAGGATTGTATGAATTGACAATAACGTGTATTGGATATAAAACGTATTCGAAAACAATTCATACCGAAGGTAAAAACCTTAACATAAATGTAAAACTACAAACAAACGCCCAAACGTTAAATGAAATTACAGTAACTGCAAAAGATGGTGATCGAAAAAAGAATTATGCCCGTTTTATCAAAGTTTTCCTGGGAGAAACTAAAAATTCCCGAAGCTGCAAAATTCTAAATCCGGAAGACCTGCGTCTTCATTATGATAATACGAAAAAAATGTTGCATGGGTATTCCGTAAAGCCCATTATCATTGAAAACAGAGCATTGGGCTATACAATCACCTACGATTTGAAAAGTTTCGAACATTATCCGAATAAACAAACTTCACGATTCCATGGTAGTCCATTCTTTCAGTTAATAAATGGCTCGCTTACCGAAACAGAAGCATGGAGCCGTAACAGGTTAATAACGTAT
Organism: Bacteroidota bacterium; assembly: GCA_020048915.1. Taxonomy (GTDB): domain Bacteria; phylum Bacteroidota; class Bacteroidia; order Bacteroidales; family JAAUTT01; genus JAAUTT01. Next base: position 26,336 of record JAIFLU010000272.1, on the reverse strand, counting down.
TATGGCTCGCAAATGCATTTTATGAGAACGCTTTATGCTGATAATTTACAGAATGAAAAATTTCAACTGTTTGAATCTTATTACGATGCAGCAATAAAAGCAAACATAAATGATAAGCCTCTGTTGGTTAACGACCTGAGATCGGCAAAAAGTTCCGATTTTATTATCATTTATTCGTTAAAACCAATTGCCGTTACCTACGACAACCCTGAACTCGTGTCCGATCTGGGCCACTCACAAAGCTACAGCTACTCAAGCATCATTACTTTTGCCAATTCGGTAAAAGTGTATGAGAATGGCTATTTCGAAGACGGATACTCCATTACCTGGGAAGGAAAGATGAGCAAAGAAAGAATGGCAGACATGCTTCCTTACGATTTTCAACCTGATCTTTGGGGGTTATCTTCCATTCAGGTACCACCCGAAAAAAAACCTACTCTGCATGATACTCTCAAAAATAGCTATCTGCCTGCCGAAAAAGTTTATTTGCATACAGACAGGTCATATTTCGTTTCGGGCGACAATATCTGGTTTAAAGCTTATCTGACCGATGCAGTTACTAACAAATTAATCAATAACAGCAATACCCTCTATGTGGAACTAATTTCGCCCGATTCGAAAATTATAGATCGAAGAATTATCCGATTAGATATGGGACTTGGAAATGGCGATTTTAGGCTGAAAGATTCCATTCCATCGGGGAACTACAATTTAAGGGCATACACCAATTACATGCGAAACTTTGGGGACATTTTCGTTTACAATAAAAATATTGTTATAGATAATTATATGGGTATAAAAGAAATGAATCCAATTTCAGCAAAAATAGATTCGACGGGTTTGGATATTCAATTTTTTCCGGAGGGTGGACAGCTACTTGAGGATGTACCGGCGATAGTCGGCTTTAAAGCGGTAAATTCGGCGGGTATTGGAATTAACATAAAGGGAAGTGTAATTTCGTCGAAAGGAGATACGGTTGCAACCTTTGCCAGCACAAATTATGGGATGGGTTCTTTTTCCTTTAGATTTAAAAAGCAATTAAAATATGTTGCCGAAGGACTAACCGACAGCGGGATACCCTTTAAAGTTACTCTTCCGGAACCCGTAAGCAGGGGATATGCTTTAACTGTAACCGATTCTACCGATAAATTGTTTCGGGTAACCATCCAAACAAACCAGGAAACACGGGATGAAAATCCATTTAAGAAATTGATTGTTCAGTGTTCTTCTCATAATTCTACATTCCTGACAGCCAGTATTATCATTGATTCAACTTGGGCAGTAATACTTTTGCCAAAAAAAGACTTTCCCGAAGGAATTGTTTGCATCACATTAAAGGATATTTCAGGAATAGCATATAGTGAGCGGCTTTTCTACATCCGAAAGAAAAACAATATTCAAATCAGCATCAAGCAGGAGAAAAAAGTATATGCCGCACGCGAAAAAGTGAATCTGAAAATCAGTGTACGTGACACATCCAACAATCCAGTAGAGACAAGGTTATCAATTGCTGTAACCGATGGAAATCAACTAAAAGGGTACGAAACGAAGCAGGATATCGCTTCATATTTATTACTTGAGTCGGAAATCAAGGGAAACATTGAACAACCCTGCTCCTATTTTGACAATTGCAATAAGAACCGCTACCAGGCAATGGACAATTTATTGCTTACGCAGGGCTGGCGCAGCTATATCTGGAACCAGGTGAATGATACAAACATTAATACTCGCTATTATTCCGAGAACGGATTGAGTATCTCTGGTCGGCTCAGAAATACAGTCATCAATAGGCCAATAGCAAATGCTGATATATCAATGGCAATATTCGATAGTGTTAAGCCCATTTATAGATTTACCAAAACAGATAGTACAGGAAAGTATTATTTTGATGCACTCAATTTCGATGGCATTAAAACTTCGGTAATAAGCGCATCGTATAAAAACAAAAGCGATATAGGAATGATTTCGGTAGATTCCTTCATATATTCCTCGCCAGCGTTACCATATCGAAGAATAAGTATTCCTGATTTTGAGAATAATGTGTCAGAAGCCTCTTCGAATGAAGTGGGAATAAAACAGAATTATCTGAAAACATACCGGATAGCCGATACTGTTATGTTAAAAGAGGTGACCGTAAAAGCAATGCAGCCAATAATCACAAAAGACGACACTCACTTTCGGATATATGGCGATCCCGACAAATCTTTTACTATTTCGCCCAAAGTCGCTTCGGACTATCGTACTATTTTAGAATATTTAAAAGGACGGGTTACAATGCCATTTGCTGCAAGTTATGTTGAAGAACAAAAACCGGAGCCCTTATATTTGGTAAACGATGTACCTGTCAATTTGGAAACAATGGCTGCTATCCCATTCTTTACGGTCGATAAAATTGAAATTTTAAAAAGTCCGACAAAACTTGCTATTTATGGATCGAGGGGAGCATATGGAGTTATTATTATTTTATTGAAAAAAGGAAGTGAGTCATCGGGTTATCTAACACCGGTATTATCCAGTATTAATTACAACATAGCAGGCTATTACCAGGCCCGCTCCTTTTATGCTCCACGATATGATGTTCCTTCATCTGAGAAATATAAACCCGATTTCAGAACTACCATTTTTTGGGAACCCAACCTGGTAACAGATAGCGAGGGGAATGCCACCTGCACGTTCTTCAATGCTGATAATAAAAGCACTATAAAAGTGGATGCAGAAGGCATTGCGTCAGAGGGAACCCCAATAGTGGGAAAAGCTAGTTTTGAGGTTAGGTAAATACAAGGAAAAAATGAATCATCCGGTATTATTTACAATATCCTTGGTTATTGCTGCAATAATTCATTAATCAGGGTTCAATTTTTAAACAGGGAAGCTTCGATTCTAGGAACCAATACATTTAAATGAAACTAATAAAAAAAAGTGTAATACCATCTGAGAGATAATTAGTATGGTATTGTACTGGCAAGGAAATCTACCTATACCTTCAGCAATCGACAGTTGTTATTGACAATTACGTCAAAAGATGCCTTAGGAATCCACCAGGAAGTATCAAATAGCAAGGTTAAAACTATTCTACGAACTCTCTTTTACCTTATAGGCCATAAGTGAATTTCCATGTCGGATATAAAGAATACCATTGCTTATAACCGGGTGGGAGAAATGTTCCTTAGTTCCTTTTGTAACAGAAAAAGAACTCACCACCCATAAATTTTTAGGATCATGGTTAATAAGGCTAACCAATCCTTTCTGATTATAATAATAAAGCAGGCTTCCATCATAAATCAAGGAACCAATTCCGCATTTGAGCGAATCCTTAACAATACCTGTAGAAGCATCTAAACGTACCAAATTCCTTTTGCTATTGGTGCACGTATAAATGCTGCTATCAATTTTAATAAATCCCCCCATGAAATTGTCGATGTCTTTATTTCTCCAAACCTGGATAATTTGTTTACCATTAGCAGAAAGAGCGAGTTTGACCGCACAGTTACCATCACCGGCAATATAATAAATATACCCATCTTCGTAAAGAATGGTATTACTATGGGTATCGCCAGTGCCAGGGGTACGTTCTGCCAAGGGGTAGTTATCCTGTTCGTGTGCCCATAATAGTTCACCGGTAACAGCATCAATGCCTAATAAGGAATAAGCCGAAAAGGTGACCAAAATCTTACGTGTTGGTAAATTGATCATATATGGTGAATTGTAACCAGGAACTTGTCCTACGCCTTTGCAAATCCAGTTTATTTTACCGGTAAACCTGTTTAGTGCAACCACGTTTGTATCGACACCCCCGGCAACTATAAAAATATTATCGCCATCAATCAGGAGCGATTCCGAATGTCCATGGAATGTATACCGGCCATTTAAATCCTTTTTCATATCAACCGACCACTTTTTGTTCCCTAATTTTGAATCAAAACAGGTAATATTACCATATCCGGAACAAACATAAACCAAATCTTTGGTCACCGTAGGAGTCGACCGGGAACCGGGAAAGCTGCCCCGCCATTCCTTGCCATAAGTTGATTTCCAGCGTAATTCCCCGTTCAAACTAAAAGCAGAGAGATATCCTATAGAATCCTTTTCGCCGGTTATATAGATCGCATCTTTTGTAATGGCAGGCGATCCATACCCATTTCCAATGCTATCGGCCGACCAAACCATTTGAGGGCCACCAACCGGCCAAAATTTTAATAGGTTAGTCTCGTTATAAATACCCTTTCGGTCAACACCCCGCCACTGAGCAATGGTTTGAGTAAATCCGTTTATTGAAAGTAATGTAAATAAAAAAACTGAAAATAGGTTTTTGCACTTCATAAACTGTTGCCTTAAAGATTGGTTCTGAAATATTAACAAATGTAACATTTGGAAATTAATACCTCGCAACTGGCTTTCTGTTTTATAACAAATCTTCCCAATCTGAAAAAATTTAGGGTTCAGAATTTTTATAACAAAAAGTAATATCCCCCTCTCCTAATTCATTAATGAAAAGTCTTTGTCAGGAGATGGTTTGAAATTTCGGTAGAAGATTACAAAAAAAAAGGCCGCTCAATAAGCGGCCTTTTCATGTAAGCTGTGATTAAGGATTTATTGAACAATTGATTTAAATGTTTCGTCAGCAAAATATTTTGCAAATTCCATATCAAGTTTTGCATTTGCTTTCAATTCAGCACTCTTACCTGAAGCAATACGAAGGTTATTGAATAACATATCGGTATTTGCAGTACGGGCACCAACAATAGCTCTTAAATAATAAACAATAGCATCTTCGCTCTTAACACCATTCAAGGTAGCTAAAGCAGCATCATTTTGTTTAGCAAGTAATTTAGCTAAGGCTCCATTCACTTCGAATGTGTTTCCGAAATAGTTGATAGCTTCAGCATATTTACCTTGGATAATTTTAATAATACCTAAATTATAGCTAACAGTTTCGCCAGCTCCCATTGCAGAGGTGAAAAGCTCTTCAGCAGCTTTTAGGTCTCCGGCTAGCATTGCGCAAACACCAAGGTTGTTCTTAACAACATCAAGATCTTTAATTGCCTTTGCAGCTTCAAAAGAGGCTTTAGCTTCTGTAGGTTTGTTCTGTTGAATTAAAACATAACCAACGTTATTTTGGGCACGAACACAATCAGGATATTTCTTAGCAGCTGTTTGATAGATTGCTAATTTTTGGTTAAGATCGCTAACTAATGAAGCAGCATAAAGTAATTCTTCTAACTGAAGTGAATCTGGAGTGGAGGTCCCAACAGCAACTAATTGCTCATCAGATTTACCAACAACATCAACACTGATTTTCATTTTGGATCTTCTTAATTCAGGAAGAATTTTTTCTTTCACTTCTTCGAACGCTGCAGTAATGTTTTTGATTTCTTTTTCACGAACAATAGGGTCGGTATACATAGAAAGAACGCGAAGAATAAGTTCTTTATCCTTTATGTCCGATTTTTCTAATTGAACTTTAAAACCATCCCAGTCTTCAGGAGTAGTTAAATATTTGAAAATGCTTTCGTCAGATACTTTTGAAAGTTTCGATTTCTTAGCTTCCTTGGTAAAATAAGCAGAAGCAGATTCTTTTCTCTTTTCAGCTAATTTTTCGTTTAAATCAAGTTCACCATCTGGAGATGCATAAGCAGCAATTTCAACACCTTTAATTTGTTTGGTAGAATCATTCTGGGTAGCAATCAAAGAAGCCTGAAGGTTCTTCATTTCTTCTTTCTTTAATTCGGTAGGACGAACATCTGCTTTATTAATTACATAATTAATTGCAGCTTCGTATGATTCAGGGGTAACCCGTTGAAAGTTATCTTTCATAGAAATGGCGCGTGGGTCTTTTACAACCAGAAATTCAGTTGCAATAACACCATCACCAATTTTAATAGCTGGAAAATCTACAGTGGTTTTTTTAACAGTTCCTTTAACCCGAACTTCAAGCTGAGATATCTTCATATCAGGAGTATAGGCAAATTTGTCAGAGTATGAAAAATCTCCACCTTCAACATATTTTACAACCTTTTCATTTCCTTGAACTGACTCGCCCTGAACTGTATAAGGCTTAAGAGCAGTTTCGCCATTGGCGTATTTTAATACAGGAGTAGCAACTAATACAGCTTTTTTGTTGAAATACTTGGCAGGAAATTTCCCTGTAATGGTAACCTCAACTTCTCCCGCTTTTGACTCGAGAACAGCAGGCGATGCAGAATATTTAACAGTACTGGCGGTATCTTTCATTTTGTTAAGGCCTCCACAACTGCTTAATACAATTGCTGCCAATAGAGTTGCTAAATAGGATAATTTGTTTCTTTTCATAATTACTTGGGTATTTGATTAAGGACTTTTGTTTTTACGTTTTACTTTTCAATAAGAATCCACAAAATTACTAATGTTTTTTTAGAAAAAAAAGTAATCTTAGCAAATATTGATATTTTGACTAACAGCAACATAAAGACTTTGAGCTTATTTACATCCAATTTTTTAAACGAAATTATACTAATAATTTAAATTATAGTTAGTTATATAGTTTTTTTATCTAACAAATATTGTCAATCAGCGTATTATACAAATTACACCCATCCAAAAATTTAGCTATTAATCCTACTAAAATTCATCTTGAATGTTCACCCTTTTCACTAATCAAATTGACCTGCTATTAACCAAATACAGTCTTTAACTTCCTGGTCATTGAATCAAGCCATTTAAAAACACTTCAGCTTTTGAAACTATTTTAGCTATCAATTCTTTTTATCGAAAGGAATTATAGATTAATGTGTTAAGATATTCTTAACCCGAAAAATAATTTTTATTACTTCCAATTCCGCAGCTCCGGGGTTGATCTGTTTTAACGTATCATGTAAAAAAAATACCCCTAAGGCAAAAATAACTTGATAAGAATCTGTTTACGAGTTCAAAACAGAAATCACCCAAAACAAAAAAACCTCCCGGTTAAAGGAGGTTTTTAATATTTCAGAATACTATATCTTAGCTTCTCTCAGGTCGGTCACGACGTTCAGTACGATCGTGACGGTCACTGCGTTCAGGACGATCGGTTCTTTCGGTTCTTTCGGGGCGATCCGATTGCTCGGTCCGTTCCGGACGGGGAAGAAGAGCTTTTCTGGAAAGTTTAAGCTTACCGGTTTTTTTATCTACTTCCAATAATTTAACTTCTATTTCATCGCCTTCCTTCAATATTCCATCAAGGTTAGCTAAATGACGCCATTCTACTTCCGAAATATGCAACAAGCCTTCTTTACCAGGCATAATTTCAACAAAAGCGCCAAAAGCAGTAATTGATTTTACCTTACCGGAATAAACCTTACCCGATTCGGGAACTTCCGTGATTGCATTGATCCGTTTTAATGCCGCTTCAATTGCAGTTTGGTCTTCGGCAAAAATATCAACAACACCTTTGCTATCAATTTCCTGAATAACAATAGTTGTTCCTGTTACGCTTTGTATTTCCTGAATAACCTTACCACCGGTTCCAATAATGGCACCAATCATTTCTTTCGGAATTACGATTTGTACAATTCGTGGGGCATGAGGCTTCATCTCCGAACGAGGCTCGGAAATAGCATCGGTTATTTTACCCAGGATATGAAGACGGCCCTTCCTGGCTTGGTCAAGTGCCTTAGCTAAAATTTCGTATGATAATCCATCTACTTTTATATCCATTTGAGTGGCAGTAATCCCGGCAGATGTGCCGGTTACTTTAAAATCCATATCCCCTAAATGATCTTCGTCTCCAAGAATATCAGATAATACAGCAAATCTTCCGGTTTTTGTATCGGAAATTAATCCCATTGCAATACCCGAAACAGGAGCTTTAATTTTAATACCAGCATCCATCAAGGCAAGCGTTCCGGCACATACGGTTGCCATAGAGGAAGAACCGTTAGATTCTAAAATATCTGAAACTACGCGGATAGCATAAGGATTATCAGTTCCCTGAGGTATTACTTTCTTTAAAGCCCTTAGCGCAAGATTACCATGTCCAATTTCACGACGGCTGATACCTCTGGAAGCTTTAGCGTCACCAGTTGAGAATGGGGGGAAATTATAATGCAAAGTGAATTTTTCTGTTCCCTGAACCAATACTTCATCAACAACCTTCTCATCTAATTTTGTTCCAAGTGTAACAGTAGTAAGCGATTGTGTCTCGCCACGGGTAAATAAAGCAGATCCGTGAGCAGCCGGAAGAAAATCTATTTCGCAGGCAATAGGACGAATTTCATCTAATTTACGACCATCAAGACGAATTCCTTCATCAAGGATCATATTTCGCATGGCTTCTTTTTCCACATCGTGATAATATTTATTTACCAACGATTTTTTGCCATCGCGTTCTTCTTCGGCGATAGTTTCCATAAAATCGTTTTTAATGGTAGCAAAAGCATCCATACGTTCATGTTTGCCTAATTGAGATTTGGCAACCTGATAAACGCGGCTATACGAAAATTCATGCACTGCTTTGCGAAGATCTTCATCATTCTTTTCGTGGCAATATTCCAATTTCTGGGTTTTGCCAACCATTTCCATTAATTCAATCTGCGCTTTACAATGCTTCTTAATTTCTTCGTGGGCAACCTTCAATGCTTCGAGCATATCGGCTTCACTTGCTTCGCTCATCTCGCCTTCTACCATCATAATATTATCCATGGTAGCGGCAACCATGATATCCATATCCGATTTGGCACACTCCTCGAATGTTGGATTAATTAAGAACTTCCCATCAATTCTAACTACGCGTACTTCGGATATTGGGCCATTAAATGGAATATTTGAAACAGCTAATGCTGCAGAAGCGGCTAAACCGGCTAAAGCGTCGGGCATAATACTTCTATCAGCAGATATTAAGCTGATGGTAACAAAGGTTTCTGCATGATAATTATCGGGGAATAATGGACGTAAAGCACGATCCACCAAACGGGAAACTAAAATTTCGTAATCGGATGGTTTTGATTCCCTTTTCATAAATCCACCAGGAAATCGACCTGTGGAAGCAAATTTCTCTTTATACTCTACCGACAAAGGCATAAAATCTACATCTTCCTTTGCTTCTTTTGCCGAAACAACGGTTGCAAGCAACATTGTTTTGCCATATCTCAAAACTATGGCACCATCGGCTTGCTTGGCTAATTTTCCTGTTTCTAATACAATTGTCCGCCCATCGCCGAATTCAATTGCCTTTTGAACAACATTGAACATATTTCTTTATTTAGTTTTACTTGAATAAAAATCTGCAAATAAAAAAAAGGCAATTATTAATTGCCTTTTTTTGAATGTACTAGCATAATATTATTTACGTAGATTCAGACTTTTAATAATACTACGGTATCTTTCAATCTCAACATCTTTTAAATAATCCAGCATCCTTCTTCTTTTTCCTACTAATTTTAAAAGAGCAAGCTGCGTACTAAAATCTTTTTTATTGAGTTTCAAATGCTCTGTTAAATGGTTAATTCTGGTAGAATATAAGGCAATTTGAGACTCAGGGGATCCAGTATCAGTATCTGATTTTCCAAACTGGGCAAATAACGCTTTCTTTTTTTCGACTGTTAAATACATCGTATCTAATGTTTTGTAAGTTTAAATTCCTTTTTAAGATTTGCAAAAGTATTCAAAATATTTTAATTCAATACAATTTTTTCTGAATTTTTTCTTTTTGAAATCAAGTATTGTATCACAAAATAATGAGTGGTGCTATACTAATTCCATTAAAATTTTATTGCCGATGGCACAGTCCAAACATTTATGCTTATCACAATACCCATATTTCAACTGCAACAATGCCTGACTATGAAATGCATTATGAGTGACGATTCCAAGTTTGTTCCAGTTTTCGATAATACTATTTTTTTCAGCCGGAAGTTGATTTAACAAATCCAACGCTTTATCCTGAATGTGCGCTAAACCGTACGATTTTCCATACATGAAAAGCGCCGGTATAATTGCATTAATAAATAGAATTTCGGCCGAATCGTGTCCCAAAACCTTTTCTTTAGCCTTCGAAACTTTACCAAACATATAATGATTGTTCCAATATTCTGAGGTTTTTATATTGAATAACTCGAATAAGTTCGAAAGGGAAACCGAATCGCGAATGGTCGAAAAAAGGTTTGGATGTTTATGAATAAGAGAGGAAAATTCTGCCAGCCTTATTGTGGGAAAATTTCCTGGACGAAGGCGCAGAAACTTCCATAGGTGAACTGACAAAGATTTTAACTTATATTTCTTAGCCAAAAAATTGTACTCTTTTTGAAGTTTGTTAAAATAATCGTCGTAAGGAATTATTCCATTGAGAAAACCTGCTTGTCCAAAAATAAGTGCTTCCGTCTGAATAAGGCTATCAGCATGTTTCACCAGGACCTTGTGAGGTAACGATTGGGCAAGTTGTTCAAATGCCTGACCGTTTAAATGAAATCCAAAACTTCGGGCAAGGATTCTATAAAACGTTTCTTCCCAATCGTTTTGTGTTTGATTTAGGTGTTGAACTATATCTTTTGATTTTTCTTCGAGTCGTTCAATTCCTAGTTTTTCAAGCCATAAGCTTTTGGTAAAACTATTTACAGATGGAAGTTGTTTTGCACATGGCACCCAAAGTCTGTTTTGAAGGAGGTATTGGTATTGAGCCAATATTGTTTCGTTGCATTTAAGAACTATCGCCGGAATAGCATTTCCATCTGCTCTTTCAATAGCAATATCGTTTTCGGCAACAATATGAAGAATAACATTATTATAGGAACCATTTCCTGAATGGCCATGCTTTATCCAATCAGATGCTTTTACATGCACCTCGGCATTTCCTGCCCAAATGGTTTCGTCAATTTTTATGCGGGTATTAAAAAAATCAGGGCCTTCGTCCCGGTTGTATTCCCCGGGATGAATTACCTCAATATTCAGGCCATCGGCCAGAATAAGCGAATCGGTGGTATAGAGTTTATTTTTCCAAAGAAAATTAAGGAGTTCTTCGGTCATTGTATAGTTATCAGAAAAACTTAAATAATCTTGTATTGCTTTAGCAGGGTTTTCATTTCCTTTTGAACCAGAAGCGCCTGTTCACGGGCTACTGTAGCAAAGCGATCGGTACAATCGGCATAAATAATAGCGCGCGAAGAATTCACAATAAGACCGCATTTTTTGTTGATTCCATACTTAACAACTTCTGCCAGGCTTCCTCCCTGCGCTCCTACTCCGGGAATAAGCAAAAAATGATCGGGAGCCCATTTCCGAATCTCCGAAAGCATCTCCGCTTTTGTAGCTCCAACTACATACATCAAATTATCGGTAGTACCCCAGTTTTGCGATGTTTTAATAACCTTTTCGAATAAACGCTGATTAGAGCCCAGTTCCTGCATTAGCTGAAAATCGAATGCCCCGTTATTTGATGTTAAGGCCAGAAGTATAACCCACTTATTTTGGTAAGTTAAAAAAGGTGTCACTGAATCTTCGCCCATGTAAGGAGAAACAGTAACTGCATGAAAATCGTTTTTCTCAAAAAAAGCTTTTGCGTACATTTTGGATGTATTTCCTATATCGCCACGTTTTGCATCGGCAATAAGAAATATGTCGGAATGACGCTCACGTATATAATTTGCTGTTAACTCAAGGTTAATCCATCCTGCAGCGCCCAAACTCTCATAAAATGCTATGTTAGGTTTATAGGCAACAGTAAAATCGGCTGTGGCATCAATAATTCGTTTGTTGAATTCAAAAAGAGGAAATTCGGCTTCCAGAACAATTCGGGGAATCTTGGTGATATCCGTATCCAAACCAATACATAAAAAGCTTTCCTTTTTTTTGATATTCTCGAACAACTGTTGACTGTCCATAACCTGTACTATTATTTATTGCATGCTTTCGTTTAATCTTTCTGCATTTTCGGCCATTTGCAGTTTATCTATAAACTCCTGAATGTCGCCATCCATGATTGATGGAAGATTATATACGGTATGATTGATCCGGTGATCAGTCACACGGCCTTGTGGATAATTGTATGTGCGAATTTTAGCTGAACGGTCGCCAGTAGAAACCATGGTTTTCCGCTTCGAAGCAATGTTATCGATGTATTTCTGGTATTCCAGGTTATACAACCGGGTACGAAGCTCTCCGGTAGCTTTTTCGAGATTTTTAATCTGTGACTTTTCATCCTGACATTGCACCACAATTCCCGATGGAATGTGCGTCAACCGGATAGCTGAATACGTGGTATTTACAGACTGTCCGCCAGGACCCGAAGAACAAAAAGTATCTTTGCGAACATCGTTCATATTAAGTTCTATATCAAACTCATCTGCTTCAGGCAAAACTGCAATAGTTGCAGCTGAAGTATGGATACGGCCTTGTGTTTCAGTTTTGGGAACACGTTGCACCCGATGAACCCCCGATTCATATTTAAGTATTCCATATACTTTATCGCCCGAAACCTTCATTACAATTTCCTTAAATCCTCCGGCAGTACCATCCGAAATGCTGGTAACTTCGTACTTCCATCCCTTCGATTCGATGTATTTAGTATACATGCGATAAAGATCACCCGCAAAAATACTCGCTTCATCCCCACCGGTACCTGCACGGATTTCCATAATTGCATTCTTGTCATCCTCCGGATCAACCGGAAGTAGCAACAATTTAATATCTTCTTCTAAAGGAACTATTTTTGCGGTAAGCTCATCTAATTCAAGCTTCGCCATTTCGCGCATTTCCTCATCCTTTTCGTTCGAAAGAATTTCGCGTGCATGGGTAATATTGCTTAATACATTTTTATAGTCTTCGTAGGTATGAACCAAGGGTTCCAAATCCCGGTATTCCTTATTCAACTTCACATAAACCTTCATATCGGCAATTACCTCCGGATCGGTAATTTTTTGTGATACCTCTTCGAACCGAATTTTAATACTTCCGAGCTTTTCCAGAATCATATTGTTATCCATAGACTATTCCTCAAAAAAATGGTCGGCAAAGTTAATAAATTTAACTTGGAATTGGTTGGGAAAGACAAAGAAACACAATTTTAATATTGAAAATCACCAAACTGGCTTTGTATTGTTAGCTTTTTGCCTTCGTTTTTTTCGCAATATCCAACCACCTGCGCATCGACATCAAAAGCTCTCGAAATTTCGATTATACTATTTGCAAGTTCCGGTTTAACATATATTTCGAACCGATGGCCCATGTTGAAAACCTTGTACATTTCGTCCCACGAAGTACCCGATTGCTCCTTAATAATGCGAAATAGCGGAGGTATCGGAAAAAGATTATTTTTAACTATATGAAGGTTATCCACAAAATGCATTACCTTGGTTTGAGCGCCCCCCGAACAATGCACCATTCCATGAATCTGGTGCCGGTACTTTTTCAAAATTTGAGCTACAACCGGAGCATAGGTCCTTGTAGGAGAAAGTACTAGTTTTCCGGCATCAATTCCAAGATCTTCAATAATATCGGTTAGTTTATATTTTCCGGAATAAACAAGATCCGAATTTACTCCAGGATCGAAGCTTTCGGGATATTTTTGCGCCAGATATTTCGAAAAAACATCGTGACGGGCAGAAGTCAGGCCATTGCTGCCCATTCCCCCATTATACTGCGTTTCGTATGATGCCTGCCCATACGATGAAAGTCCTACAATAACATCTCCCGGTTCAATATGGTCATTTGATATAACATCTGAGCGTTTCATGCGGCAAATAACCGTGGAATCGACAATAATTGTACGCACCAAATCGCCAACATCGGCAGTTTCGCCCCCGGCAGAATAAATATTTACGCCTAATGAGCGTAATTCTGCTAACAGATCTTCAGTACCATTAATAATCGCTGATATTACCTCAGCTGTAATTAAAAGTTTATTTCTTCCGATGGTAGATGATACAATTATATTGTCTACACCTCCAACACAAAGCAGGTCGTCAATATTCATAATCAATGCATCCTGGGCAATACCCCGCCAAACGGATAGGTCACCGGTCTCTTTCCAATAGAGGTAAGCAAGGGATGATTTTGTACCAGCTCCATCAGCATGCATAATCAGGCAATATTCGGGATCACCCGAGAGAACGTCCGGAATAATTTTACAAAATGCGGATGGAAACAATCCCTTATCTATATTTTTTATGGCTGCATGAACATCGCCTTTGGATGCAGAAACACCCCGTTGATTATATCTCGATTCTCCGGACATATATATTATAGGATAAAAAAAGTATACAGTACTAATGCAAAATGATGCACAAAATACTGAATGCTAATTATTTTTTGCGGTATAGTCAGTACGTAACACTCTAAAATCGGTTCGTCTATTGATCTGGTGAGCAATTTCCTGAAGATCAAGATCCGGAAGTTTCGTAATATACTCTTCAGAGAGCACCACTCCGTCTTTCAAAAATGGATACTGTTGAGCTAATTTGGCATCTACAGTTTTGGGTTCCGATTCGCCATATCCCTTTGCAATGAGTCGATCGGCAGCAATTCCTTTCTCAATCAAATAATTAACGACTGACTGGGCCCTTTTTTGCGATAGTGTGATATTATCCGCATCGCTACCTCGGGAGTCGGTATGCGAAGCTAGTTCTATGGTTATTTTCGGATTATCGTTTAATGTTTCAACCAAACCATCTAAGGCAACCATAGACTCAGGCCGCAAGTCCCATTTCGCTAGATCGTAGAAAATATTTGGCAGTTCAATAGGTTTTTCGATGGAGGCCAAATAAATGACTGTTCTGAAATCCTTACTCTTTTCTAATCCTTTTGTGGTTTCACGCTCTTTACCATTTAAATACCCTTCTTTAGAACCAATAAGAACATAATCGGTGTTCGCCTTCATAATCATCTTAAATGCCCCATTCTTGTCAGTCTTAATATCGACTGTAATACCATCGCTGCTTACCGATTTAACATTTGCTTCAGCTAAAGGCTTGTCATTTTTTTCATCTTTTACAACGCCAAGCAAGTTATATTTTAGTGGAGGTAAATTAAATGTAAAAATATCGTCATCGCCTTTTGCAGTGCGGCTTGAGCTAAAATATCCCTTTTCAACATCTTTTTGAAAAACAATGCCAAAATCGTCGGCATTTGAATTAATTGGCGATTCCATATTATCAACTTTCCAGCTTCCATTGGCGTTTTGTTTTGCTTTAAAGATATCCAATCCGCCCAATCCAATGTGTCCGTTCGAAGAGAAATATAAGGTTCCGTCTTCATGAATAAAAGGGTACATTTCATTTTCAGGGGTATTAATATCAGCACCTAGATTTTCGGGTGTCCCCCATTCGTCTCCTTTATTTGCACGTGTAACTTTCCAAATATCTTTTCCACCCAATCCGCCTTTCATATCCGAAACAAAATATAGGGTCAATTCGTCTGATGAAATTGCCGGGTGAGCTACTACAATTGAATCTCCTTCAATTTCTATTGGTTTATCTTTACCCCAGTTTTCCCCATCGCGCTCCACACTGTAAATTTGGCAACCAAACGACTCGTTTTTGCCTTTTTTACAACGTGTAAAATATAAGGTATTAAAATCGGAAGAAAGACTAGGAGCTCCTTCTTCAAATTCGGTGTTAACATTTTCCCCAAGAGGTATTGGCTCACTCCAGGCACCCTTGCGGTCGACCCGAGCAACAAATATATCCGAAAAATTTTGACCGGTTGCGCCATGAATCAAATTACCAGTCGCTGCTTCGCGCGAGGAAGTAAAATATACAGTACCGTAATCACCCGATGCATAAGCAGGTGAAAAATCATTTTCTTTTGAATTGTAAAATTTCATATTTTCTACCTGATATCCACTCGGGTTATCAATCCATTTTTGGGCAAGGTCGCACGATTTAATACCGTCATTTGCCCGGGCTTCATCGGCAGATAATTCTTTATATTTCTTATAATCGTCCTTTGCTTCCTCGTATTTCATATTCATTTTCTTGGCTTCTGCCAGATAATAATATGCCATTGGTTCCGAAGTGCCACTTTTGGTAAAACTTGCTATTGCTTTCGAATACCACAATTCAGCTTTTACAGGCTCATTAGTCAACCGGTAGCAATGGGCAATTTTATATAGAATTTCAGCTTTCCTGTCTTTTTCAATTGTATTGTATGCAGCCTTATATAAATCAAGGGCGACAAAATATTCCCCGGCATTAAATGCCGCTTCTGCCTTAGCTGATTTATCGCGCTGAGCAAAAACCTGAACTGAAGTGAAAAATAACCCAAAAAGAAAAGCCGTAAATAAAATAATCCTTCTCATAGCCTGTATTTATGGTAGATGAACCCAATTAAGACGTAAAAATAGTTAATTTATTTTCTTAACCATCAAAAAAATCTTTTGTAAAAATTGATTATAAAGAAAATAGGATATATATTTGTTTGTTCATTCATTGAATAAACTTACAATTTATTAGAGGTTACAATAGAAGAAATGAAAACATACGATTTAAAAATACTTAAAAATTTAAAACAATAAGGAATAAAAACAACATGTCTAACTTTTCGGAATAAACAATGTATAGATGCATCTTACTCGATATAGACGGAACCATTATTGATACTGAAAAAGCAGTAATTTGCTCTTTACAGAAACTATTAAAAAAACATAAAAACCGCGAATATTCTTCCGATGAATTATCATTTGCTCTTGGCATTCCAGGGGTAATTTCATTGCATAAGCTCGAAATACAAGATGTTGAAACGGCATCGCAGGAATGGAATGAATATTTAAAATATTATGCTCATTATATTCTGATCTTCCCCCAAATAGAGGATACGCTAAAAGATTTAGCTGCCCTTAAAATTCAACTTGGTATAGTGACATCAAAAACCCGGGTTGAACTTTTGAATGACTTTTATCCCTTTGGTTTACACCTATATTTTAACCATATAATTTGTGCGGATGATACCCTGAAGCATAAACCTGATCCCGAACCAATTCTAAAATTTCTGGATGTTAGCAATGTTCGTCCTTCAGAGACTATTTACATTGGGGATACAAACTACGATTCTTTATGTGCTCACGCAGCAGGAGTTGATTTTGCCCTTGCTTTATGGGGAACGAAAGATCCGCTGATTAATGCGAAAATTAAACTTAATGCCCCTGGCGAAATACTTCAAATTATTAACACATTTCAATAATACACTACCGTGAATAAATCATTTTTTAATTTAACCGAGAACAGTCACAGGCAAGTACTTAACCTTATTCGATTGCATAAGGAAATTTCAGGCGCAGAACTTTCCAGGATTACAAGCCTAAGACCATCTACCGTGCTTTATATACTTCGAAGTCTGGACGAGAAAGGCTTAATTGAAATTAGCGGAACAGGCGAATCGACTACTAAAGGTGGGAAAAAACCAACACTATGGAAAATTAAAAATAACATTGGGTACATCTTGGGATTGGAAGTTCTGCCCCATAAGATCCGAATTGTACTTGCAGGACTTGAAGGGGTTATTTTAGATAAAGATGAGAACATCCCCACTTTAAAAATTAACGAGAAAAACCTTATTGACGAAACTATAAAGACAATTCTTGCCATGTTGGCTAAGCATAGTCTTCAGTTTGAACAAATTCTTGGCGTTGGTATTGCTTTTCCCGGCCTGATAGATGGTAAGAATGGTACAATACTCTACTCATCAGCCTTGGGACTTGAAAACTTCCCTTTAAAACTTCGGCTCGAAAGCAAAATATCCTTAAAATTTACGATCGCGAACGATGCTAACTCGGGAGCAATGGATGTGAAGTGGTATTCCGAACCAACCCAAACCTTACCGGCAAACATAGTCTACATAACATACAACCAGGGAGCCAAAAATTTAGGAGCTGGTTTAATCATTAATAATAGTCTTTACCTGGGTGTCTCGGGCGCAGCTGGAGAAATATTCTATCCGCTTCCAAAAATCCCTTCTATTGTGGAGCGGGGAATAAAGAAATTAGGCTCCGGTCACCTCTTATTAAATCAATTTACAAACATTGAGGACATCAAAATCTCAGATATCATGAACTATGAAAAGCAAGGTTGTGGTATTTCGACTTTCGTAATTGAGGAAATCTGTAAACTTATAGCCGACGAAATAGCTAGAATTATCGGATTTATTAATCCCGATTTAATTGTAATTGGCGGAGATATAACCATGCAGGAGACATTGCTTAAAAAATATATTGTGCCTTACGCCCACGAACGAACTACGAGTTATCTGAAACATGGGTACTATATGCCCGAAATTCGATTTTCGCAGTTTGGGAAATTTTCAGTAGCTGCTGGCGCTACTGCTTTAATATTAAGCGAACTAATGGATAATTGATAAATTTAAGTATATATGAAGTACAATGTTAGTAGTAAAGTAGAAGCTTACTTTAAAAGCTTAAATTCCGATTTGGAAGAAAGCAAAGTGCAGTTTAAAATTCCTGTAATTCAGGTAGATAATTATGTAGAATTAGGTCAGTTAACAGCTCTTCGATTCTTAGAATGGGTGTGCCTTAATCCCGGAGGAGTTGTTGCGTTGCCAACCGGCAAAACTCCCGAATTCTTTATCAAGTGGATGCAGTTTTACCTCGAAAACTGGAAAGCCGAAATGTCGAACGGAATTTTAGCGAAAATTGGACTGGATCCGAAGCTAAAACCCGATTTCAAATCGTTACATTTTTTTCAGCTGGACGAGTTTTTTCCTATCAAACCTGAGCATGAAAGATCGTTTACCTATTTTGTTAAAAAATTCTACATCGACGGATTTGGTTTTGACCCTCAAAAAACACATTTAATTAATACCTATCAATTTACAGAGGCACAAAAAAAGGTAGTGGGCGATATTCCCAATATTGATTTTGTTTTCCCCGACGGCATAATTGACCTAAGTTTAAGAATAAAAAAACCAACTACCGAGCAAGACTTATTAAAACATAAAACCATTAAGCTGTTCGACGAATTCTGCGGTAAGTACGAAGAAGATATCCGTAATTTGGGCGGAATAGGATTTTTTCTGGGTGGAATAGGGCCTGACGGCCACATAGCATTCAATGTTCGGGGCTCAAGTCACCATTCACATACTCGGCTAACAAATATCAATTATGAAACACAGGCAGCTGCCGCATCCGATTTAGGTGGAATTGAGATTGTCCGCAAAAAAGCAGTTATTACAATGGGATTAGAAACGATAACCTATAATCCTGATGCTGTAACGGTAATTATCGCAGCTGGCGAATCAAAAGGTCAGGTAGTTGCTGATGCTGTTCAAAAATCCCCCAGCCTTGAATACCCGGCCAGCAGCCTGCAAAAACTTCCGAATGCACGGTTTTTTGTCACCCGCAGTGCAAGTATAAAACTTGGCCTTACGGATAAAAATATTAAAACACTTTTTAACGAAAAAAAACTTGCCCAATCGTACGTCGAAAACCTGGTTATAAAAGGTGCCGAAAAAAAGAATATTTCCCTCATGGAAATAACAAAACTTAACCAGGAACAAGCTGTAAAAGAAGTTTCGGAATGGAAACTGGCGTGCGAGTTAAGTAGTAAAACTCTCGAAAAACTTGCCGAAGAAACCTACGAAAACCTTGTTGAGAAAATTGAAAATGGTGTAAAAATTCCATTAAACCAAAAATTCTTTCATACAGCCCCTCACCACGACGATATTGAGCTCGCATATTTCCCGCTTGTTCACCACCTTGTTCGTTCGGAGTTTAACAATAATTATTTTTGCTATTGCACCAGCGGGTTTACTGCTGTTACAAATATTTATGTTAGCGAATGCCTGGCTTATTTGAAGTCGCTTTTAGCGAATGGTAAAATGAAATCGCTCATGGAACATGGAAGGCTGGCTGATTATCAGAATGCCCAGGATGATATTACCGGCTACTTAAATGGAATTGCAGCACAGAATGTCGATCTACAACATTTCTACAAATCAACCCGATTAGCCCGATTGTTTATGAATCACCTGAAGATTAATGATCTGCCTACATTGGAGCAGAAAGTCATTGAACTTCAGAAAATATTAGATTCCTTAGAACCCGGACGAAAAGAACCAGATATCCTTCACCTCATAAAAGGCTGGTTGCGTGAGTTTGAGGCAGAGTTAGTATGGGCGCATTTTGGAATTGAAATGGATCACGTTTCGCACCTCCGCTTACATTTTTATTCTGACAACATATTCCCGTCCTATCCGGATTTTGATTTGGATGTAATGCCCATTCTAAATATGCTCGAAAGAATTCGCCCAACAATAATTACACTGGCACTCGACCCTGAAGGAAGCGGTCCGGATACCCACTATAAAACTCTTATTGCGCTTTCGGATGCCATTGATAAATATGTAGAAAACCATCCTGAAATGAATATTCACATTTGGGGATACCGAAACATCTGGTCCAGATACGAACCAACTGATGTAAACCGGATTATTCCGGTTTCTCTCAACTCATTTGCTGTTTTACATAATATGTTCGTAAACTGTTTCATAAGTCAAAAATCGGCGTCATTCCCAAGTTTCGAATTAGATGGAACATTTAGTGAGTTAGCACAAAAAATTTGGGTAGAACAACATGACCAATTATTACTACTTTTGGGGAAAGAGTTCTTTTATAATAGTCCTAACCCAATGCTTAAAAGAGCTTATGGGGCGATATTTTTAAAGGATATGACTTATAAAGAATTTTCGGATCACATAAAAGGGGTAAGACGACTATTAAAAGCAAAAGAACAATTAGAAACACGCGAATAAACTAACTTATAAAAAAAGTCAACATGAAAAAGAAAATTTATTTTGGAATTGACCTGGGCGGAACTACCATTAACATTGGCCCCGTAACCGTTGACGGACAAATTTTAGAGGAAAGAGTTATCAATACTAATGTTGCATCTGGTCCTATAAATGCGATTGAACGTGTAGCTCAAACAATAAATGATCTAATTAAAGAATCGTATTCCGATTGCGAAATAGTGTCGGTTGGTATTGGCGTTCCAGGGATACTGGATCCAAAGAATGGGAAAATAATAGAAGCATCCAACTTACCTGGATGGGAAAATTTCGAAATTTCAAAGGAATTAGGGAGACGGATTAATATTCCGGTATTCATTGAAAATGATGCAAACTTAGCCGCTTTGGGAGAACAATGGCTTGGTGCAGGAGCCGGAAGCAGCGACATGTTTATGTTTACCTTAGGGTCTGGTGTAGGCGGCGCTTTAATCACAAATGGCACGCTGTTTTCCTTGAATGGGGTATCGGGCGAATTTGGCCATATGATTGTAAATATGGAAGGGCCAAAATGCAGTTGCGGTCGTCTGGGATGCGTAGAAGCCTATTTCAGCAAACATGGCTTAAAACGAATTACAGCCGAGCATTTACAATTTAACCCGTCAAGTTCACTAAGAGGTTACGAACAAGATAAAATTACACCTCAAATAATCTCCCATGCAGCACTTCAAGGCGACGTTGTTGCTCAGGAAATATACAACGAAGCATCCAGAGCACTAGGAATTGCCATTTCTAACATCGTAAATATTTTAGGGGTCCATAAAATAGTAATAGGAGGAGGAATCGCAAATGCCTGGCCGGTTTTTTACGGACCTCTCATGGACACCATAAAAGAAACAGTATTCCAAACCAATGTTGCAAAAGTAAAACTTGTTAAAGCAGAACTTGGAGAAAAAGCCGGATTCATAGGGGCTGCCAGGTATGCTATGCAAAATGTTAATCCGTAATATTTTAAAAGATGGGTGTTTAATAGAATTAGCTAAAAACTTTTTCTTATTTAAACACCCATCTTCAATTGAACTATTAACCTAACTCTACCTTCTATGAAAAAAAATCTATTAACTATCCTGATAGTATCTTTGTTTGTTGCATTTTATTCATGCAAAACTCAAAACACGACAGCCCCAACTGCCTCTACCTCGCCCACCGACACTATCAACACCCTTACCAGTCAGGAAATTGCTGACGGTTGGCAATTGCTATGGGATGGCAAAACCTTTAATGGCTGGCATAACTTTAATAAGGACTCTTTAGTTGGTTGGAAAATCGAAAACGGCGAATTAATTTCTTTGGGATTGGGTGGCGATCACGCAAATGACATTGTTACCAATAACGAATATCAAAACTTTGAATTGAGTGTGGAATGGAAAATTTCTCCTCAGGGAAACAGCGGTATTTTTTACTATGCTGTGGAAGGAAAGCACGATGAAATATATGCTATTGCTCCGGAATTTCAATTGGTAGATGAATTGGGGTGGCCTGATAAACTTGAGGAATGGCAAAAAACAGGAGCCTGTTATGCTATGTATACCGCAAAATCGGACAAAATTCTTAAAAAAGTTGGTGAATATAATCTTTCCAGATTAATAGTGAATAACACAAAAGTCGAACATTGGCTTAACGGAGAAAAAGTGGTTGAATATCAATTAGGATCAGAAGAATGGAATAAATTGGCAAAAGAAGGAAAATGGAAAGACTTCCCCGATTATGCATCGGCCAAAACTGGAAAAATTGGGCTCCAGGACCATGGAAAAAGTACGTTCTTTAGAAATATAAAAATCAAAGTTCTATAACCTCCTTTTTTATGAAAAACACTGAAGTAAAAAAAACAGATCGGCTATTATCGCTTGATGCCCTCCGCGGATTCGATATGTTCTGGATTATGGGAGGTGAAAATATTTTTCATGCACTGGCCCAATTGACCCAATGGACCATTTTTATATGGCTTGGTACTCAAATGGAACATGTTGAGTGGAATGGTTTCCGCTTTTACGATAATATTTTCCCACTATTTTTGTTTATTGCCGGCGTTTCTATGCCTTTTTCGATACCAAAACGCCTGGAACGAGGCGACTCAAAAGCAAAAGTATATCGCCATATTTTAATGCGGGGATTACTGCTTGTATTATTTGGATGCATCTATAATGGTTTGTTAAATTTCGATTTTGATCATCAACGCTATGCTAGTGTGCTTGCCCGAATTGGGTTGGCCTGGATGTTTGCCGCTTTTATTTTTGTAAATACAAAAATCCGAGGCCAAATAATCTGGTTCTGTGCTATTTTACTAGGGTACTGGGCAATAATGAAACTGATACCTGTTCCTGGTTTTGGCGCCGGAGTTCTAACCAAAGAAGGCAGCTTGGTTGGATATATCGACCGTTTATTTCTTCCGGGGAGATTATATCTTGGTGTTCACGACCCTGAAGGAATTCTCTCCACTGTCCCTGCCATTGCTACCGCACTAATGGGAGTGCTTACCGGTCAGTTTTTAAAGTTTAAAAGCGATAAATTTTTACCATTTAGAAAGGGATTATATCTTTTGGGAGTGGGGATTATTTCTATACTTATTGGATGGATTTGGAACCTGAATTTCCCGGTAAACAAGAACCTCTGGACCAGTTCATTTGTATTAGTGGCCGGAGGCTGGAGCCTTGTCTACCTTTCAATATTCTATATCATTATTGATGTATGGAAATTTCAAAAATGGGCATTCTTTTTTATTGTTATTGGATTAAACCCCATCACCATCTATTTGTGCCAAAACGGAATAATAAACTTTCAAAGTACCGGAGAATACTTTTTCGGCGGAATACTTCGTAATATGCCCGAACTTTGGCAACATTTTATTGGCGCTATAATTTATGTAGCAATAAGTTGGCTTTTTCTATATTTCCTTTATAAGAAAAAGATTTTCCTGAAGGTTTAAACCTATATAAAACAAAAAAGAGAGGTTTTAACCTCTCTTTTTTTGTTTTATATAGTTACCTATCATTACCGAATAAATAATAATTCGCGGTATTTTGGCAAGGTCCACATTTCGTTATCAACAGTAAGTTCTAGTTTGTCGATGTGGTAACGGATGTCTTCAAAATAAGGGGCAACTGTGTTCGAATAAGCAATTGCTTTTTCGCGGGCATCCTCAATTTTATTAGCAACTTTACGAGCATCAACCATTGCTTTAACTTTTGCTTTAATGGTAGTAATATGTTGAGAAACTTCTTTAATTAATTCAAGACGAGCGCCTGCAAGTTCTTTATATTCTGCATCGGAGAAAAGTTCTTTTAATCCCTGAACATTTTTAACCAACGACGATTGGTATTCAATACCTACAGGAACAATGTGGTTTAGCGCTAGATCACCTAATACACGTGCTTCAATTTGAATTTTCTTGGTATAAGTTTCCCAATAAATTTCGGTACGCGCATGTAATTCTTTCTCTGTTAAAACACTGGTCGACTTAAAGAGCTTAATTGATTTTTCCGATAAATAAGAATCTAGTATTAAAGGAACATTTGCTTCATCGTTCAACCCTCTCTTTTTAGCTTCAGCTTTCCATTCATCACTATAATTATTCCCATCAAAACGAATTTTTTTCGATTCTTTGATATACTTCCTTAAGACCTGGAAAATAGCTTCGTCTTTCTTAATTCCTTTGTCAATAATAGTATCAACATCTTTCTTAAATATAACAAGCTGTTCAGCCATAGCAGCATTTAGCACAATCATACCTGCAGCGCAGTTTGCTGAAGAACCCACTGCACGGAACTCGAAACGGTTACCAGTAAATGCAAAAGGAGAAGTACGGTTACGATCGGTGTTATCTAAAAGAATTTCAGGAATCCGACCAACATCAAGTTTAAGTTCGGTTTTTTCATCCGGTGTCATTTTACTTTCCGAAACTTTTTCCTCAAGCTGATCAAGCATTTTGGTAATTTGTGTACCCAGGAATGCAGATATAATTGCAGGAGGAGCTTCATTGGCACCTAACCGGTGTGAGTTACCTGCATATGAAATACTTGCTTTTAATATATCGGCATGGCGGTTTACTGCCATTAATGAATTCACCACAAATGTGAGGAATTGAAGGTTTCCTTTTGGGTTTTTACCGGGCGATAAAAGATTAACATCGGTATCGGTAGCCATAGACCAGTTGTTATGTTTTCCTGATCCATTAATCCCTGCAAAAGGCTTTTCGTGCAATAAACAAACGAAATTATGGCGACGGGCTACATTTTGCATTACCGTCATAATTAAACTATTATGGTCAACTGCAAGGTTTGCTTCTTCAAAAACTGGTGCAAATTCAAACTGGTTTGGAGCCACCTCGTTGTGGCGGGTATGGATAGGAATGCCTAATTTCCATGCTTCATATTCCAATTCGCGCATAAATGCCTGAACACGTGGAGGAATAGCACCAAAATACTGGTCTTCCAATTGTTGGTTCTTAGCGGAATCGTGACCCATTAAAGTTCTGTCAGTAAGCGCTAAATCGGGACGAGCTTGATAAAGAGCTTCGTCAACTAAAAAGAATTCTTGTTCCCAACCCAGGGTAGCAATTACTTTTGTAACATCTTTATCAAAATATTGGCAAACATCAACGGCAGCTTTGTCAAGGGCACTTAATGCCTTCAACAACGGAGCTTTATAGTCGAGTAATTCTCCAGTGTATGAAATGAAAATAGTAGGAATACAAAGTGTATCTTCCAAAATAAAAGCAGGACTAGAAGGATCCCATGCTGTATAGCCACGGGCTTCAAACGTAGAACGAATGCCCCCGCTAGGAAAACTGGAAGCATCTGGCTCTTGCTGAACTAATAGTTTACCGGAAAAATTCTCAACAACTCCTCCATTGTCTGATGGTTCAATAAAAGCATCGTGTTTTTCGGCAGTTCCACCTGTTAAAGGCTGAAACCAGTGAGTGTAATGGGTAACACCCATTTCCATAGCCCACGCTTTCATTCCAGCAGCAACCTGATCAGCAATTTTCCGGTCAATCCGGCTTCCTTTGTCAATAGCCCCAACAACTGCTTGGTAAGCTTCTTTGGACAAATATTTTTGCATCTTGGAACGGTTGAAAACCAACTGTCCATATAAATCAGATGCTTTTTGAGTAGAGGTAACAAACTCTTTCGGTACCCTGGAAAAAACTTCCTCTAATGCTTTAAAACGTAATGTTGCCATATTGATTATTTTAAAATGTTAAATAGTATCATTTAGCAACAAAAATATACATATTTTTTATTTTTAAAACATTTTTTAGGGGGTTTTTTGAATTTATTTTACTTTTTTCAATAATAACTGATATATTTTTGCAAAATATCGACAAATACAAGGTAAATTTTCAAATCAGCACAATGGGAAAATTAATAATGAATTTAACCATTTAAAGCAATTGCGTTAATTTTATAATAATATTGAATAAAAAATGGCCGATTTATAAAATTCCGTTTTTGGGGGATGAAACCTTTTTTTGCGCAATTAATTGTAAAAATGTTTGGTTAATAAAACCCAAAATACGATCTCGCCACAGGCAGCCCTGGAATGGGTGATCAGGCAGCGAGAACCCAACAGCAATCTCAGTGTCTATATATTCAAAGACC
>JAIFLU010000046.1 GCA_020048915.1 Bacteroidota bacterium | reverse complement strand
AAGTCAATATCGTTTAGTTAAAGATATTCGACCCCGGCTGGGGTCGCCTGTTTGTAGAAAAATTGAACATTCTATAAACATCTGACCCTGGCTGGGGTCAAACATCGATTCTTAACTAAACGACATTGATTGTTAAGTATAAAAAACAATCACTATCATTACTAAATCCTAAAGCTATGGAACGTCGTAATTTTTTAAAACAAACGGTTGCTGGAGCTGCTGGAGCCGTAATATTACCAACTATTCTCCCTTCGAGTGTCTTTGGGAAAAATGCTCCCAGTAACCGTATAAATGTTGGTGCCATTGGTACCGGTCGTATTTCTCGGGATCACGACATGGCTGGAGTGCTGAAGTACGACAATGCCCGCATTATTGCTGTTTGTGACCTCGATTCGAAGCGCGTTGGTGAAGCAAAACAATTGGTAGAAGGGAATTACACAAAAAAAGGCATTCAGAATTCGGTAACTATCTATTCAAACTACACCGAGTTACTCGATAATAAAGAAATTGATGCTGTACTTATAAGTACCCCCGACCATTGGCATGCTAAGCCGGTTATTGATGCTGCCTATGCCGGGAAAGATATTTATGTTCAAAAACCATTTTCGTATACACTGGCCGAAGGCCGGCAAATGAGCAATGTGGTGAATAGTACCGGGGTAATTTTGCAAATTGGAACCCAACAACGATCCATGGAACAGTTTCGCATAGCCTGCGAATTGGTTCGCAACGGTCGTATCGGGCAACTGAAGAATATCCAGGTGGGTTTGCCAATTGATCCTTCCGGTGCTGTTGAACCTGAAATGCCAATCCCAGCTAACCTAAACTACGATATGTGGTTGGGCAATACCCCTAATGTTTATTATACCGAAAAAAGGGTTCATCCCCAAGCTGATTATTCCCGTCCTGGTTGGTTACGTTGCGAGCCTTACTGTCTTGGCATGATTACTGGGTGGGGGGTTCACCACATGGATATTGTGCATTGGGCAATGGATACGGAGCATACCGGGCCAATTGAGGTGTCAGGAAAGGCTGTTTATCCATCGAGCGGACTTTGGACAGTACATGGAAAATACAATGTGGAAGCCAGATATGCAAACGGGGTAACGGTTCAAATATCCGATGAGTTCCCCAATGGGGTGCGGTTCGAAGGTTCCGAAGGATGGATTTTTGTTACCCGGGGTAATTATTCAGCAACTGCCAGCGATCCGACTTCAAAAAAGGAGGGTGATAAATCGTTGCAAGCCAGTAACCCTAAAATTCTGACTTCCGTAATTGGTCCAAACGAAATCCACCTGTATAAATCGGACGATCACCATGCAAACTGGCTCGATTGTGTTAAAAGTCGTCAGCAAAATATCACTCCGGCAGAGGTGGGCCATCGTTCAACCAGCGTATGCATCATAAGCCATATTGCCATGAAATTAGGTCGTAAACTGCAATGGAACCCTAAACTGGAGAAATTTATCAATGACGATGAGGCGAATGAGATGCTTTCACGGCCGCAACGTCCTCCTTATAATTTTTAATTATTTAGAGAATATCTTATAAGTTGAAAAGGCTTCGACTTAGCCTTATAATTGAAAGTTAATGATTTGTCATATTGAGCGGAGTCGAAATACGGCAAATCATTGATTTTTGAGACAACCTCTAATTTCTCAATTTTTATAACTATGACAGACAAGCAATGGAGTAATCTTCTTTCTATTATTGACGGCAAGCAATCCAATCAGGTTCCTGTAGGATTTATTATAGATTGCCCCTGGCTTCCCCAATGGTATGGAATTAATATCCTCGATTATTTTACCAACGACGAACTTTGGCTGAAAGCAAATCTAAAAGCAATCGAAACGTTTCCTGATGTAATGTTTCTTCCAGGGTTCTGGAGCGAATACGGGATGTGCACCGAACCTTCAGCCTTTGGTGCTAAAACGGTCTTCTGGAAAAACGAATTTCCTTTTGCCGAAAAAACAATTCTTGCTATTGAAGACATCGACAACCTCGCAGAACCGAATGTAGAAACCGATGGTTTGTTACCTTTTATGCTTAACCGGCTTGTAAAAGCCCAGCCATCCATTGAAGCGGCCGGGCATAAAATCAGGTTTTCGGTATCGCGGGGCCCTCTGAATATTGCTTCGTTCTTAATGGGTACTACCGAATTTATGTTGGCCGTTATGATGGAACCCGAGCGGGTTCATAAGTTATTGAGGGTTATAACCAATTTCCTTAAAAACTGGCACGATCTTCAGCGCAAAACCTTTTCGACAATTGATGGAATTTTGATGCTGGATGATATTGTTGGGTTTATTGGAGAAACTGAGTTTCTCGAATTTGGAATGCCCTACCTGAAAGAATTATACAGCTGCGATGTGGCCGTCAAGTTTTTCCATAACGATGCTGATTGTGCTTCATCGGTGGCTTATTACTCTGAAATTGGAATTAACCTTTATAATCCCGGGGTTCAGATGACCGTAAATCAGTTAAAAGAGGCCACTAATAATAATCTTACTATAATCGGAAACATTCCGCCACGCGATGTTTTGGCAAGCGGTACTACCGGGGAAGTTTCAACTGCTGTTAAAGAGTTATTGGAAGGTTTGCAGGATAAATCAAAGTTTATTCTCTCTTGTGGCGGCGGTATGCCCCCAAATGTTTCATCAGATAATATTGAAGCTTTTATGAAGGCGGCGAAATAAATACTCTAATTTCATGCTTGAATATTAAGCAATAAGCTTGGCGTAGTTTCAGACTACACCTCCTGGATGGAAAACATTTCCATCAAAACACAAAGTTTTCACTATCTAATATTAATTTTAGCAGCTATGCAAGCAGATAGAAAATACAAAATTTATGTTATCCTTTTCATTTCATTATTTATGACATCGAAATCAGGATTTTCGCAAATAATTGCTACCATCAATGTCGAAGCGGGAAAACACAACCGTCTCAATACACCCGTTTCGCTAAATATATCCTCCATCTCAAATTTGCCTGATTCGTTGTTTCTTCTGGAAGAAATTAAAGGAAATCAGAGGACTCAAGTCGCTTATCAGATGGAAGACGGCAGAGAAAGAACGATTTGGTGGATATTGGCTGGAGAATCTAAAGCCGGAAGTGTTCGGAAGTATCAACTGGTTAAAGGACAATCCTCAAAAAGGACAATCCTCAAAACCGGCAATTATAGTGCATGCTAAAAAAGCCGATGGAGCGTTGGTTATTAGTGTTGCCGATAAAAATGTACTTCAGTATAATTACAAAACAACCTATCCACCCGAAGGTGTAAACCCTTTTTATAAAAGGAGTGGTTTTATTCATCCGTTATGGTCGCCTCAGGGGGCGGTGCTGACAAACATTCAGCCCAAAGACCATTACCATCATTATGGTATTTGGAACCCCTGGACAAAAACATCGTTTGAGGGAGACGAAATCGACTTCTGGAACATTGCTCAGAGAAAAGGTACTGTTCGGTTCAGTGATTTTATTAATGTAGTGGAAGGTCCTGTGTATGGCGGTTTCAAAGCGTTACAGAATCATGTGGTTTATCCCGATTCTGCTGCCGAAAAAACAGCCATGAAAGAAGTTTGGGATGTTCGGGTGTTTAATCTTCCAGCTAATGCGTACTTGTGGGAATTTACTTCCACATTAAATATGGCAACAGAAAGCCCTATTGTGCTGGAAGAATATCGGTACGGAGGATTTGGAATGCGCGCCACCGATGTTTGGACGAACAAAAACAGCAAAGCCCTTACATCTGAAGGAAAGACAAGGAAAGATGCCGATGGGTCAAAAGGTCGTTGGGCATGGATAAATGGTGATACCGATAAAGGCGTTGCCGGAGTGTTATTTATGTCGTATCCTTCGAACTACAATTATCCGGAACCTATCCGCATGTGGCCCGAAGATGCAAACGGCGGGAGAGGGGATGTGTTTTTTAACTTTTCGCCTACCAAAAATAAGAACTGGAACTTGTACCCGGGGAAAGATTATTCGTTAAAATACAGGCTTTTGGTTTTCGAAGGCGAAATAAGCACTGAAAAAGCTGAAGCTACCTGGGCCGATTTTGCAGTGCCACCCAAAGTTTCCATCGTAAAAAACTAAAATTAAAAGTTTATACTTGTCAGATTTTTTAACTCTCACGAAGTTTAAGAATTAAGATATAATCAAAAAAAACAAATTGAGTTATATGAAGAAATATCCATGTTTATTTGTAATAATTGGAATTGCAGTTATGGTATCATGTTCAACCGAAAAGCCTGGTTTTACAGGTGCAAAAGGGGAGGTCAAACTCATTACACTCGATCCGGGGCATTTTCATGCTGCGCTAGTGCAAAAAACGATGTATTCGCAAATTGATTCAAATGTCGCAGTGTATGCGCCCGAAAGCGACGATGTAAAAGAGCATCTGAACCGCATTTCCGGGTATAATCAACGTCCGGAAAACCCAACCCGTTGGAATGAAAATGTATATATCGGCGCCGATTATTTTGAAAAAATGCTTCAGGAGAAAAAAGGGAATGTTGTTGTAATCGCGGGTAACAACAAAAAGAAAACCGAATACATTAAAGCCGCTGTAGAAGCCGGATTTAATGTGCTTTCCGATAAACCAATGGCCATAAATGCCGTTGCTTTTGAACAACTGAAAGATGCATTTCGGTTGGCTCAGGAAAAAGGAGTGCTTTTATATGATATCATGACCGAGCGCAACGAAATTACAACTATTATGCAGAAGGAATTTTCCCTGCTGCCAGAAGTATTTGGAACACTTGAGAAAGGTACACTAGAAAACCCTGCGGTTACAAAGGAAAGTGTTCATCATTTTTATAAGTTTGTTTCTGGTGCCGCATTAAAGCGCCCAGCCTGGTTTTTCGATGTGGAACAGCAAGGCGAAGGTATTGTGGATGTTACCACCCACTTAGTCGACCTTGTGCAATGGGAGTGTTTTCCTGAAAAAATTATCGATTATACCAACGAAATAACCATTGACAAGGCTAAACACTGGTCGACTTCTTTAACTCCATCGCAATTTAATGAAGTTACCAAACTTGGAGATTATCCCGAATACCTTATAAAAGATGTGAACGATTCGGTCTTAAGCGTTTATTCTAATGGCGAAATCAATTACACCATCAAAGGGGTTCATGCGAAAGTGTCTGTAATCTGGAACTATAAAGCCCCAGAAGGAGCTGGCGATACACATTTTTCCATTATGCGGGGTACCAAAGCTAATTTAATAATCCGTCAGGGAGAAGCACAGGGTTTTAAGCCTACTTTATATATTGAGCCAGTTGCTGGGACTGATACAGCATTATTTGCACAAACGCTGGCATCGGAATTAAAAAAGATCCAGGCCAAATACGAAGGTATTGAATTGAAAAAACTTGATAACACATGGGAGGTAGTGGTGCCAGAAAAATACAAAGTTGGCCACGAATCTCATTTTGCCCAGGTTATGGAGAAATACCTCCAATATCTGATTGATGGTAAATTACCTGATTGGGAAGTGCCTAACATGCTGGCGAAATACTTTACCACCACCAAAGCGCTTGAACTTGCCCGATCAGAAAAATAAACGGTTTTGAATACCAAAATTCAATTCCTTTCTATATTTTGCAACAGTTTTTAAACTGTTGCATTTTTTTATAGATATAGAACCAAAGACGATTAGTCAAAACATAGGATTTGACTCCGCTCAGCCTGACGAACTTGTATTAGTGTCACACTTGAGTCGAAGTGTGATTATAACAACCTGGGCAAACTGTTTTTTTAAATGTCAATGTTAATTTTGAATCATACATATGCATTCCAATCGAGTTTCATAAGAATTTATTCAGCATGAATTCCGCGTTGGATATGGTTTTTATAAATGTCAGCGATGAGGTTGGAGAGCAGGCTTTTTCCGAAATTCAAACACTTGCCGTCCACCTTGAAAAAATGCTAAGTTGTTTCGATCCGGAAGCTGAAGTGTTTCAATTAAATCAAAAAGCAATAAATGAGTATTGTTTGGTAAGCAGCCAATTGTGGAATATTTTAGTAGAGTGCAATCGTTTCCGCAAATCAACGCTTGGGTATTTCGACATTGGTTTGCAAAAACTAAAGGAGCTAGGTAAGAGCAATCCATCATTGGTTCTGTCTTCCAAAAGCATGGGTATGGAAACTATAGAATTTAGTGAAGAGCAGCATTCTATTAAGTTTTGGTCCGAAAATACCGGAATTGATTTAGGAGCGGTTGGCAAAGGAATCTTGCTCCGGGAAGTTGAAAAAGTCCTTTCTAAATTCGATATTTTAAACTGTTTTATAAGTTTTGGCGGCAGTTCTATTATCACCAGAGGCTCCCATTCACATGGTCCGAATGGCCTGTATCGATGCTAGGAGTAGACGATGCGCGGTTCATCTTTCAATTAAATAAACATGCAGCTTCTTTCAGCGAATCGATTCCGGAGGAAAGCTCAAAAGCAACCGGACATATTATTGACCCACTCACGCATCTGCCCATCGAAAATAAACGCATTACATTTGCTCAAAGACATTGCCCCATGCTGGCAGAAGTATTGTCCACCACTCTAATTATTGCCCCAACGGAAGATGCTGCAACTATACTTTCAAATCGGAATCCTATAAAAGCATATATATTTAACAAAATTGATAATAACGCATTTCAATCAAGTATCCCTATGGAGAATAAAGGAAAAACCAGAAGGGAATTTATTAAAGACCTTTCATTAACTGGCTAAGTTGCATTTTTGGCCGCTACCCCCTGGATAAAAACACTTGCTGCTGACGAATCTGAGAACATGCCCACATCACCATTGATTGCTTAACATAGGCTGGCGCGGATTTGCAATCCGTGCCACTATCTCCAAAATATGAGGAAACTAAGTCAAAAATGTTTGGATATTGGTATAAGTAGTTGATTGTACTTATAACAATATGTAATAATCTGATTAATAAGGTGATTGGAAATGGTAATCGAAATTTTATATCATTTTGGAGTTAAAATGGACTAATACTTACACTTTTTTGCTGATTTTAGTGGAATGGCACGCAAAGTGGTTTAAATCAATTTTTACCTGTATTCTACAAACCTCTTATTTCAAATATCTGGGCATCGAAGGAAGCGTTACTACTTACTATAAAACCTTTTTTGGCTAAGTCGGCACCGCTTAGGTTCGCTATACTTTTCCCCGTTAGAGCCTCTAGTACTTGATAATTCCTATGCGGGTCAAGGGTAGGAACAAATACCGTTCGACTATTTTCGAGGGCATTTTGCCTGAACACGCCGATAATCCCACCCACTTTGGTTTCGGTATTAATCCGGCCCCAGGCATCCCATGAGCCATCCTGTGGTTCACCAAAGCCGGGTAAATCTTGCCTGAAAGCCATATAGTCATATCGGGCTTGCATTGCCACCATCCAATCCGACCACTTTTTGATTTCTGCACGCTCCTTGGTATTGAGCTTCCTGGGATCGCCGAGAACAATGGGAAGAGTACCGATTAGCGATTTGAGGCTGAACAAAAACTCTGGGTCGTCCATTGCCAAGTTGCCAACAACCAGCGAGCCCGCCGGCATAGCCGGCGAACGCCACCAAGCCATCTGACGCACCCGCAGGGGGCCTACCGGGGATGGATTTTCGAAGTTAGATAGCCAGTTACCATCAGCATGTTGCACTACCGCATAATCCTGCAGATGGAATTTGCCGGCAGTTTCGAATGTACAATCGATAAACAGCGAAGGAGCCTCACGGTGCAGTTCGTCGAACATGGCCAAAAGTCGTTCATAGATAACAACAAACGATTCGGCATGGTCTTTATGGTAGGGGTGATCAGTTGCATAGCACCCCGATACACGCAGGTCTTCAACGTAAGCACTGGTAACAACCGACAGGTCGAGTTTAGCATAGGCCAAGCCATGTTCCCTAACCAGTCGGAGTAAGACATCCCTGATATAGTCGACCCAATCGGTACCAAAGCAAGAGGTATAAAAGTCCGAACTATCCGCCACATAATGCAGGTTTCCTAGTTTGTTTTTAAAATTTTTGACAAACCATTCCGGGTGGTCTTTATATACCTTTGCATCGGATGTAGCGGAACCAATACTTAGCCACAGTCCGGGTTTCATACCCAGCGACCTGATATAATCGAATGTGGCTTTGAGATCTTCCGGAAACTTGCCTCGGTCTACCTGCCAGTCGCCATAGTTCATGCCCATTCCCCATTCATTGCTCATGGTTTTGGAGCCAATATTCAATGCCCAGCCGTCGTCGATAACAAATTCCTGAACCCCGCATTCGGCAGCTGCCTTGGCAACACCTCGAATAAGCGTATCGCTTAAATTGGAACGAAAAGGATACCAGGTATTATAAACAAATACTGATTTTTCGGGGATTTGTGTTAGTCGGCTACCCATATAACGACGCACATAATCGTTAACAGTAGTATTCAAAACTGTTTGTCCATTATCGACTCCGGAATACAAGGCAATGAAGCTTGCCGGGCTGGTCCACGATTCGCCGGGACTGAGCCATCGGCGGAATGGAAAGTCTTGACCTGGCTGGCTTAAACCTATCGTAACCTTCTGGCCAAGGTTATAAGCAGTGCGTTTAAGTACTCCAGGCGATTCGTTTCCAATGGCCATGCCGGCCCTTTTAGAATGGTCGTGTAATACCATTACAGCATCGTCCCAATTACCAAGGTATGGGCCAATATGGATTTTCCTTCCGTAGCTATGGTATATCCATGTTTCGGTTGAGGGAAATGTTGAGTTTAATTCTTCCATGTTGAGGCTTTCGAGACGCATTTCGGACTTACCTAGGTTGGTAATGCTCACTTTTTTGCGTACAAGTGGCAAGTTTGGGTACATAATGTATTGTATTTCTACCTGCAAGGTATCGGCATGCAAAAGTGTTATTTTTGCGCCCGTACCCTTGTCAATATCGGTAATCGATTCGCAATTAGCCACTCTCCACGTTGAAAAGCCATCCCAACGGATGCCATTGGCTAAAAATGAGAATTCGGCCGATTGTTTTTCTATATAATCTTTTTTGCCGCTCATCATCCGTAGCGAAGTGGTGCCAAAACTTCCCGATGTTGAGTCGAAGGTAAGGATACGTTCTACGGCTCCATTATTGAGGAGAAGCTGTTTATTATTCCAGGTAAAGTTTTGTGAAAAACCAGTAAGGATAAAAAATTGTAGTAGTGCGAAAATTCCAATTCGTTGATTCATAGAGTATAGTTTCGGTGTTAAAGTGCTAAAACGCCCTTACTTCCATGCAAAGTGCCTGAATATTCCAAGGGGTAGTGGCCGTCCGGCACTCTTGCAAAGGTATTACACACCTGCTTCGGCTACAGTCGTGTAAAAAATGGTATCGAACTGATTGGCAATATAAATATTGTAAAATGCAAACGTAATAAATTCAATTTTAATTACAAGCCTTTGTATAAAATTCACTTTTCGTTGTAATGATAAATTTTCATTTGGCATATGTTTAAAATTTTATTCTATGAATGTTTAGCTATAGTTCTTTATACGTTTAACTTTTCCTAATTCTATTTCTCCAATCTTACCTTTGTCAATGGCAATTTGGTAATATAATTAATCTTTATTTGGCGATTCCGCAGGTGATTAAAATATTCTCTATAATCGCAATAAGTATTGCAGGCAATTGCTTTTAAATCTTTTTCTTCCACCAGATTATAATTCACATACACCGGGTATTTACTCCTTTCTTCTTCCGGAAACATGAATTCCCAGTTAGAAAACTCATAATAATATTCCGGAAAAACGCCATATAGAGAGTCCAGATCTTCAAAGGTGACCAGTGTATCGTTTTTAACAACAATAACAAAGCTTTCGTACCTTAAACATTGATTAAATCCAAGAATTTGGCTCTCAAAAATTAATCCGGAAAGCCTGACTAGGCTTTTGCCTAACATGAGGAATATGTGAAAGATGTAATTCTTTACCAACATTGTGTAACGCTTCCAGAATGCTACTCCTTAACTTTGTTTTTGTGATACTTCCGTCACATAAAAAAGCAAAAAATGGAAAAAAGTAAAACTATCCAGCATAAACGGGGAAATAGCAAACTTACAGATGCTAAAACAAATGAAGATTTCAACAATCAAAAACCGCATGCCGAGGATCCTAATCTTTTAGCTTACGATCCAACTACCGAAGTACCGCTCATTGGAGACGACGACAAAGAAATTACAGAAGATATAACAATGAACAAAACAAAAGGTAAGGATATGGTTAAACCTAAGAGATTGCCTGCCAGCCCGGAACGAATTAAGGAAAGAGATGCTGAGTCAAAATCGGAAGACTCCCGACCATAATATAATGTGAGTTCGACACAATCTTAATTATAAAATGCAATAAATCATATTATTACTTTCTTCTTGAAAAGAAAGTAACAAAGATTCAAATACCAAAGCCATAGGCGAGATCACCGAAGGTAACATCAGAACCTATACGGTGCTTCGAAGCAAGGTTTCTGCTTCGCCCATACGCCCGATTTTTAGCGCCCGTCCAAAAAACTAAAAACAATCTTCTTTGACAGAAGGCTGTTAGAGTGAATTGGGAAGTAATTGATACAGCCCTGCTGGCGCGGACATACTGTCCGTGCCCCTAAACACAAACCTCCCACTCTTTCTCAATAAACAAACAACATTTTACTTCTCAAAAAAAAATATTTGTATTTATGTCTGATAAATGTAAAATATGGGAAACGAGAAAGCTTACTTTGTAATTTTAACAACAGTAGGTATAGTAGATGTATTATTGGACCGGAATTAAAGAACTTGATGCTTAATTCTTTGAAAAATTGTATAGAATACAAAGAATTAGTTTTATTTGCATATTGGTTAGATATAGCCATTTGCATATGATATGTAAAGCAGATAAAGGTATTAAGTTATCAGACATTTAAGGGTTTTCATAACTTATACATCTAAATAATAAAATTTAACAAATAGTTGATGAGCCAGAAAGCAGAAGGGAATGTTAAGGCACGGACAGCATGTCCGCGCCAGCTGGGGCGAAAGCTTATCAAAAGGAAGTTAAAGCGAGGAATCAAGTAGTTTCTGAATCAATAAATCAAGCAATAGCGAGTCCTATTTCAGAAACTTCAAAATCAAAAACTGAGCCTAAATAATTATGAAAAGGAAAATACGTTTTGGAATTATTGGTCGAAGCTTAATTATTTTCAATAAAAGGTTTGATTTAATATTGCTTGCATTATTAGGTGTTATTATTTATATGGCCATAAGGAATTCAAATAGAAATGAAGATTTATTTGAACGGGGTTTTAAGACTAAGGCAGTTGTTTATAAAGTAGTTTATAATAACGGACGAAAATGCTATTATATGTTTAGTTGTGGTGGCGATAATTATACTGGCAAGGTTATTAACAATAAATATAATGTAGGAGATTCAATTTCCATAATGTATAAAGGTAGCAACCCTGAAATTAATAGAGATTATAACGACCTGATAGATTAGGATTATCTAATTTGAACTCAGTTAAGCCCCTGCTCAGCGAAGTCTAATCGAACCGTTCGGCGAACGTCCCCCTGTTAACCAAGTTTGTAACACGCTGCCGTTTGGCGTAACATCTGTTACGTCGTTCTATCTTTGGTAGCATTCCCCCAAATAGGAGTAACTTGTATTAGCAAATAGCTGTTCAACGTTGCATATACAACGGTGAATTATTTGGGTAGCATTCACTACCATAAACAGCAAAGGGAATATAGCAACAAAACCCGTCAAACGAGCTGGTTTTGTTGCTATTTGTAAATATTTCCGATTCCGGAACAGGAAATAAATGTAAACCTGCATAAAAATCAAAACCGGTTGGTAATTTGAATTGATTTTGGAAATTATACTTTGGATGTATTGCAAAGACATAGGAACCGCATAGTATTTATTTAATGGCCAAAAATTATGTGGTTTCTTGTCTTCTGTCTATACTTAAAGGCTTTAAGTAGATATTTTAATTGATAAATAAAAAAATAAACGATGTTTGCATTAATGGCTAATTACAATAAAAAACTTATCAGTTTTAAATTAAAAACACACGAATATGAGAAAACAAATTATCCTGTCTGCATTTCTTTGGGTTATTATTAGTCTTGGGACATTTGCTCAGCAAGCTTTATGGGGAGCTGCCGAAATTATTTCTCCCGAAATTAACTCAGACAACACTGTCACATTTCGTTTTCAGGCTGAAAATGCCAAAGAGGTAAGACTGACGGGCGATTGGTTACCAATGGACGGCTGGAAACCGGGATATATTGCAATGACCAAAGGCGAAAAGGGAATGTGGACATATACTGCCGATGCATTGCCTTCCGAGCTATACAGTTACAGCTTTTTAGTTGACGGAATTAAATGTACCGATCCGAACAATGTTTATTTAATTCGCGATGTAGCCTCTGTTACCAATGTTTTTATTGTAGGGAAAGGACAAGCGGATTTGTATAAGGTGAACAATGTTCCTCATGGCACTGTTGCCCGCCGTTGGTACAATTCTCCCGGCAATGGGATGATGCGCCGAGCTACCATCTACACTCCGGCAGGATACGAAACATCCAAAGAAAAATACCCGGTACTTTACCTGCTCCATGGCATGGGTGGCGACGAAGAGGCCTGGATTGCACTTGGGCGTACTTCTCAGATTCTCGATAATCTGATTGCCCAAGGCAAAGCAAAACCTATGATTATTGTGATGACAAATGGAAACGTTGATCAGGAAGCTGCTCCCGGAGAATCAACACTCGGGTTCGCCAAGCCTACCATGCAACTTCCTCACACTATGGATGGAAAGTTCGAAGAAACGTTTATGGATGTTATTAAGTTTGTCGAAAGCAATTACAGGGTAAAAGCGAATAAAGCAAACCGCGCTATCGCTGGTTTGTCGATGGGAGGATTTCATTCCCTGCATATTTCGCGCTTGTATCCGAACACCTTCGACTATGTTGGGTTATTTTCAGCAGCCATTATGCCAAACGACAAGGTTAAAGCTAAAGCTTACGAAAATTTCGATGCTACCCTAAAAGCACAAATGGACAATGGATATAAATTATACTGGATTGCTATTGGAAAAACTGATTTTCTGTACAAATCGGTAACCGATTACAGAGCTAACCTCGATAAAATGGGTATGAAATATACCTATGTTGAAAGCGAAGGAGGCCATACCTGGAGAAACTGGCGTGTTTATCTTTCCCAATTTACACCGCTCCTTTTTAAATAAAACAATGAAATTCACTAAGTCTATTTTAAAGTTTTTGCCAGTTCATCGTATTTTTTCGCTATTCCCGGATCGGAATTACGGTAAGAATTGGCAAGAGCTTTAACGGCAGTTTTATACCGTGGGTTTATTTGAAAACAAGTTCTCAAAAGTGAACGCGATTTTTGAATGTCGGAGTGCGTATATATATTGGCCAGCTTTACATAGGAGGTTACAAATTTTCTATTGGCAACAATTGAATTTTCATAATATTGTGTAGCATTGATAGTGTCACCTTTTGCTAACGCCAGGTCACCTAAAAGCTGCAATATTCGTTCGTCGTTTTGGGAAATTTTAAGTCCGGAATTCAATGCAAATTCGGCCTTTTCTATTGCCTTGCTCTCATATTGAGCCCAGCCGTATTTATACCAGAGATATTCGTTTTGAGGATCCACTTTTAATGCTTCTTCCAAAAGTAGAATTGCATCAGAAGCCTGACCAGCTTCCAGTTTCTTAATTCCTTCATAATCAAATTTTGTATTTCGCTTTATTACAGCGCATATGGGGATACTGTCCGCATAGATCACATGGATAGTGTTTTTTGGAGGCCAGGTTTTATTTTTTAGTTTGTCGGGATGAATATAACTATTTGCTATAATGGCATAGTCCCAATCTTTCCTGCTTCTTTCTACATAAGAAAAATAGCTGGTGCTGACATTCTTCTGGTTCCTGAAATACCAGTGTATCGAAAAATTGGAGCCAACCTTCACGGATGTAGTTATTTTTTGAGTTTTCAAATAATCCCCAAGCCATTCCGCTGCCTCGCGAACAGAGTGATAGTAATAATCGGTTTCGTAATTACCATATGCTCCTTTTAACCCACCCACAAATTGATTGTAATACAGGTAATAGTATGGGGAATTATGAATCATAAATTTTAGCGGATGAACGCCCATAACGATTATCGCCACTGCAAGCAGTATTTTATAATATTTATTTTTCAGGAATGAAAAGAGTTTTGAAAATCCGATAGCTGATAGTAAGACAATACTCGGATAGATAAATAAAAAATGTCTCCAGCTTCCATAAAGATTAGACTTTTGGATAATTACAAAAGCAGCAGGAAATACGATTGAAAATAAAATAAAGGAAAAGTATAATGCTTGTTTCGATCGGAATAACTGTTTCGAAAATGCAAAAAACATCGCTAGCCCTGCAAAAACGAGTATTGGAATTGTAATCACCATGTATTTTGGCAGGTAATACCAAGGAAGAAAGTCAGACCAA
Source organism: Bacteroidota bacterium (assembly GCA_020048915.1). GTDB lineage: Bacteria > Bacteroidota > Bacteroidia > Bacteroidales > JAAUTT01 > JAAUTT01. The sequence goes on along the minus strand of JAIFLU010000046.1, from coordinate 16,805 downwards.
TACGATTGCCCTTCAAAAATTTGGCGAAGCGTGGTTGGAAATTTAGTCATCACCATATACGATTTCAATGGATTGACAAGAGGATTTTGCAACGCATAGGGCCAAAAAATCAGTCCTAATAGATAAGCCGCTATCGAAATCCCGAATACCCAAGCCAATTGGTTTAAAATATTTTTAATCGCAAATTTCTTGTTGGCAATAAATACAACTCCATTAAAAACAAAGAAATAAAGCCATAAATAACAGAGTAACAGAAAGCCGCCCGCCCGGATGCTAATAGCAAAGGCGATGCTTAGGGTCAATAATAGCGCTGTTTTCCAATGCAGCTTATCATTTGTTGAAAAGAATTTGAGTATAAAAAATATGCTTGAAATGTAAGCCAGCGCAAACGGAATATCTTTCAGATTGTTAAGCGAGTGGCCAAGGAAAACCGGAGAAACAAAGAATAATAAGAGCACAATAATACCGGCGCTATATCCGCTGAGGTAGACAGCAAAAAGCGCTGTAATAAAAATTGTCAGCCATCCGGCAACAGAGCTCATTAAATGGCGAAATCCATATGTGTCTTCAATCTGAAACCAATGGATCAGAATAGTAGTAATGTTGTCGAACGATTGACCATAATACTGTAAAAAAGTCTTTGGAGTATGGAGGGACGACTTATCCTGACCATGGGTAGCGAAATAGTTGTAAACCATTTCGGATTGATTCAAATGTACTTCTTCGTCCCCTGAAATGCCGGCATCACGGCTTGCGAGCATGAATGCAGCAAGCATCAGAAACGACAATGAATAAAATACAATTCTAATTATTCGGTCATTCATTAATATCGTTAATTGCTATAGAAGTCCTTCACAAAATATAAGGGTCTGTTTTGCGACTCTTTATAGATTCGATAAACGTATTCTCCTACAATGCCCATAAAAATTAATTGAATGGAACCTAAAAAATAGATGCTTAACATGGTGGAAGACCATCCAAAAAGCGCTATTCCGGTAGCTTTTGCAATTAGAACATATAATCCGGCCACCATAAATACAATGGTTCCAATTATGCCAAGAACAATACAGAACCGTATTGGGAATCTCGAAAATGCAAAAATAGCATCTGCCGCAAGTATCATTAATTTGTAAAAACTCATTTTGGATTTCCCTCTATAGCGATCGTCGCGGATATATTCAACATACCCATGAGTATAGCCTATAAAGGATCGTAAACCTGGCAGATAGCGGTTTTTTTCTTTCATCGACAACATTGCATTTAGCGCATTGCGCGTCATCATGGAGAAATTACCGGTATTTTCGATGTTTTTTAATCCGGCAAGACTACTATATATCTGATGAAACAGCCAGGTATAAATGCTAAGCCCTGATTTTCCTTTTCTTCCGGTTCGTTTACCGCTGATAATATCGAAATTTTCGGCATGAATTTTCTGGTACATATCTGCCAGTAATTCAGGGGGGTCTTGCAAATCGCCATCCATCATGGCAATGTAATCTCCTTTGGTATATTCCAAACCAGCTGTAAAGGCACTCTGGTGTCCAAAATTCTTAGAAAGACGAAGCACTTTAATATGGTTGTTCTCTTTATGAAAACTTAGCAAGGCTTCTAAACTTCCATCCGTGCTTCCATCGTCTACGAAAATAATTTCATAATTAGTGGTGAACAGCTCAATAGCTTTCACCACTCTGGTTGCCAGTTCATTTATAAGTATTTTTTCGTTATAGATTGGAATTACAAGTGAAAGCATCTTTTTCGTATAACCATTCGTTTAACATGTGCAAACTTATGAAGGTGCCTAAAAAAGTACGGTCAATGAGTGTGTTGAACCAAATTACCCTTTCTGAACACCTTCATAAATAAATTCTATAAGTTACTTTGACGGTTGAAGACGTGTTAATGCAAATTTAACCTCATCTTTCAAATCATCTGAAGTTTCTAATTTTTTTAATTTCGAAATACAATAATCAGATCCCATCCAGCTTAATTCCCGAAGGACAAACTTTTTTGCATCAATTGTTGCTATGTTGCTTTCAAGAATTTTAACCATCAGCTTCTCATACGATAACAAGACTTCTGGATTGCCATCTGCGCTGCGAAGCCTGTTCTGCAAATCATATATGTATTTTCTGCTTTTGGATACATCATATTTTTCAATTTCGCTTACAATTTCGTCCAAAGATAATGGTTTATATTCAGGCCATTGCACAACACTGGCAGAATTTGGAAAATCGACAGGAACACTCTGAGTTACAACGCTGCTGGCAGCCCATTCTGTTCCGCGTTGAAATGTGGTAATAAAACCGGCACATTCCATGGCAGGAAAGTTCTTATCGCCATTACCGCAATGTCCTAATGTGGTATGGAAAATCCTCCCTTTTCCGTAGGTGATGGTAAATAGAGCAGGTTCATCCCTGCCAGTTCCTCCTTTGGAAGTATCAGCAAAAGCTGTGGCTAAAATCTCCATATTTTTTGCTGGCCCCCGAAGCTGGCTGTATAGCTCGTCTTCGGCATGAAGCCATTTCGAAGGCAATCCCTTAGTTATTGGGTGTTCCGTATTTCTAAGCTGAACCTTAAATTCGTGCCGGGCACCATGTGAGCCTCCGTTTCCGGGAGTTGAATCGCTAACCTGTTTTCCATCTTTGAAATATACATAAGGTCCATCTTTTTCGGTGCGACCGCCCCATCCGCCCAAGCCAATCATTTCGTTGTATTCCTTCCAATCGGTAAATGCATTATCGGCAGCATGATATACTACAACTCCTCCTCCGTTTTTCACATAATCGACAAAGGCAGTTTTTGTTTTCTCAGGCCAGGCATCGCCGGTATAATCGAGCACCACTACGTCGTATTTCGCAAATTCAGGGTTGAAAGTGCTCATGTCTTTTCCTGGAGCTGGAGTTTCGGTGATATCGGTTGTGAACAATTTGGTTTGATCTAAAAGTTGTTTTAAAACAGGAGAACTAGCCTGCCAGTTATGGTTATTCTGACCTGTAATAATTAAAGCCTTGTATGCACGTTGCTCTTTGCAGTTACTAAAAATAGCCAAAACGGAAACCAGCAGCGATATTATTAAAATATTTTTCTTCATAGTGGTTAAGTTTAAATAGTTGGTATTGTCCATGGTTGACGATATGGACGCGAAAGTAAGCGGCTTGCCATTGCATTATCTACAATTTCCTGTTTTTCAGGATCCCATTGAATCTTTTGGCCTGTTAACATGGCTATTTCTCCAAGTAAGCCAACTGAAATGGAACGCAGGGCTGTATCAACCGGTGTAATAGTTGGTTTACGCGATTTAATGCATTCGAGAAAATTTAAAAAATGATCGGTGCTTTTATATAATTGAATTTCATTTTCGCTAATCTTTTCTTTCAAAATATTTGGATCTGAAGCCTCTATCACGTCACCGCGATTAACCCTTAACCAACCTTTATCGCCATACCAAACAGTTCCCATGCCATATTTTTGTCGGGAGGCATTGGCAACCCTCATAGTTGTCCCATCCTTATAAGCACAAGTAAAATCGTATTCCACAGCGACATTGTAAATTCCCTCACGTGGGAAAACTCCCTCACCTTCCACAGAAATTGGACCCGTTTCGTCAAATCCCAATCCCCAATGGGCAATATCGATGTGGTGACCAGCCCAGTCAGTTAGCTGACCTCCTGAATAATCCTGAATCCAGCGCCAATTCCAATGGCTAACTCCTCTGTAAGGAACTTTTAACGCTGGTCCCAGCCAAAATTCCCAGTCTAATTCAGCTGGAACTGGCATTACAGCCGGAGTTCCAATAGATCTGTTTCCATCGGGCAAGCCCACTTCCACATGGGTTACTTTTCCAATGCGCCCGTTGCGAACTAATTGAGCACCACGATGAAAATTTTCAACCGACCGTTGCCAGCTTCCGGTTTGCCATATAATATTGTTTTTGTGCGCTGCAGCAGAAATTGCCTGGCCTTCGCGAATACTTCGTGCTAATGGTTTTTCGCCATAAATATCGAGCTTTTTATTGGCACACGAAACCGAAATGATTGAATGCCAATGGTCGGGCAAGGATAGGCAAACGGCATCGAGCTTTTCCTTTTCCAAAAACTCGCGAAAATCTCCATAGGCACGGCAATCCGTATTTTCATATGTTTTATCGACAATCGCTTTAGCCGATTGATTGTGTTTTTTGTCAACATCACAAACAGCGACCCATTGAACTTGTTTGAATTTCAGGAAATTTTTCATATTACTTGTTCCCTGAGACCCTAAACCAATAGAGCCCATTACTATACGATCGCTTGGAGCTGTCATTCCATTTAAGCCTAGGGCCGATGAAGGAATAATCTGAGGTAAGATAATCGCCCCAACAGCTGTAGAGGCTGATCTTTTGAGAAATTCTCTTCGTGAAGAATTCATAGGAGTTTCTTTTAGGTAATTAATATATAGTTAGTTATAAATTCTTATACATTAACCGGAGTGCCAGGAATGGGAACTTCGAATGTTATATCCACTGGTCCCATTTCAATTTTAGTTGGTCCAAGATCCATATCCGATTTAAAAATTTCGTCCCAGGTAATTTTTTTACCGGTATAAGCAGCGGTTCTTCCCATAATGGCGGTAAGGGTTGATAATGCTGTTTGTTCAGCTTCATTTACATAGTTGCCGGAGCGAATGGCATAAACCAAATGCATATGCTCCTGAACGTAAGCTGGGACTTTAATTTGGCTCATAGGATTGCCATTTTCGTCTTTGGGATATTCAAACTGCCATTTTACTGAACCGTCCAGGTTCCAGATCATGTTCCTGCAATTGCTAAAACCTTCTGTACCCATTATCATTTCGCCGGTTTCGTTGGAGCAGCTATCGATCTGGCGGCTCATGCTATGGGAGAAAACACCTTTACCATAATCAAAATCGATGCTGAAAAAGTCGTATTGATCTCCAGTAACCCTGCGGTGGCGACCACCATATCCAATAGCCGTTTCAGGAGTTTTTCCAATAAACCAGTTAATTACATCGATGTTATGAACATGGGTGTCAAGAATATGATCGCCACATAGCCAACAGAAATTATTCCAGTTACGAATCATGTATTCCATGTCCGACCAGCCTTCTTCGCGGGTACGAAACCAAACGTGGGCCTGATTCCAATATGCCTTTGCAGAGGTTATCTTTCCAATTGCTCCATTGGCAACCTGTTGGTAAGTTGCTATATAATCTTCCTGGTGGCGGCGTTGTGTCCCGGTTACAACATTTAATCCCAGCGCTTCGGCCTTTTTCGCTGTCGCAATAATGGAACGGATACCGACAGGGTCAACAGCTACTGGTTTTTCCATGAAAACATGTTTGTTGGTCCTCACAGCTTCTTCGAAATGATCGGGACGGAATTGTGGTGGTGTTGCTAAAATTACAACGTCTACATCGTCCAGGGCCATCAATTTTTTATATCCGTCAAATCCAACAAAGCATTTTTCAGTTGGAATATTCATTTTGTATTTTGCAAGGCGCGAGCGGCAACTGTCAACTTTATCCTGAAAAACATCTGCTAGAGCAACAATTTCCAAATCGGGTCCACACCCAATAAAATTTAGGGCAGCTCCGGTACCCCGGTTACCTGTTCCGATTAACCCGGCGCGCAGTTTTTTCCCTTTGGGGGCGCTAAGCATAATAGGAGGGAGTCCCAATGCTTTGCTATCCAATTTTCCTTTACAGGATGAAAGGATTGCACTTGCACCTAATATTCCAAGTCCAGCAAAGGCAGTATTTTCTAAAAATTTTCTTCTATGAATCTGATTCGAATTTGCATCCATAATATATGTCGTTTTATTTTTCAATAGTTTCTTCTACTTCGCAAACAACCCTAAAACCTATGTCAATACAGTCGGAATACCACCAGATACTTTTGGGTATCTGCGGGTCTGTCACCAGCCATGCTGTAGTTTTAGTAAAGTCCCTTGCAGCATTGCGGACATCCCTGGCATCGCTCTTAAATGAACCTCCTCGGATTACATGTTCAACTCCTTTTCGGGGGCCTTTTGGATCTGTCATCAATTTCCCCTTGCTTAGTTTATAATAATCAGGTGAATAATAATCGGAGCAGAATTCAGTGACATTACCGAGCATATTTATCAATCCAAAAGGATTCGCTTTTACTGCTTTAGGTTCCTGGGTTTTCGACGGGCTGTTTTCCTTATAAACCACCATGGAGTTTATGTTTGCAGTATCGGGGCCAAATATTTTCCGAAAGAAGCCTTGCGAGGTGAATTTTTTCGGATCTCCTTCAAAGAAATAGGGTGTTTTTTTACCGCCACGGCAGGCATATTCCCACTCTGCTTCGGTTGGTAAGCGATATTTTTTCCCGGTTACTTTCGACAACCACTCACAATAAACGTTAGCAGCATGCCAGGTCATGGTAATTGCAGGACGTGACCCTTTTCCCCAACCCTGATCGGGAGCTCCCCATGGAGGAGTAGGGCCTGAAATAGCATCTACATTTTTAGTCTTAATTTCTTCGCCTTCGGTGCGTCCCTGCGAGGATGTTGCTTTAAAGAATGCCAGGTACTCATCCCAACTTACTTCTACTTTTCCCATCCAGAATCTTGAAACTTTAACTTTGTGCAACGGGCCTTCATCTTCGCGCCTTAGCGGTTCGCTATTTGGGCTACCCATACTAAAAACCCCTTCAGGAATGGCTACCATGCTAAAAGAAACTCCAGTTCCAGGGATTTTTTCAGTGAAATTTTCAAAACGTTCTACTTGAGTTGCCTCCATAAATATCTCCTTACTTTCACTTGCATTTACGCCAAAGTTCTTATTGTGCTCGTGTTGTGCATTTTTATCAAAGTGGCCAACATTTAAGTGACAGTTTAAGCAAGACAGATTTTCTTTATTCGAAATATAGGACAAATGAGCATTCGATCCATTGGTTGAAAGCGATACAGGAAAAAGGTTTTCGTGACATTTGAGGCAAGAAGCCTCGTAAACAAAATCTTTCGCTTTTTCGAGGGTTCTTTTCTCTTCCCAATTAATTTTTGCACTGTCCTTAAAATAAAAGCCATAGGCATCTTTCAAACCATGTTTTACTTTTGCGGGTAAATAACCATGTCCTTTTGGTGGAAGGTGGCAATCTACACAGTGCGCTGAAACACCCGACCTGTTTTTATGATGGATGGAAAGCTTCCAGCTTTGGTCAGCCTGAGGATGGATGTGACACGACATACAATACTTGTCGGTTGAGGTATAAGTCATTACAGTATTGCCAACTTTTAATAACGAAATGCAACCTATAACGGTACCAATAATTATCCAGGTAACCATTCTCTTCTTCGAGAATATATTTTTAAAAAGCGTAACCAGTTTCTTCATAAGTTTATAAAACGATTCAGTTTTTCCGAAAGATAACATCAGCCTATTAGCAGGTTGTTAACTTAAACTTACAAGCCGGTTAGTTGTGGGTTATTTTATGGGTTAATTGAGTAAATGCGGAAGAGGTGAATTGTTTGTAATTAATTTATTATATGGAAATTGGCGTTTTATGGAAATTTTAATTAAGAATTGTTATAAATTACGAAGAGATTATGGAATCGAAAGTTGTGGTGTATTTATCGCCATACAATTCAGAGTAAGTTGCAGAAAACTTTTCATACGTATAACGCGCTAATTTGTAGTTATTTTGTTTAACCAATAGTTTCAGTTTAATTTCAAGGGCTTGATCAGTCACCGGATCGGCAATCAGGATGCGATCTGTTAATTTTAGAATGAATTCACCATCTTTTTCAAGGTTTAGTTTTTGTATAAACTTCATAAGGATATCCACAATACTATTGGCTATATATCCTTTGAAATCATCCAGCCAATCGTGCGATTCATCTTTAAAAATCTCCCCGGATCTAACTAGTGCGTAAAAATTCGAATAAAACTGAAGATCCTCTTCTTTTGAGTTGTTTAAAAGTTTAAGACATTCCAGATAATCGCAGTAAACGTTCCCCGAAAATTTCATGTACCAACTTTCGATATGAAAAATAATCTCCACTTTATCCATCGACTCCAGGATAAGCCGAAGCTTCCGCATGGTGACACCGCGACTATTCTTGGTATTTTGATGGGCATAATTCGGCCAGAGTATTTCTGATAATTCTTTGGTTGAAATACCTTTTTTATCCCGTTGAGAATACAAGAGGATCAATAAGAACAAATGTTTTATTTTGGGAGTAAACTGATTGGTAATATCTTCGCCATCTTTATTAACAATCTTAAAATCGCCAAATAATTGGATATAATTCTTTTCACGAGAAAGTGAATTGTCGACTCTCTGTTCGTTTATTTTGCCCGAAAGACTGTCTTTTTTCTTTGAACGCGACTTTTTGGTGTAAAAAAATAAGCCAATAACCAGGAATACGATAAAAATTCCAATTACGATAAAAGATGCAATTGGAAAACGGAGAAAGATATTTCTATTGGGGATAATTTCAACTATCTCTTTACTTATACTCCAAATTTCTTCGTTCCCCAGCGCCCGCGACCAAATTGTAAGATTATCAATGGACCCAAACATATTTGATGCCCAACTAAAACCTGCCACTCCGACAAATAATTTGTCTCTTCCTTTAAAAGAGGGGTGCCCCAGTGAACGGCTATCAAGCTTGCCATCTACAAATATGGCTTGTTCCCCATTTTGTTTGTTATAACGCCAAATCAAGTGATACCAGCGATTTGGTTCAATAATAGTTTTACCTGCTAAATCGTTACTGTAGAAACCGAAATATGGACGTGTGTTTCTTATAAGTAAATGAATTCCTTCCTGATAAGAGTTATTAGGTGTTCCGACGATGCAATAATCGGGTTTGTTGGGAAGGTATTTTTCAATTTTTATCCATGCAGAGACAGTAAAATCGTGATCACGGATATTGAATTCTTCAGCTCTGGGGAGTACAATGTGACTTTTTACATCGAACGAAGCCACAAATCCTCTAATGGAATCCTTTATAAACTTCACTCCGATAGGGCTTCCATCCAGGTTGTTGCTGCTTTTATCAAAGGAGTTATGCTCAAAGGGAAAATGAGCTTCCAGGTTTTCGTTTAGTTCGAGCGGAAAGGCTATAAAGTGCTGAACTTTATTTTGAGTTGGTTCCTTAAAAGTAATAGATGCGGGTTTAAACCGATAGCCAGGACTTTTTGGAGTTAAAGTGAGGTTATCACCAGGTCCGGCAGGAAAACAAAACTTTCCGCTCGTGAGACTATTTCTCCCCTCCCAATTAACATAATTTAGCAGTTGGGTATTATAAGTAACTGTACCGCTCAGGGTTTTAAAATCGTTAAGTCGTTCTAAAACTGCTCTGATCCAACCTAAGTAAGAATCGAGCATAATAAAGTTGGGCGTTTTTCCCGTTCTGCTCCATATGTTTTTAATGTGTTCGATGAGATATGGGTTCTGATTGGTATCAAACGCATCTTTATTAGACGACAAATACTTAACAGGAAAATTAAAATCGTTATAAATCAATAATTCGTTTTTGGGATCTCCTTTCAGAAATTCACCTATAAAATCGGGGGCATCGAGTAACGAAAAGTATGGCTCTACGGCGTAATTCCAAACGTAATGCATCCACTCGGGATTTGTCCGATGCTCTTGCATCGAGAATACAACTAACTGCTTATGATCCTCGATCATTGATTTTAAAGAAGGCCAGCCGTTAAAAGTATCATGCCGGTATAAATATGGAAGTAGTCCAACAGAATCGAACGCGGCAGTTAACTCATTTACATTTATATTAAAGTCGAGAAACAAGGTAAGTACCTTCTGTTTATCAGCATCAAGCTTTGTTTTTATTAGTTTTAATACTTCCACAAAATCGAGCATATTGGTTGAAGTTTTTAACAACAACTGATTTTGCTTTTTTCCCCATTCCAGGTTAAAACGGAATCCATCAATATTCAAATCAAGCAGCTCCTTTATTGATCTGCTTTCTGACACAGTAGCGTCAACGCCCGAATAGTTTGAGATGACAAAAATACATTCATTATAAGCTTTCTGAGACGATTCCTTTGCCGCAAAAAGTGAAACCGACTCAGTTGTAGTCAACAGAAGAAAAAGCAAAAATTGAATTGAAATAGTACGAATCATCTGTTTCAGTGCGTTATTTTCTGTCCATTCATTATGATGACAAATATAAAAAATGTGTAGCAAGCATCGCCAAAATTGTGCTATGCACGATATTTTTTGTTATAAGCGATACTGGGGATATCGAAATATCTATATTTCTTGCTACAATAGCTTTGAAATCATTGGAGGGATTAATTACCAGCTCAATATTTTCCCTATCCTATTTAATTGCAGGAGCTTTTGTTATTTTTACCAGAACCAGGCCAATTATTAAGAGGGAGCCTGCCACTGCGTACGAAATATTGTATGAGCCGGTTTTATCCATAACCAAACCACCTAAAATGGGGCCTACTACTCCGGCAATCCCCCAGCCTGTAAATACCAGACCATAATTTACCCCCAGATTCTTAAGTCCAAAATAATCGGCGGTAGTAGTAGGGAATAATGTGAACAAGGCTCCATAGGCCAGTCCTGCAACAGCCGATCCAAATATGAGCGTTGGTATGGTTGTGAAATACGAAAAGGCAAACATGTTTGCAGCCTGAATCAGGAAGACTACAAACATAGCATTGGTTCGTCCAATTTTATCCGATAAAATACCGGCTAATACACGACCAAATGCATTGAAAAGTGAAAGCACAACCACCAGTATAAATCCGGCTTTCCATGCCGCCTGGGTAGCAGCAATGCTTGCAAGGTGGCCAATTAGCATTAGTCCAGCCGTTGCTGTTAATAAATACATGGTCCACAGTAAATAGAACTGCGGGGTTTTAATCATTTCTTTCCATTCAATATTTATTACCGAAGGAGCTGATTTCTTTGTTGCTGAAACAGTGTTTTCAGGAATATATCCTTCGGGAGGATTTTTAAGAAATAGCGAAAAAATGAAGACTACTATAATGGCTATAACTCCTAAAGTAATAAAGGTGTGCTGTATGCCATATAATTTCAAAAGATATGCCGTGAGAGGAGCTATGTATACCGGAGCTAAACCAACTCCCGAAACTACAATTCCGGAGATTAATCCTTTTTTTGAAGATTCAAACCATTTTATAGCGCAGGGGGTAGTTGCCGAGTATCCTAATCCTATACCTAATCCTCCAATTACACCAAACGTAATTACCATCCAAAAAGGAGTAGGAGCAAATCCCGAGCAAATTAATCCTAGCCCCAGCATTAATCCTCCCAGCATGGTAACATAGCGTGGGCCAATTTTATCCTGCGCCCTGCCCGCAAAAATCATCATAAAGGCAAAAATAGCTATTGAAACTGTGTAGGGAAGGGATGCCTCCATATTGGTCCATCCCCAATCGGCTACCAGGGCTTTTTTAAATACGCTCCAGGCGTAAAGCAGTCCAAGAATTAAATTTACCCCTAAGGCTGCGTAGGTTATAACCCACCCTGTCGACTTGTTCGGTTTTTTCATTTTAGTTGTTTGTTAGTAGTTAGTTATATGCATTAAATAAGCAGTAGCTTATACAAATGCCTTAGTTAATCGTTCAATAAAGCCAGTATTACTAATAGTCCCAAAATTGTTGTACAGCCCATAAACTTTCCAACTCCTGTGGTTCTTTTTATTTGAAATATATCGGATTGAATTGTAATTGCTTTCGACATAGTTTGAATAACATCGGATGCCCAAAAAGCATTATCTGAATAAAAAGGAGAAGAAAAATCCTCTTTGTTTGAATAGGTTAGAAAGCACCGAAAATAAAGCGGTGTAGTATTTTTATTATAGGAATGTTTTTCAGTTGAAATAACCCCTTCCTTTGTTGCAAAATATACCTTCGATATGGAATCCTGAGAGTTTATCGCCAGGAAATTGTCTCTTAGAGATATAGGAGAAACGCGCACTTTCGATTGAGGTGGAATAAAGCTAATCTGTTCGTTGCGGTAAATTGTACCACTAATCTCACCCTGGCTTGATGAATAGCTATTTTTATTTTTTATTTCATAACCGTCGGACGTTGCGTTCAATTTGTATTTATCAGACCAAAGACTCAAACGGGTGTCATTCATAATTATGGCCGATTTACTCCAATCAACATAAACAGGGGTTGTGAGTTTATTAAAAACTTCGATGGTTACGGGGCAGTTTTCTCCCGAAAATGAATATTTAACTCTTAACGAATCATTTTCATGAACGAAATATTGTACATCAGGTTTTTTTAAATTGCTGTTCAAAAAGACATATTGATATTGAGAACATGAAGATAGCAGCATTGTGCAAATAAATGTGCCTAATAAAACGCGAATATTATTCTTTAAAAAAGCGGTATTTTTCAGGGCAGATTGGTTTTTAGTTTTCATACATTTTAGTTATTATTTATTAAAACAGGTAAGAATAATTCAAGATTGGATTTGTAGTTGAACCCGATTTGGATTTTTCAACATTCATGCCAAACAATCTGAACTTTCATTACCTGCCTGTAAAATTTAATAAATAATAAGTTCTTAACGAAGCAATAAAACTGTTCCGGTTTTACTCTCTATTTCCCCATCGAATGTTTCTATTTTTATAGTGTAAACATACGAATCAATCGGTTGAGCTTTTCCCTGATACATTCCGTCCCATCCTTTCGATAAATCGTTACTCGAAAATACCAGATTTCCCCAGCGATTATAAATTTTGAATTCGAGTAATTGTTTTACGTTGTATCCTTCAACTTTAAAAATGCTGTTTTTTACATCACCGCCAGGAGTGAAAGCCGTAGGGACATCGAAGGCTTTTGCGCCTTCATCAACCGTTATGGCGAACTCCTTTTTTACCGTAAAGCATTTATTTTTATCGGTAACCAGTAATACATAGTTAGCATTTGCTCTGGGAGTTGTTATTGGATTAAAACAGTTTTTGCAGCTCACCAATTCGGCAGGAGACCAATCAAAGGTAGCGCCAGGTTCCGTATTAGCTGTAAGTTGAACGGGCCGACCTGAAACCACATTGCTCGATTCAACAATCATTTCAACTTCTGGTTCCGGTTGAACAACTATCTGAACAGAGTCTCTGCGTTCGCATCGCGAAATTGTATCAATTGCAATTGCTTTATAAGCTATTGTTTGTGCCGGGTTGGCGATTGGATTCTTTATATTGGCCGAACTCAAGCTATTGTTAGGTTCCCAGCGAATAGCGTTGCTATTGGTAATTGCCTTTAACAAAGCACTTCCTCCTGCACAAATGGTAGTATCGTTGCTAACAATCAGGTTAGGAAGCGGATGGACAACTATAGCCTGAATAGCGGTGTCTTTACAGCCTTGAGCATTAGTTACTATTAAGGATGCATTAAACGTTCCAATTGCTAATTTATGGGTAGGCGATTCTACGGCAGAAGTTACTCCATCTCCAAAATTCCATGCAAAAATAGATGCACCGGATGAACCACTGGCGAAAAGAATATCTGTTCCCTCGCAAACTGAAGTATCAGGCAGGTTTATTCCGGCAATAACTTCATATACATAAACACTTTGCTCCACCGGAGGAGGAATACATTTACCTTTGTCGCCATACAGAATAAGTCGGGAAGTCTTGTTTCCAACGCTACCATACTTGTGAATCACCGGGTTTTGTGTAGAAAAATTTCCGTCACCTAAATCCCATTCAAAGCTGAAAACGTTCGCGGTATCAACCATAGTAAAGGTTATATTGTCACCTTTACAGGCCTGTTTGGGGGTTACTTCAAAAAAGCCAACAGGGCCGGTAATTTTTATAGATCGATTAAAAGTATCGGCGCACCCAAAAGAAGTTTCAATTTGCAGCTTTGCATTAAATATTCCGGGCTCAGTATAATTGTAACTGGTGGAGGGTACATATCCGGGAGAGGAATTGTTTCCCTGTCCGTAAATCCATCTTCCATTTTGAATATTTTTGTTTCCGGTAGTATGATTAAAGTTAATAAGTTTAGGATAACAATTAAAAGCAGTGTCGGAAACGGTAAACCTGGCGTCGGCTTTTTGCACCTGAATATAATCGGAATACGAAAAATTATCACTGCAACCAAACTTGAATATAGTTAGCGAAATGGTGTGTTTGCCGGTATCCTGAAATGTAAATTTGGTTGGCTTAAGTTTTGAACGAATAATGTGTCCATTCCCAAAATTCCAGATAGCGCTGTCGGGATCAAGATAGTCATATAAAAAACTGACCTCTGTGCCCGCACAAATTTGAGTAGAAGTGGTAGCTGAGAAAACAGCTGAAGGGGTAGCGGCACCAATTAGTTTTTCGAAACTGGCAGAGCAACCAAAATCATCAGAAACGTTCAGGACTGCATTGTATTCCGAAGGATACCCATACGTATTCATTAGCGATGCTTGCTGAGAAGTATAGGTTGAACTGTTGCCATCTCCAAAATCCCAACTCCAGAAAACAATCGGATGCACATCGGGAACAGAAATATCTGTAAATGTAACCGGAAGGGGAGCACAACCAACCGATTTATCTACAGTAAAACCGGCTTTGGGTTTAAAAACCCGTATTGGTTTTGCAATAGAATCAACACAACCATCGTCATAAAAAGCAAAAACTTTTACCTGAAATGTTCCTCCTTTGGTAAATTCGTGAGATACAGAATCTTTTCCGGTTCTGATCATTTGCGATGAGTCGCCAAAATTCCATAGATATTTTTCTTTACAAGAATCAGAAAGTTTATGCGACGCTTTGCTGTTAAAGTAAACTTTAGTAGCCGCGCAAGTTTCCGCTTTTAAAGTAAACGAAGGTTGGTGGTCTCGTACTTTTACAACCCGAATTACGGTGTCGGAACACAATCCGTTTAACGTAATAAATTTTACAGTATAATTCCCTTCAGCAGCATAAACATGGGTTATATTTAAATCAGTTGTATTGGTTTGTGAATCTCCGAAATCCCATAGAAACGATAGTGCTTTTTTTGCGGTGGCTTTGAAGGCAACCGATCGGGCAACAGAACAATTCATCGCGAAATCAAAATTTCCGAGTGGGCCGTCGTTTGTGACAGCTGTGTTTTTTGTTACCTCTGAAAAACAGCCATTGTATTCTACCATTAATTTTACCGGAAGGACTCCCGTATCAACCTTCATTTTAAATAAAGGATTTGAATTGTCCGAACAAACTGGTGCTCCAATACCATTAATAGAATAATGCCAGCGGGTAATATTTCCAACAGGCGAGTTATCGGTGAACTGGATATTTTGCGAAGAACAAATAGAGGGGGTTACTGTCTGAAAATCGGGAACCAGCGCACTTCCCACCTGAATATTCAAAATGTATGAATTATCCTTGCAACCGTTGATCGTATTTACTACCATTTCGACAGGATAGATTCCGGGAGTATTGTATGTATGAGAAATATTGCTGAGAGGCGATGATTGAGGCGTTCCTTCACCCCAATTCCACTCACGGGTTGTTATCTGGTCATTCGAAACACTTCTGTCGGTAAAATTAACGGTGAGTGGAGCGCAGCCTTTAATAGTAGAAGCTGAAAACAAAGCTGTTGGTTGTTGAATCGTAAAGAATTTTTGAATACTGGCTTTGCACCCGTTTGTGCTGGTTACCGAAAGTGTAATGGGGTAACTGTAATCTTCGTGGATAACAAACTGATCCTTGTCCGCAGGAATTGTATAGGTGCGAACTACATTTTGCTGGGTCGAAGTTGTATTATCATCGAATTTCCACTCATACGAAACAATATTTGCAGAAGATTGATTGGTTAAAGCCACAGTCGTGGATTTGTTACAGGAAGACTCCGGGGAAAGCGTGAAGGCAGCAGATGCTTTTTCAACTGTGATACTCCATTTTACCGTGTCCGCACAGGCATCGCCGGGAGCAGCTACCAGTTTAATGGTGTATTTCCCTGCATTAACATATGGATGCTTGCCCGATTTTGAATACGAACTGAAACCATCGCCAAAATCCCAAAAACAATTTGCATTTCCAACAGAGAGATTGGAATAATCAATTTCTCCGGTACAAATAATATCATTGTTTTTTATATCAACCGTCCCTTGTTTTAGAGAGCCATTTGCTGTAACTTCTCCAATAACAATCGAAGGAACATTTAAAGTTGCGGAGCATCCATAATCGGAAGTTGCCACCAGTTTTACATTATAGGTTCCAAATGCAGTATACGTATGCGATGGACTTTTTGAAGTGGAGGTGGAACCTCCTCCAAAATCCCAGGCATAAGAAAGGGTGCCTCCACCAGTAGTTTGATTGGTAAATTGAATTGTTGCAGGCACTACGCATGAAGATGCAGGTGTCGGAAAAAAGCTAATTGTTGGCTTTTCTACCAAATCGACAAACCCTTTTTTCTCAATATTCGATTTGCATCCATTACCATCAATAACTTCCAGAAAAATGTCGTATTTCCCGGCAGTGGTGTAATAGTTGGTCGGGTTTTGGTCGGTCGTGGTTACACCGTTTCGAAAATCCCAGTTCCATTTTGTAATGTTTGCATCTCCTTTAGCAGAGGCATCGGTAAATGGAATATTTATAGGAATACATCCCTTTTGTGTGGCGGTGAAGTTTGCAGTCGGGTTTTTAAAAACGGTAATATTTTTTTCAATTGAATTGGTTTGAGTGCCATTATTCACAGTAAGCTTAACCTTATAAGTCCCCGGGGTTGTATAAACAGCTTTTGGGTCCTTTAAACTAGAGGTATTCCCATTACCCAGATCCCAATTATAGGTTAAGGTTCCTGTCCCGGCACTGGTATTGGTGAAATTTACAGGAAGAGGCGAGCAT